>NZ_JAJQRC010000001.1:0-323162 GCF_046533115.1 Treponema sp. TIM-1
CAAGAATAAAATGCAGGGCATTTTATTCTAATTGCTTACGCAATAAAGAAACAATATGACCATTCGGTCATGTTGTTTCTGCGCGGGTCCTAAGGGAGGCTGCTTCAAAACCAACCGGACGTGGAAGCAGCCTCCGGGGGCAAGATGGTTCCCTGGTCTTTACCGTAATTGACGGATATTCTCAAAGCGTCTATAGTTAAAACAATGGGAATTTTAAACAGCCAAAAAATAACCGAGTATTACGAACGGTATAAATCTATTGAAGTAACTTTTACTAAAGAAATTATCCAGGTTACAGGGCTGATTCCTCAGCAGGTATATCTTAAATGTATCGGTGATTTTTGGCCCTGTGTGGTGTTTTCGTCTTCTTTTCAGGGCGCCAAGGTAGTGGCGAATATCAAATCCGGCCTGATCGAAAAGCTCAGGCAGGCTAATAATTCGGCGAGCCTCCGCTTGTGTTTTAAAGATGCCGATTCCAATTCTCCGGTGACCTTTTTTGTATCCACCCGTTCGGTGGGATACGCTCCCTATGGCGGTTCCAAGGATGTGGCGGTATTTACCCTGCAATTTACCCAGCGTCCCCCCGATGACCTCATTGAAATCATGGGGCGGCTGCTGGATGCCAATGTCAATTCGACAAAACGCCGGGAGGAGCGGATTCCCATTACCTCCGATTCTATCCGTAAATTACGGCTCCTTTCTAAAGAGACCACCACCTTTATTCAGGGCGTACCCCGGCGTTGTATATTACGGGACCTTTCCTTCTCCGGGGCAAAACTCATCTTGATGGGGGTGGCTAAATTCCTGGTGGACAAGGAAGCGGCCCTGCGGATCGACTTTGATGACCCCCAGGAAAGCTATCTTCTCCGGGGAAAATTTATCCGGTCGGAACTCGTGGAGGGGAGGAAGGATCTGCTCGCCCCGGTTATGCTTTTTGATGAAGCCGCGATCCCCATGGGGTATAAGATACGGCTCAATGATTTCCTCAGTCAAATCCGGGCGGATAACCGGGGGGGAGATTCCCTGGGTTCCGAAACCCGACGAAATAAGGGCGCCCCGGAGACCAATACCCCGGCGCCTAGCCCTGAAGGTGTAACGAGTCAAGGTTCCCCCGAAAAGCAAACCGATCCGCCCACGGATACGGCGAAAGATAAGGTCCCTGAAAAAGTCGCTTTGGAGTAACATGAACAGACCCGCCGGTTCTAACCGTATCGTCTTTTTGTCGGTCCCCGAATCTCTCCGCGGACAGGTCGAGTCCCCGGGGGCTTTTTCCATTGATCCTTCCATACCCATTCCGGTGGAATTGGCCCCGGGGGAAACGGATCTGGACTTGGAACAGCTTTCCTGGGAGATGATCCTCGCGGGCATGATCCGGGTTATCGGGGAAGATCCCGATGATGAGGATGCCGATTATTACCGTGGTTTTGTCCTTACGGTTAAACCCGATATTTTACGGGAACTGTCCGAGGCGGCGATCCTCAAGGCCGGTAACGGTGATTACGATATGGCCCTGGAGATTCTGGATGCTTTAACCGGGCTTTTTCCCCATGCCCCGGAGGTACTCCTCAACCGGGCCCTGGTTCTGGAAAACCGGGCCGACTTCCTTGCCCGTTCCGGCAGGGAAAATGAGGCGGAAACGGAAAACACTGCGGCTCACCGGGCGTATCAGGAGCTTCTCGGCCTTAATCCGCCCTATCCCAACGGCCTTTTTAACGCGGGCTTTTTCTTTATGAAACTCAGGGATTTCTCCACGGCCCGGGACTGTTTTTCCGCCTATATTCCCCTGGCGGATAATCCGGAAAAAAAAGAAAAGGCCCAAGCCCTGGTCCGGGAAATTGAGAGCCGGGGGCTGGATGACGGGGAGTTCCGAGCAGCCTACGATCTTATCCGCCGGGGGGAAGAGGAAAAGGGCCTCCTCCGGATTCGGAGTTTCCTGGAGCGCCGTTACGATGTCTGGAACGGCTGGTTCCTTTTGGGCTGGGCCTTACGGCGGCTGGGCCGCTGGGCGGACGGAGCCGTGTCCTTTGGAAAGGCCCTGGAATTGGGGGGGGATAACAGCGATACCCGGAACGAACTGGCCATCTGCCTCATGGAACTGGGGGATTACCGGTCTGCCCGGAGGGAGCTGGAAACGGCTTTGCGGACGGATCCTGAAAATGTCAAGATCATCTCCAACCTGGGGGTGCTGGCCCTTAAAGCGGGGAATGACGACGAAGCCGCGGGCTTTTTCCGCACGGTCCTGGAACTGGCCCCTGACGACCCCCTGGCCAGGGAATACCTGGCCCGACGGGAAAGGTAGGGCCTTCAGCCCCTCGCCCGATTCTAGACCGTTCCCAAAGAAAAATCCCCGATGATCTTAAACCGTTTGCCATCCCGAACCACCTCAAGTTTCCGATCGGGAAAATATCGGGGGAGTCTTTTCCGGATCTGGCGGGCGGCTTCTTCCATAAAAGCCTCAAATAAGGCGGGTTGAACCGGTTCAAGGGTGGCGACCCGGATCGACACCAGGTACCCCCGGCCCTGTTTTGAGCCGATTCCCGGGGTAAAATCCGGGGCCAATTCAAAAAGCCCGTCTGTCTCCGGGTTTCCGGTTTCTCCCCGTCTGGGCCGGTTGGGATGCAGGGAAAAACGCGTTCCCCACTTTTCTTCCAGGGCCTCGTCGGCGTCATGGAACAGGGCTTCCAGGGTATCGGTAAAGGCGGTGAGTTTGGGATGGGTATACACGGCGTTCTTAATCGGGCAGGGCCAGGGCCAATACTTCCTCAAACCGTTCCACCGGGTGGAATTCGATGCCCTTTTTGACATGGTCGGGGATCTCGTCCAGGTCCCGCAGGTTCTGCTTGGGGATGATGATATGCCGGGCCTTATTACGCTGGGCGGCGATGGTTTTTTCCTTAAGCCCTCCTATGGGAAGTACCTGCCCGGTAAGGGAGAGTTCGCCGGTCATAACCATCCGGTCGGTAATGACCTTATTCCGCATCAGGGAAAGGAGGGCCGTCGCCATGGTAATCCCCGCCGAGGGGCCGTCCTTGGGGGTGGCCCCTTCGGGGATGTGGAGGTGGATGTGGTTCTTCTCGAACCAAACCGTATCGATGCCGTACCGTTCAGCCCCCAGTTTCCGCGCCAAGGTCATGGCAATAGTGGCGGATTCCTTCATGGTGTCTCCCATTTTACCCGTAAGGGTGAGCCCTTCCTTGCCGGCCACCGATATTGCCTCGATCACCAGGGTATCCCCCCCCATACTGGTCCAGGCCAGGCCCACGGACATCCCCGGCCGGTCGGCCTTTTTTAATATTTCTTCAGGGAAAAGGGGTTTGCCCAGATGTTTTTCGATGATTTTTTTATCGATGATAAATTTAGCCGGAACCTTCTGGGGATTGTCGGCGTCGGTCTTATCCGGCGCCGGTGAATTTTCCTTTAAATTCCCTTGAACTTGCGCCTTTCCGCTTTCCGCCGACAACTCTTCACTCTCCACGATCTGTTTTGCCAGTTTTCGGTGGATCTTGTCCAGATTTTTTTCAAAATTCCGGACCCCCGCCTCCCGGGCATATCCATTGGCGATATGGAGCAGGGATTGCTGGGAATATTTCACCTGATTTTTTTTCAGGCCGTTTTTTTCCAGGCTTTTAGGTATCAGGTAACGTTTGGCAATCTCAATTTTTTCCTTGTCGATATAGCCCGGAAGCTGGATAATCTCCATCCTATCCAGAAGGGGAGGGGGGATGGTATCCAGGGTATTGGCGGTAACGATAAAGAAAATATGGGATATATCAAAGGGAAGGTCCAGGTAGTGATCCCGGAAACTGTTGTTCTGTTCCGGATCCAGAACTTCCAGGAGGGCGCTGGCAGGGTCTCCCTGAAAACTCACCCCCATTTTGTCGATCTCGTCGATCATAAAAACCGGCGCCTTGGTTTTTACGATTTTAAGACCCTGGATGATCTTTCCGGGCATGGCGCCGATATAGGTACGCCGGTGCCCTTTTATTTCCGCCTCATCCCGCATACCTCCCACGGAGAACCGGAAAAACTGTTTCCCCAGGGCCCGGGCTATGGACTTGCCCACCGAGGTTTTGCCCACTCCGGGGGGGCCCACGAGGCATACGATGGAACCCCTCGTATCCTTCCGTAATTTCCGAACCGCCAGATATTCCACAATACGGTTTTTTACATCCTTAAGGCCGTAGTGATCGTTCTCCAGAATGTCCCGGGCGCCGGCAAGGTCAAAATTTTCCGGTTCCGGGTCGTTCCAGGGGAGGTTTACAATCACATCCAGGTAGTTCCGGGTCACGGTAAATTCCGCCGAATTCGGATCCATCAGGTTGAATTTTTCCAGTTCCTGTTCTACCGCCTCTTTAACCTCCCCTTCAAACTTAAAGGCGTCGAATTTTTCCTTAAAACGCTGGTATTCGGAACTTTTCGCGTCGGTGGTCATCCCCAATTCGGTTTTGATTGCCTTCAGTTCCTCTTTAAGAAAATAATCCCGCTGGGATTTTTCTATCTTTTCGTTGATTTCCTTTTGGATTTTTTTCTGAATCCGCAGTAATTCCTGTTCTTTTTTGATAAAAACCAGGACCTGCTCCATCCGCTTGCGTACATTGAGGACTTCCAGGATCTTTTGTTGTTCGGTTTTATCGATATTAAGGATACTGGCGATAAAATCGGCGATTTTGCCGGGATGATCGATATTGATCATATTAAGGCGCATTTCCTCGGAAAACAGGGGGTTATTTTCGGAGATCTGCTTCATTTCACTGATCAAGGCCCGGGTCAGGGCCTTAACCTCGCTGGTATTATCCTCCTCATCCTCCAAATAGGCAACCGCGGCCACAATGGGGTTCGAAGGGTTAAGGGCCTTTTTGATCCTGAACCGTTTGAGGGTAGAGATAAAAATGTTTACTCCCCCGTCGGGAAGGTTGATTTTTTTGACAATTTTTGCCGCCGTCCCCACCTTATAGAGGTCACCGATGGCCGGTGTTTCACTCTCATTCATCAACATCACCAGGCCGATAAGTCCGTCCCCAGCCACGGCGTCATCAATGACCTTCACATCCGGGGGATTCCCAATCATGATGGGGGTAAAGATCCCCGGAAATATAGGCCGGCCCATAAGCGCTACCAGGGGCAATTTTGGGGGAAGCATCTGATCTATCGGGACTACACTTTGTTCTGACATCTTTAAAGTATGGTTAATATCTTATAAAAAAGCAAAAATTGCTTTTTATTTGCGGCCGGTTCAAAACCCGGTTGGTTTTGAACCAGCTACTCTCATTACAAAATACTATTTTTTTTCAGCAAGGTCTATAGAATTTATAAAGAATATATTATGCTTCAAAACATCCCCCAGGGATGAGGTGCAACATGAAACATAAATCCGTATCCCAGATGGATCTGGTTCGGGAGGCTTTTCATTACCAGAGCCGCTTTGACGGTTCCACCATGGTGTTTAAGATCGATTTTCCGGTTACCGAAGACCCCCTTTTCCCCTATTTGATGAAGGATCTGGCTCTCCTGGCAAAAACGGGATTTCGGGTGGTGATAGTTCCCGGCGCCAAGGAATGGATCGATTCGGTGCTTGGGGAATACGGTATAAAGTCCCGTTATGCCGGGTCCACCCGGATTACCTCGGCGGAGGCCATCCCCTTTACGGCCATGGCGGCCTTCCATACGGCCGCCCGGTTTATGACCGGTCTTTCCGCCGGTGCGGTGGACGCGGTGATTGGGAACCTGGTCCGCGCCCGGGGCCTGGGGGTGGTGGAGGGGGTCGATATGGAGCATACCGGAAAGGTAGATAAGATCCTCACCGATTCCATCCGCCGGATCCTCGATCTGGGGATGGTCCCCATCCTGCCCTGTATCGGTTATAGCCCTTCGGGCAAGCCCTACAATGTACCCAGCGATGAAATAGCCCTGGAGGCTTCCGTCGCCCTGGGGGCGGTAAAACTCTTTGTCGTCTCCGTACACCAGGGGCTCAGGGGGGGGAGCTATAAGATACCGGAGAATATTGAGTTGGATAACCGGGGACGGATCATCCGCTTAACCCCCCAGGAGGCGGAGGCGGTCTTGGAATTAAATCCCCCCGGCCGGGAGCCGGACAAGCCCTTAACGGAACTTCGTCTGGCCCTGAGCGCCTCCCGGTCCGGAGTGGAACGGGTACACCTCATCGACGGCCGGGAAGAGGGCGCGGTTCTGCGGGAACTTTTTTCCAACCTGGGGGCGGGGACCATGGTATATGCCGATGAATATGAAGCCATCCGAAGCCTTAAAACCGAAGATATCCCGGATATCCTCAGGCTCATGGAGCCCTTGATGCAGCAGGGGATTTTGGTAAGGCGGGACGCCGAAGCCATACAGGAAAAAAAGGCCGATTATGTGGTCTTTGAAATAGACGGTTCCATCCATGCCTGCGCCGCCCTCCACGATCGGGGGGAAGGCCAGGGAGAAATCGCCGCCGTCGCCACGGATCCGGCCTATACCGACCGGGGCCTGGGCGGGCGTATGGTCCGCTTCCTCATCGATCGGGCCATAAAACAGGGATTTCATCGGGTTTTTGTCCTTACCATCCATACCCACGACTGGTTTGAGTCCCTGGGTTTTAAGGAGTGTTCCGTAGAGAGCCTTCCCCCATCCCGGCGTAAAAACTACGATCAGTGCCGGAACAGCAAGATTTTTGCCTTGGACCTCCGGTAGGTATGGCCCGGACCTTTACCTATTCCGCCCTGGTCCTCCGGGTCAGGGCCGCCGCTGGGGAGTCCAACCGGGAGGCCTGGTTCCTCACCGCCGAGGAGGGGATCCTCCGGGCCACCCTCTACGGGGGGCCGAAAAGCCGTCTCCGGGCCCATGTGGCCCCCTTTCACCGGGGAACCCTCTGGATTTACCATGATCCGGTCCGGGATACCCGGAAAGTAACCGACTTTGATGTTCTCTCCTGGAGGCCGGGCATACGGGAAACCTATAACCGGTCCATGGCCGCCTTTTCCCTGGCGGAGACTATTTTGGCTTCCCACGGGGGGGGCGGAGACTGGCCCGAAGCGCTGTCCCTGATCGACGAAACCCTGGATGCCCTGGAAACCGCCGATGAAGGGACCGGTTCCCGATTGGTTATTCACTTTTTATGGAACTGGGCGAAACTGCTGGGTATCGGTCCCCCCCTGGACCGTTGTGCTTCCTGCTCTTGTGAAGCCGGGGCGGATGAAGTATTATGGTATTCTCCCGGAAGCGGCGGCTTGCTCTGTGCTTCCTGTGGTGAAAACCAAGGGGGCCTTCTCAGCCTTAATCCCGGGGGCAGGCGTTGGCTCAGGACCGTCGAATCCCTCAAGCCCGCCCTTCTTTCCCGGTATATCCCGGATGGAGAATCCTTCCGGCAGGTCCGGGCCATGGTTTTAGGGATAGTGGCCGCCGCCCTGGGACGACGGCCTGATAGTTGGGACTATATTTAGGGAATTTCCTAAATTAAAAAATTTTGGGAATGCCTCAAAGGATAATGGATTAAGATGAATTGGGAAAAAAGGGACATTCCTCCGGAATTGGTGAAAGACCTCGCCGCAAAATACGGCTGTGATCAGCTTACCGCCTCGATCCTGGCCAGGCGGGACATTATTCGGGGGGAGGAAATCCGGTATTTTCTTGAGGATGATCTCCGGTATCTGCGAAACCCCTTCGAACTCCCGGGCATGGAAGACGCGGTGGACCGGATCCTCGCCGCCAAGGAAGAGGGGGAGAAGGTCCTGGTCTTCGGCGATCGGGATGTGGACGGCATCACCAGTACCACCCTCCTGTGGGGGTTTCTTTCCCGCCTGGGGATGGATGTAAGCTGGCGCCTGCCCCAGGGGGATGAACCCTATGGCCTTTCTATGACGGCCGTGGAAGAATTCGCCGCCGCCTACGGTACCCTGATTATCACCGTGGACTGCGGCGTTTCCAATGCCGCCGAAGTGGCGCGGGCCCGGGAACTGGGGGTAGACGTGGTCATCACCGACCACCATAACCTCCGGGACGAGCTGCCCGATGCCCTGGCCATAGTTAATCCAAAACTGGCCGTTTCCCCGCCCTATCCTTTCCGGGACCTGGCCGGCTGTGGGGTCACCTATAAACTGGTTTGGGCCCTGCGGTTTGCCTTAAAAAGTGAGACCTACGGTCAATCCCTCTGTCTTCTCAATATCCGGCCTTCAAACGATGCCTATAGTATCGAGATTGCCAAGCTGCGGAACCTGGTGGTCATAGACCGGCTGGTGGAAACGGTGATACCCGGCATGGTGGGTATTACCGATACCCGGCTTCCCCGGTTTCTTGAGGGGCAGCAGATCCTTACCTGGGATCTGCCTCTTCAGAAAAAGGCCCTGTTTAAAATTTTCGGCTCGGGGGTTGAGATACACATGCTTGAAATTGCCCCCGAGATCGGTAAAGAGATCCCCCAAACCCTGGGAAAGAGCCTCCTCAGGATCAAAGAACTTTCCCGGCTTGCCCGGTACTCCGACAAGCCCCAGGGAGAACTGGATGTATTCATCAATCTTTTTATCTCTTTTATTCAAAAACGGGAAAACCTCTTTACCGATGAAGACGGGGTGGATCTCCAGCTCGCAAGCCTGGGGACCGTGGCGGATATTATGCCCCTCAGGGATGAAAACCGTATCATCGTCCGCCAGGGCATTGAGGCCCTGCAGAGGACCCCCCGGCCGGCTTTGCAGTCCCTGTTCCTTAAGATAGGACTGGCCGGACGACGGATGAGCGCCGGGGAACTTTCCTGGAAGCTCTGTCCCGTCATTAACGCCGCGGGACGTATGGGCGATCCCGGCAAGGCGGTGAGCCTCTTAACCCAGGAGGAGGCCGGGGAGCGGGACCGTCTGGCCGATGATCTTATCGCCCTGAACGAGGAACGGAAAACCCTGGGAAACGATACCTGGACCAAGGAGGTGGAACCCCTGGCCGAGGAGAGTTTTAAGGATTTCGGGGGGACCCTGGTAATAGCCGCGGGGGAAAATATTCCCCGGGGGGTTACGGGGATCATGGCCACCCGCTTGGTTTCCCGGTTTAAGGTACCCGCGGTGGTGGTGGCCCTGGGGGAAGAAATCGCCGCCGGATCTTGCCGTTCCGTCCAGGGTTACGACCTCAGGCCCCTTTTGGAACAATGCGCGGACCTTTTTATCGATTGGGGCGGTCATGATTACGCGGCGGGGTTCAGTATCAAAAAATCGAATTGGGAACCCCTGCGGGAACGGCTTAAGATCGTAGCCCGGACCATAGAACTTGGGGAAGGGGAGGATGAAGAAACCCTTACCATCGATGCGGAACTGCCCCATGCCTACCTTGCCCCGGATATTCTTATCCCCTTACTGGACCGTTTTGAACCCTACGGAGAGGGGAATAAGCCCCTGAGTTTTTTGGCCCGGGGGCTTAGGATAAGTGATATCCTCCTCATGGGGAAACCCGAGCTAAAACATGTAAAACTCACCCTGGATGCGGGGAAATATAAATGGCCCGGGGTATATTGGCAGGCGGCTGAAAAAGTAAAAAAGGAATTTGACCAGGGCGATCAGGTAGATCTGGTTTTTGAGATTACCCGAAACTGGTTTAACCATACCGAAACCCCCCAGCTGGTGATCATTGATTTAAAACGCTCCGAGGAGAGCGGCCGGAGGGCAACCTGAGGGCTTTGATTTTTTTATCAGTGGAGGAAGCGGCGTATCACCATAAACGGTTTGGCCGGCGGATATTCCCCCTGGTTTTTGTCCTGATTTTATGCCTAAGCGCCGGCACGCTCCTCCATGCCCAAACCCGGCTTATCGCTCTGCCGGAAAATCCCCTGCCCGGGGAGCCGGTTACCCTGGGACTCGCCACCCGCCGGTCAGGCAGTTTCCGGGCGGTGTTGCTGAATTCCCGGGGACAGCGCTTGACCGGGGCGGTTTTTTTTGACCTGGCTTTGCAAGATAAAAATGGACAACCGGTTAAAGCGGCGCTCCTGGCGGTTCCCTCCACGGCCGCCGCCGGTTCCGCCCTGATCCGGGTGGAAGGGGATGGGGAAAGGATCGCCGAAATTCCCGTTACCATCGGCAGCAGGAAATTTGTCTTTGAAGAAATTGTCCTGGACCAGGAAAATACCGACCTACGGATCCTTTCGGACCCGAAGAAAACCGCGGAATCCGAAACCCTATGGGGGATCATCTCCCGAACCGGGACCGAGCTATTCGCCCCGGGGCCTTTTGTGCCCCCGGTAGCTTCCACCCGGAGGACCAGTTTTTTTGGGGATCGCCGGGTTTTCCGGTATGTGGACGGTTCCACCGAAACGTCGATCCATGCCGGGGTCGATTATGGGATTCCCCGGGGTACCCCGGTTACCGCCTGCGCCCCGGGCCGGGTTGTTTTGGCCCGTCCCCGGATAGTTACGGGGAATTCGGTGGTTATCGAACATCTCCCCGGGGTTTATTCCCTGTATTATCATCTGGATAAAATCAGCGTAGCCGAAGGGTCCATGGTAGACGCCCGGACCCCCCTGGGTGAATCGGGGTCTACCGGCCTTTCCACCGGACCCCACCTGCATTGGGAGATCCGGATAGCCGGGGAAAACGCCGATCCCGATGCCCTGATGGCCCGATCCGTCCTTGACAAAGCGCTTATTTTAGGTAAACTCAATCAATAGACTTGGTTTCAAAACTCCATCGGGGTTTAAACCCGGTTTTGGAGGTTTTATTTTGACCGTTGCAGGAAGGGAGGTGAGGTAATTGGCGCATATCATCGTAGATGATAATGAGATGCTGGAAAAGGCTATCAAACGGTTTAAACGTATGGTAGAAAAGGAGGGTATCATTCGGGAATTTAAAAAACGGGAATATTATGAAAAACCTTCCACTATCCTCAACCGGAAAAAGAAGGCTATTCAACGGAAGTTGCTTAAAAAATCCAGAAAAGGCAGAGCCGATTATTAATCAACAACCTCGCCGCAAGCGGACGAGGTATGTTGTTCTCGTAAGGTATTTGACTCAGGGTCCATACCCTGGTTCCGCCCCAAGGGGCCGGGGTATGGACCCTTCGCAACGAATCAAGGCAGTTTCAAAACCCACCGGAGTTTTGAAACTGGCCCCGGTAGTAAAAAGCCCCCGATTTTTTCACAGAATTAACCCGAGTTTTGGGATCGACCTGGGCATGAGGTATTCTTGTGCCGATTCCGCCAGGGTTTTATAGATCCGCCTCCGTTTTTCATCGTCGTATTCCAAAAGGGTAAAACGGAAGCCGGGTAAATCGCTGGCAAAACCGGAAAGGGGGACCACGCAGATCCCGGTGGATGCCAAAAGCCAATACACAAACCCCTTGTCGGGGGCCACCCCGGTGATTTTTTCTTTGATAAATTCCCCCAGGCTGGGGTCTGAAACCGGAAGATAACGGGTCTGCTCTTGTTTTTCGTCCCCCATGGTAAGGGGATCAAACACCGCGGTGGCGTAGAGGGCGCCCCGGGGTTTTACCAGACTGATACCGGATATGCCGGTAAAAGCGGCGGCGGCTTCTTCCGCCCGCCCTTCAAACACGGCGGCCCGCCGGGTTAAGTGGTCGGCGTAGCGGGGATCCCCCATTATGGCGGGAATACAGAGCTGGGGAAGGCTGGTGGAACAAACCTCCAGGCGTTTGGCGTCCAGGAGGCTGCGGATATACAGGTCGAAGCGGTGATCCACTTTACGGTTATACACCTCCACCCAGCCGCAGCGGGCCCCCGGCCAGGGCACCTCCTTGGAGAGGGACCGCAGGGCAAGGCCGGGTACGTCGGCGATTATTTGGGAGAGGGCCGCGGTTTTAGCCCCTCCATATATGACGTTGGCATAGGTTTCGTCACAGATAATAAATAGGCCGTAGGTCCGGGCGATCCGGACAAACTCCCCCAGTACCTCCGTGGGGTATACCGCGCCGGTGGGATTATCCGGATTGATAAGGAGGATCCCCGCAATGGAGTCGTTGTACTTTACCTTGAACTCCACATCCTCCAAGTCGGGCATCCAGTTCTTTTGGGGGTCCAGCCGGTAGGTAAGGTGTTCATACCCCGAATGGGCCGCTTCCGCGGAGGAAAGGGTAGAGTAGGCCGGGGAAGGTCCCAAAACCCGGGCTTCCCGGCGGAGGAATCCGAAAACTTTGGCCACCGCATCCCCCAGGCCGTTAAAAAAAAGGATGTCCTCGGGGCTTATGGTTACCGGATTGGGATATTCCTCCCGGTCCTTTCCGGGGAGGGAAATTTTTTTCCGCCGGTTAACCCGGTCCGCAAGGAATTCCCGGGCTTCCCGGGCGCCCTCGGTTTCCGAATAGGCATAGGAATTGTCTTCCCCGGCCTTTTCCCTGACGATATCCTTGATCCACCCGGCGACGGGCTCTCCCTTTTTTACCGGGTCCCCGATGTTTTCCCAGATTATCGGAATATGCCACTTTTCCAGTTCCCGGGCAAAGGCCACGATTTCCCGAATTTCATATTTCAGCTTTCCGGCTCCCGGGTGTACGATGTTTCTTCTCATGATGGTTTTCTTTATGATAGAAACCAGGGTTAATGTCAACTACAGATTGACCGGGGGCAGTTTATTAAGTATATTCTGGACTCATGGATAATAAACAAACCGAAACTTCAAAGGACCTTACTTTTACTTGTCCCCATTGTCAGACGGTTATCGGCAGGGAAGATTTTGAGGGGCACTATAAAGTCTGCGGGGTCTGCAATTACCATTCCCGGCTTACCTGGCAGGACCGGCTTAAGCTGACCGTGGATGAGGGCAGTTTTATTGAATTTGACCAAAACATGGATTCAAAAAACCCCATCGATTTTCCCGGTTATGTGGAGAAGATTGCCCAATTACAAAAAGAATGTGAAACCCGGGAGGCGGTGGTAACCGGTAAAGCCTCCATAGCGGGCCTGCCGGCGCTTATCGGCATCATGGACAGCCGTTTTATGATGGCAAGCATGGGCAGCGTGGTGGGAGAAAAAATAACCCGCCTCTTTGAATACGCTACCGGAAACCGGCTCCCGGTGGTTCTATTTACCGCCTCCGGAGGCGCCCGGATGCAGGAGGGGATCTTTTCCCTGATGCAGATGGCCAAGACCAGCGGGGCCGTGGCCCGGCACCACCAGGCGGGGGGGCTCTATATTACGGTACTGACCGATCCCACCACCGGCGGGGTCACCGCTTCCTTTGCCTCCCTGGGGGACATCATTATCGCCGAACCGGGGGTGCTGGTGGGTTTCGCGGGGAAACGGGTAATTCAGGATACCATCGGTCAGGTGTTACCGGAGAATTTTCAGTCCGCCGAATTCATCCATGAACACGGCTTTGCGGATATGATAGTCCCCCGCTCTGAACTGCGGGATGTTTTGTCCCGCTTGATCCGGCTGCATCGTTACCCCCGGGAGGCCTCCTGATGCCGGCATTAACCGTCACGGAGCGGCTGGAATTGCTCCGGAATATTGTACGCCGCCCTTCCATTAAAGATTATATGCCCCTTATTTTTAAGGATTTTATCGAATTCCACGGGGACCGGTACTTTGGAGACGATCCCGCTATAATGGGGGGAATTGCCCTGCTGGGGGATACCCCGGTAACGATCATCGCCCAGGTGAAAGGCCGGGATATTGAGGAACTTAAAAAAACCAATTTTTCCATGCCCCATCCCGAAGGGTACCGCAAGGCCCTGCGGCTGGCCCGGCAGGCGGAAAAATTCCGGCGGCCGGTGATCTGTTTTGTGGATACCCCCGGGGCCTTTTGCGGGGTGGATGCGGAAGAACGGGGTCAGGGAGAGGCCATTGCCCGGAACCTTATGGAGTTTATGACCCTGAAAACAGCGGTCATTACGATAGTTCTGGGGGAAGGGGGCAGCGGCGGGGCCCTGGCCCTGGGGGTATGCGACGAGCTGGCCATGCTGGAAAACGCCCTCTATTCGGTCATATCCCCCCGGGGGTTTGCGTCGATCCTCTGGAAAGATGGAAGCCGGGAAAAGGAAGCTGCGGTCCTCTTGAAGATAAGCGCCGAGGACCTTTTGGGGTTTGGAATCTGCGATAAGATAATCGCCGAACCCGAAGGGGGCGCCCACCACGATATACCTCGGACGGCTGCCAATATTTCCGCCTATATCCATGAGGCGGTGCGGCGGCTTTCCGCGCTGGAGAGCCGGAGTCTACCGGACCGGCGTTACGCCAAGTTCCGTAAAATAGGGAGTTTTACGGAATAGGCATCCGTCTTTGTCCGGGTCTTTAAAGGATTATCTCGACAAAGGTTTGATTTTTGTTTATCATAAATTTATGTTGGAATTTAAAGATTATATTGCTGATTGGCCGGATATGCCCTATCCGAATTTTATCGCCTGGTTAGAGGGTATTGAAACAAAGTGGACAGATCATACCGCCATTTATTATCGTTCGGGGAAGCAACGGGAATTTACCACCTGGACCTTTACCCGTCTTGCCCAAGAGGCCCGCAGAATAGGCCGGGGACTCCTGGCGGCGGGGCTTAAAAAAGGGGATCGGGTTGCCCTGTGGGCGGAAAACCGCCCGGAATGGATAGCGGTCTGGCTGGGAACCGCCATCACCGGTTGCATTATCGTCCCTATAGATTTTTTGGTTTCCGAAAATGAGTGTCTCAATATTTTAAAAATTACCAAGGCCAAGGCCTTTTTCCATTCCCTGCGAAAACAGGAATTTGCCGAATCCTGTTCTTCCAAGGGTATATCCTTTGCCGCCGCGGTATGCCTGAGCGAAGGGGGCAAGACCCCCTACGGATCCTTTGGGGCCGATGCCGTTTCCCAGGCCCTGCCCGGGGTGGAAGCCATCGGCGAACACGACCCGGTGTCCATTGTGTTTACCTCCGGTACCACCGGTTTTGCCAAGGGAGTTACCCTGCACCACCAGGGGATCATCGCCAATGCCAACGCGGCGGTCCGATCCCTGCGGGCCTATGACTGGGATGTGTTTATCAACGTATTACCCCTGCACCACACCTATCCCACCACCTGTTCCTTTGTCTCCCCCTTCTCGGTGGGGGCCGCCACCGTCATTGTGGAGAAACTGGTGGGTAAGGTGGTGATCGATGATATAGAGGACGTGGGGGGGACCTTCCTCATCGCCGTACCCCTCCTCTACGACAAGGTAAAAATCGCTATTGAGCAGGGTTTTATGAAACTCCCCGGTATCGTCCGCGCATTTTTAAACTGCCTGCGGGGGATAACCCTCTTCCTCTCCAAACGGGGTATGCCTGGTTTTGGCCGGGTGGTGCTCCGGGGCATCCGGAAAAAGACCCGTCTTGATTCGGTACGGATGATGGTGGGCGGGGGCGGTCCCCTCAACCCCAAAACCGCGGACTTCTTTGAATCCCTGGGATTCTGCGTGGTCCACGGCTATGGGATGAGTGAGAACAGCCCCCTGATCAGCGTGAATACCCCCTGGCATAAAAACAACGTTTCTGTGGGGCTGCCGGTAAAATATACGGACGTAAAGATCATCGATGTCTCCGGGGAGGGGATCGGGGAGATTGCGGTCAAGTCCCCCTCCCTGATGTTGGGGTACTATGAGAACCCCGAAGCCACCCGGGAGGTATTTACCGACGACGGGTATCTTAAGACCGGAGACTTAGGCTACCGGGACGAGAAGGGGTTCATCTTCATCAACGGCCGTAAAAAGAACCTCATCGTCAGTTCCGGCGGTAAAAACATATACCCCGAAGAGATCGAGGCCCATTTTGAGGGCTCCCGGGTTATCGGCGAGATCCTCATTCTGGGCCGCAAGGAAGCTGAGTTTGGGGGGGAGCAGATCTTCGCCGTGGTGGTTCCCCATACCGAGGCCCTGGCCGAGGATTACCCCGGCAAAGAACTGGACGACGCCTTTATTCACGGCCTGGTAAAAAAGGAAATTGAGCAGGTAAACCGAACCCTGGTGGGGTACAAAAAAATATCCGACTTTGTGATACGCCGGGAAGAATTTGAAAAAAACGCCCAGAAAAAGATCAAGCGGTATTTGTACAAGGGTTATGAAAAGGCCCCGGGGAATAGTTAGGATCGAGGAGTTAGGGAGTTAGAAGATTTGGGGTGAGGTGATTTTTCTTTGCGATCTCCAGGGCTGGGAGCCGGGTGAATTTCTCGTAACTTTATATCTAACAAGGAATTATACAAACCATTTTCTAGTTAAAAGCGGATATGGATTTCAGGGTTAAATTTCAGAAGGCCAGTTACACAAAAAAAATATGCCAGGCTCAGGTTCTAATCCGCTTCCTCTTTCTCGCGCCGATCCTCCAGTAGGTCTGCTTTTTTCATCAGTATTTTCCCGTCAATTTCGCCTTTTTGTATGACAAGTTTCCCTGTGTCCTCTATAACGATAATACAAGGCACTGCTTCCCGGGATGTACCGGTTTCACTATCTTTTGTATTGTCATCTTTCAGCGCATCGAAGTTCTCAACTATAGCCCCGCCGTTTATGGTTCCCAGACCGCTTATGGCAAAGGCGTTCCCCAGTTTGCCGGCACTGTTCTTGACCACGAGCCCTCCCTCCATAGTGAAACTGCCGTCCTCCATAACATGGACGGCGCCGCCCATACCGGCGGTATAGTTTTTCATCAGCAATCCGCCTTTCACTATAAAAACACCCTCCTTGCCGGCGACAAAAACGCCCCCTCCTCCAAGACGCGCAACGTTATTGGTGATCATAGCGTTTGACTGACAGGTAAAAGAGCCCTGGCTGTATACTCCGCCGCCCCAATTCATCACGCCGTTTTTCGTGATGAGTCCCTTTTCAAAGGTAAAGACGCCCCCGGCATCTACGAATACACCGCCTCCGGAACCGGCGTAATCCTCCCTTTCAACGGCAATGGCGCGGTTGTATTCTATTTTGCCGTCCTCCATGATAAAATGGGCATTTGAACAGACGAACACACTGCCTCCCTTCCCATAGGGGATGGATACGCCCCCAATCCGTATGAGCTTCTCACCGCCTGCTATATTATCTCCAATTAAACCGTCCCGCAGGACAAATTGGGCGCCTATCCCTACAAAAACCCCCGCGCCTGAAACAATGGCTTCATTATCGGAAATAGTGCCGCCAAGCATCGTAAATTTTCCGCCGTCATCCGGGAACACTCCGCCGCCGTTCATTTTGGTTTTGTTCCGCGCAATTAAGCCGCTCTCCATAATAAATTCGCTCTCTCCGCTCAAGTACACACCGCCGCCCATACCAAAACCGGCATCGTTATCCGATATTTCGGCGCCCCGCATAATCAAGGTTCCCCTGTCAACGGTAATACCCGCTCCGCCGCTGTCCTGAGTAACGCCTCCGCGGATAACGATATTTTTCCCGAGGTATACCTTATTACCGTCCGCGATATATATAACACGCTTGTCAAGCCCCTGGGCGTCGAGTGTCCCGGGATTTTCGCTGCCGCCGCCTTGCAGGTAAATTACGGGTAAATCCCCTCCCGTTATATCGATCATCGCGTTACGGGCAGCAACCTCGGTAACGGATCCTGTTATGATAAGGTACGCCGCCCCGTATAATTTTCCCCGGATCCTGTCCAGTGCCGCGGCTACGCTCCACAAGGGCTTCTCATTCGTTCCCTCATTCGAGTCGTCGCCGTCTTCGGAAATATAAAGAGTAATTTCTGTTTCATTCATCCCTTTACGGTAACATTGAAGGCGGAACAGCCGCAATACCCACAAGCCCGGGAAAGAATTTGAAAAACTGCCGAATATACAGGCTAATCATTTATCCCCTTCAACCGTTCCATCCTCCCCCGATAGAAGGCGGAACTGCCCTGACGGGCGTCTATTTCCCGCTGCATAATCTCCCGAACCCCCCGGGCGAATTCCCGAACCGAGTCCATGGATATCGCCCCGGTTTTGTTCCGCCGGATAAACCGGGAGGGGTATACCGGATCCAGGACTATCATTTTTTCCTTGGGGAGGGACCGGCCCCAAAAGGAAAAAGGTTTAAAGGCCCCTTCGGAAAAAACCGTAACCAGGGGGATCACCGGAATATCAAGTTCCGCGGCGATATAAAACGCCCCGGGTTTAAATTCATAGATTTTCTGATTGTAAAGGTAACATTCCCCTTCCGGATAAAAGTGGATAAACCGGCGGTGCCGAAAGGCGGTTTTGGCGGACGCCAAAACACGGTCCAATCCGCTCTTACCCGGGGGAAGGGGCATCCCTCCCAGGAGCCGGACAAAGGTCCCCAGGTAGGGGGTCACTACGGTTCCCTCCAGAAGGGTCTGCCAGGTACGACGGGGAAATACGGCGCCGCTCACCATAACCGGATCCAAAAAAGTGGTATGGTTCGATACCAGGATAGCCCGGGAGATACCCTTGAGTTTTCCGGTATTTTCATATCCGGTCGTATAGAGCAGGATATTTATCGTCTGAGCCAGGATCCAGACGGGATAAAAAACCATAGCCGTGGCAAGCCGAAAGGGGAGGGAAACGTCCAGGAGGGGACGGCCGCGTTTATAAGGCATGATTCAACGCACCACCCGGTCTTTCCAGAGAAAGCCCTTACCGCTTACGGTTCTGAACCAGGAAAAAATTCCCACATAAAGGTAATTCAAAAAAATAATCGGCCAGAGGAAAGCGTAATACCAGGGTATATCGCGGTCCAGGTATTGGATAACAAAGGCCAGGGTAAAGAGGCTATTGGCTAGTAAAACATGGATGAAAAAAGGACTTCGTATAAACAAAAGGATAAACAAAAGGGGAAAGGGCAGGAAAATAAAAACAACCACCAAAAGGGCGACTATAAAAAGGAGGACCGAATTTTTTCCGAAAAAAACAAAGATGTTTTTTCCTATCCCCTCCAGAGCCGCATGATACCCCGTATACATCCGGCAACGGATCTGCTCCTTTAGATCCAGGAATATGGTCTGGTATCCTTGACGTTTGAAAAGCCGGGCCAGGTACATGTCCTCCACCGGTTTATTCCGGATGGTGGTGTATCCCCCGACCTTTTCAAAGGCATCCCGGTTTACCGCGATGAACTGACCGATGGCGGCGGAAAAAAAGGTCCACCGGGTATAACGGTTTAAAAAAATGGGCACCACGATGGTGGTGAGAAAATACATCAAGGGTACGGTGATGGCCTCCCCAAAGGTGAGGAGTTTTTGTTTGGTATACCCGGAAATAAAATCCACCTTGGAATTTTGTAGATTGGATACGGTCCAGGAAATACAGGTGGGATTATGGACAGTATCGGCATCGGTAAAGACAAAAATATCCCCCTTCGCTTCCCCGGAGAGTTGCTGCATGGCATAGGGTTTTCCAAACCAATCGTCCGGCAGGGGTTTACCGGAAAAAACCCGGACCCGCTTATCCTCCCGGGCGATCTTCTGGATAATACTGAAGGTTTTATCGGTAGAATTATCGTCGATTACGAGGATCTCATAGTTCAAATAATCCTGATTCCGTAAGGAATTAAGACATCTTTCGATGTTTTGTTCCTCGTTTCGGGCGGGGATCAGCACGGAAACCAGCGGCCCTTCTTTAACGGTGGGGGGGACCGCGTGAAGCCGCATATCGATCATATTGATCGTTCCCAAAAGGCAAAAATAAATGCCCACACCGATAAGGATGGGGAAATACACACTCGGAATAAACGCAATCATCATTTCCATAAAAAGGTATCGTTCCTAAAAATTGATGCCGCCCGCAAGATTAACCTGCATCTTGGAACCGGCTCAATCAGGTAGGCAAAACTTAAGTTTTGCTCAACAGTTCTTGTACATATTGATTGGTAGGATAAACAGCCAGGGACCTTTGAAACCAGGTCTTGGCCTCTTGGTTTTTTTTCTGCTTTAAATAGGCATAACCTATGGCTGAATATACATTAAAACGATCGTCCTTCTGCAATCGTGTTTCAAAATTATTCAAAATATCTTCCATCATTTGTATTCCCCGTTTTAAATTATTAAACGGTGAGGGAGCGTACACCCACCGGGAAGCTATCAAAAATTGGGCCGCGGTGTTTCCCGGATCCAAGGCCAGGGCCTCTTTGGCATAACGCTCCACATTAGGGCCGTTCTGCATAACATAACCCACCGATTTGATGGTACAGGATTGGGAAAGGTTTTCCGCCAGCATCACCCACCCTTCGGGGGAGGCTGCCATATCCAGAGACCGCTGGGCCAGGGCTATCCCTTCCTCAAACCGGGCCAGGGCCTCATCTTTCCGGGTGTCGTAAAGATAAACCCGTCCCATCATATATTCACACCGGGACAACATAAGGTAAAGCTGCTGCCCGGAGAGACTTTCTTCGGCCCGGCGTTTTACCTCCCGGTAAAGGGGGGCCACTGCATCGGCTTTGAGATTTTGCTCATAGATGGCCTCCCGTAGGGGCAAAAACCAGTCGGGAAGGGACTCGGCATATACCATAAGACTAAAAAAACAAAAAACAGTGCCTAAAATATACTTTTTGTTTTTCATATTATTGTTATCATAACATAAATCGGCGGAATTTATCCAGATCCTTTACCAAATATCAGGTAAATTTGCTTTTTAATAGGGCAAAATATTTTTCCGCTTCTTTGGGATCTTCCACGGGTTTTTCCTCCTCCCGATAGGCGATAAGATGGGGGGGGATTTCCGCCAAAAACGGGGAGGGGACACAGTCGACGGTGTTTTGTAATCTCCGCCGCTTAAGGCAGCTTGAGATAAAGAGCTTATCCCTGGCCCGGGTGATGGCCACATAAAAAAGCCGCCGTTCTTCTTCGATGTTTCCCCCCCCCTCTTCCAGGCTCCGTTCGTGGGGAATGATGCCCTCTTCGGCGCCGGCGATAAAAACCACGGGGAATTCCAGGCCCTTAGCGGCGTGGATGGTCATCAGGTTCACCTTTCCCTTTCCGCCCGCCTCCCCATCCTCATCATTGCGGGTGATAAGACTTATCCGGTTGAGGTATGGGTAAAGGGTAGGGTCCGGGTTGTCTTCATCGGCTTCCCAGGTTTCTATGGAACTGATGAGGCTTTCAATATTGAGGAATTTCCACCGGGCCATTTTGTCATTTTTACGGTACTCCGTGATCAGGTAGGACCAGTAATCAATGGTTTCTATCAGGCGCCGTACTTTTTGGGAAAGCCTCCAGCCTTTTTGGGATGCCCCCCCCAGGATTTCGGCTTTAAAAGACTCGATCAGGGTCATAAAACCGTCTATTTCCGCCCGGCCCTTATCGATGCCCCCTCCGTAAGCGGATGGGCCATGTCCCCTTCGCAGCGGATCCAGGGCATCGGTTCCCGGCTCCTGAAAGAGGGGGGCCGGGACATGGCGGAGGCGGCCCATGGCATCCCACAGGGAAGATTGGTTTTTCCGGGCCAGATCGGTGACGGCGGTGATCAGGGCCTTACCCATACCCCGCCGGGGGGTATTGATTATCCTGAGAAGGTTTACGTCGTCATCGGGGTTGGCGATTACCCGGAGGTAACTCAGCACATCCTTGATCTCCTTCCGTTGAAAAAAACTCGTTCCCCCCGAAACCCGGTAGGGGATGTTTTCCGACAGAAAGGCCTCCTCAATACTCCGGGTCAGGGAATTGGTCCTGATGAGGACCCCGAAATCATCATAGGTGAATTTTTCCCGAAAGAGGAGTTCCCGTATCCGGGACGCGATAAATTCCCCTTCTTCGCTTTCATTTTGAGGATGGAAAAGCTCAATAGGTTTGCCTCCCCCATTTCCGGACCACAGGTTTTTTCCCTTGCGGTGGGTATTATGGGAGATTACCCCGTTAGCCGCCTCCAGGATGGTGGAGGTGGAACGGTAGTTTTGCTCCAGTTTGATCTCCTCCGTACCGGGAAAATCCCGTTCAAAATTGAGGATATTTTCGTAATTTGCCCCCCGCCAGGAGTAGATGGACTGATCATCGTCCCCCACCACGCAGACATTCCGGTCCGCCAGAAGGTTCATCAACCGGTATTGGGTAACGCTTGTATCCTGGAACTCATCCACCATGATATACCGGTAACGGCGGCGGTATTTTTCCAGAATTTCCGGGAAGGTTTCAAAAATTTCAATGGGCAGGACCAAAAGATCGTCAAAATCCAGGGCATTAAAGAGCTTTAAACCATGCTGATATTCCCGATAAACCGGCTCAAATCCCCCCCGGGCCATGGGGTCGTTTTTTTCGACCAAATCCTCCCACCGGAGGCGGCCGATCTTGATATTGGAAAAAAACTGTCCCAGGGCATAGAGATCCACCCCCTCCGGGGAAATCCGCACTTCCCGGAGGCTGTCCTTGATAAGCTGGAGCCGGTCGGTTTCGTCGTAGATTGAAAAATTTTTCCGGTACCCCAGGGTTTCTATTTCTTCCCGGAGGATCCGTACCCCAAAGGCATGGAAGGTACTCACCGTGAGGTTCTGCAGTTTCTTCCCGGTCAGCTCCTTGACCCGGCTTTCCATCTCCCGGGCCGCCTTATTGGTAAAGGTCAAGGCCAGAATGGCGGATTGGGGGATCCCCATTTCCAGCATATAGGCGATCCGGTAGGTGATAACCCGGGTCTTCCCCGAACCCGCCCCGGCGATGATCAATACCGGCCCGTCGATGGTTTTTACCGCGCGGATCTGCGGCTCATTGAGTTCCGCTTCAAAGTTGAGTTTTGTCATAGCCGCCTAAATTTTTTTAATAAAAAAATGGAGTCCCCGGATCCCCAGAAGGACCACGGCGGTCACGATGACTCCGGCGGTAAGGACCCCCAGGGTTACCGCGGCTATGGTCCGTCCCTTCCCCATGCCCAGTACCCAAGCTCCCAAGGTTCCGGTCCAGGCGCCGGTCACGGGCAGCGGTACGGCCACAAAAGCGGCGACCCCAAGCCAGCCCCATTTTTCCACCCCCGTTTTGAGTTTTACCCGGGTCCGTTCCACAAACCGGCCGAAAAGCCCCCGGTACCAGGCCATTTTCAGGAAAACCTTATGCAGGGTAGAAAGAAATATCCAACAGGCCGGAGCGACGAGGATATTGATCCCCACCGCAAAGGGGTAGGCCCAATACCAGGGAATACCCCGTGCCACGGCAAAGGGTATCCCTCCCCGGAGTTCTGAAATGGGCAAAAAAGACAAAAAAGCGGTCCACCCAAGGATCGTCAGGGTATTCATGCCCCCAGCTTACCAAAATAGGCCGGTAATGGCTAGGAGCCCATGGAATCGGGGAAATTTCGGCTCCTTTCTACCCCGCTAAAGGCAGCTCAGCCCTGACCGGCCCCGCCTTGCAGATCCGGCGGAGAGGTGGTATACCTATGGGGTAAAGAGACTAAAATAAATACGGAACCCTATGACGCTTTGGTTTGCCACCGGAAACCCCCATAAACGGGAAGAACTTGCGGCCATTCTGAAAGGCCACCGGATACACATACCCTCCCAGGGGGGCATCCCCTTTGAACCTGAAGAAACGGGGGTTACCTTCCTCGAAAACGCCCTGATCAAGGCCCGGGCCCTGTACCGGCGGGTTTTGGCCCCGGTCATTGCCGATGATTCGGGCCTCTGTGTGGATGCCCTGGGGGGAAGGCCGGGGATCTTTTCCGCCCGGTACGGCAGCGAAGGCGGTAAAAACCTCGACGCCGGGGAACGGAACGCCCTGCTCCTGCGGGAGTTGGAGTTTAGTTCCCGCAGGAGTGCCCGATTTGTATGCGCCATGGTATTGCTTTTACAGGAAGACCGGTTTTTTGTGGTCCAGGAAACTCTGGAGGGGGAAATTATCCGGAAAGGCCGGGGTTCCGGCGGTTTTGGCTATGATCCTATCCTCTACCTCCCCGACCGGGGGTGTACCGTGGCGGAACTAGGGGAGGAAGAAAAGAACCGGATAAGCCACCGGGGAAAGGCGGGACGGTTCATAGGGGAGATCCTCGCCGCCATACCGGAGGAACCATAAAAAAGATGAAAAATAAGATTGTCCCCTTGACCCCTAAAATGATACGTTTAAATTAGGAAAGGCCCATGAACAGCGAGGATAGCTTAAAACAAAAATTCGACGGTTTTCATTCCCGGACGGAAAAGTCCCGCCGCGTAAGGGGCCGGATCTGATGGCTTCTTCATTTTTTCAGGAAATACTGAGCCCCATGTTTAATCCCCGGGCGGTACTGGATATTTCCGGGGGGGGCAAGGTTCTGGTGGTTAGTGATTTTCACATGGGCAGCGGCCGGGGGGATGATCTGGCCCGTAACGGCGCCCTGGTTATGGAGATGCTGGAAGGCTACTACCTGGCCAATGGCTGGTACCTGGTATTAAACGGCGATATAGAGGAACTGCAGCGGTATTCCCTGGGGGCCATAGAAACCCGGTGGGCTCCGCTGTACCGCATCCTGGATCGGTTTGCCGCCGAGGGCAGGCTCTATAAAATCGTTGGTAACCATGATGAGGAGTTGATCTTTGAAAAAAATTATCCCTATCCCCTTTTTCAGGTGGTACGGATTGAATCGGGGATTATTCCCCTGTATGTATACCACGGGCATCAATCCTCCAAGGTTTATACGGACTATAATTACCTGATCCGGGCGGCGCTCCGGTATTTTTTTAAGCCCATCGGAATCCGGAATATTTCAACCGCCCGCAGCCCCCACCGTCGGTTTTATGTGGAAAAACAGGCCTATAATTTTTCCCTGGAAAACCATTGCATTTCCATTATAGGCCATACCCACCGTCCCCTTTTTGAATCCCTCGGCCGTTTTGATTATATTAAATTCGAGATAGAGCGGCTCTGCCGGGATTACCCTTCATCGGTCGGTACCAACCGGGAGCGGATCGCCGCCGAGGTAGATGCCCTCAGGGTTGAATTGGGTAAACTCCAGCGTTCGGAGCGGAGAAATGTACTCCGCCAGAGCCTTTACGGTGATCGATACCCGGTTCCCTGTCTTTTTAATTCCGGCTGCGCTATCGGTAAGGGGATCAACGCCATTGAACTGGACCGGGACCAGATCGCCTTGGTGTACTGGTTTACCGAAGGGGAGGGAAAGAAATTCATCAACCGGGGCTGGTATAAGGTCGAAAAACATAAGGAGACTAAATTCCGCCGTTCCATCCTTAACCAGGACCGGCTCGAATATGTTAAAGCCCGGATAGAACTTTTGGGGAAACACGAGACTGAAAGAAAAGAAGATACGGTTCCGGTGACCCTTTAAGATAAGGAGATGAAAAATGGCCGGATACGGACTACGTATTTTAGGCAGGGTAATCGTACTTTTGATTCTCATTACCGCGTTAGCCGGCGGCGGCCTGGTATGGTTCGACTACCTCAATGTCATTGATGCCAAGGCCGTGTTAGCCCCCTTCTACCGGCTCATCGGTCTGGAACCCCGCTCCCAGGATAGCGGGGGGGAGGATGAGCTGCTCTCCCTGGACGCGGAACGGCTGGCGGTTCGGCTTGAGGCCCAGGAACTGCGGAGCATGGAATTGGATCAACGGGAAATGGAAATTCTCACCCGCCAGGGGGAGATTCAGCAGATGGCCGAGGAACTGGAAGAACGACAGAAAGCGCTGGATGAACGGGAAAATTCCATCAATGCCCAGGCCCAAGACGCCGAAAATAAACAAAAGAACGTCGAGCAATATGCCCGGTATTTAACTGGCATGCCCCCGGAGCGAGCGGTGGGTATTATTACCGCCATGAATGATCAGGACGCTATCGACGTACTCCGGATGACCGAAAGTATAGCTCAGGCGGAGGGAACTACTTCTATTGTCGCTTACTGGCTTTCCCTTATGCCCCCGGAACGGGCGGCGGAACTCCAGCGGAAGATGACGGGGAGACCTTCCAGTCTTAACTGAGCAATCCCGGTCCGCGGCTTGCCCGTGGCTCCCAGAGCCTCCGGAATGTTTTTTATCAAGAGGAGGCCGGGCGGTGATGCAAATATCCCCCCAAATCAATTTAGAAAGTCCCCAGGAGGTTCGAGACCAAGGGTCTTTGGCCATATCCAAGGATAAGCTCGGGGTATTTTCCAAGCTCCTTGAGGGACTGCTCCGCAATTCCAACCATCCCCCGGGGGCCGAGCAAATCGCGGACCCGGAGGGCCATTCGCAAATCCCGGATGAATTTCCCCGGACAGCGGGGGAATCCGGTTCACTCAAAAAAACCGATCCCCGGGGGATAAAAGGATCCCTTCTTTCCCGGGGGGATAAAAAAATCCGGGGAAAGGAAACGCCGGACCTTTTTGCCCAGGAAGCTCTCCCCGGCAAAAAGGCCCGGGGGACCTCCCCGGATCAAACCGAAGAAGGCCGGGAGCTGACGGCGGAAGAAGCCGTTTTTTCGCAGTTTCCCGAAACGGCACCGGAAAAATTCTCCGCAGAAAAAACAAGTTTGGATCATTCCCCAGAGCCGGTCCCCGAAGAGTCCCTGGCGGAAAATCCGGTCCTTTCCGGAGAAATAACCCCGCCGGTTCCGCAAAACACGGTAAACCATGCCGGCCTTCAGGAAGAAGACCTGCCCCGGGTCAGGAAAACCGGTGAAGGCCGGACCCTCCGGGACCCGGCGGATGCCTCCCGGCAGCTCACCCGGGAAACGGAGTCCGCCGGGGTCCGTCTTGCCCAGGTTTCGGGGAAGACTCCCGGGGACCCGGAAAAAACCGGCCCTGCCAGTTCCCGGCGGAATGATTCCGGTTCCCGGGATAAACGCCGGGAACGGCTTGAAATGGAGGTCCGGGACCTCCGAACCGGGCAAGTCCCGGAGGTCTCCATAAACCGCGGTCCCGCCTTTATCCCCGAAGCTGCCGGAGGGATCCGGGAAGTGGAACTCCGGTTGGAACTCCCCGGGGGTAGCCGGAGTTCCGGGGAGGCCCTTTCCACCGGGACCGGCACCCCGGCCCGGGCCTTTGAGGAGATCCTCGCCGGAGAACTCCGGGGTGGGCTGGGGGACGACATTGTACGGCAGGCATCGATCATCCTCAAGGACGGGGGAGCGGGACTTATCCGGCTTACCCTTAAACCGGAATCCCTGGGAAATGTAAAGATACGCCTGGAAATGGCCGAAAACAAGATAGCGGGGCGGATTATCGTTGAAAGTAACGAGGCCCTGCGGGCGTTTGAGCGGGAAATGCAGTCCCTGGAACAGGCCTTTAAAGATTCGGGTTTTAATGGGGCCAGCATTGAGATGTCGGTCAGCTCCGATAACCGGGGGAACCAGGGAAACCGTCAAGGGAAGGGAGAGGATACAAGCCCCTTCTTTTCCGAACGCCTTCACCTGGCGGCATCCGGTTATGAGTCCATCGGGGATCTTTTGGTGTTGAGTGGGAATCCCGGGGATCCGGCGGCCTTACGGCCGGTAAATATGCTGGTATAACTTGCGGTTGAGGAGATAAGATATGGATGAGCTTCGATTTGAGATGAGTCCCCAGGAACGGACAGCCCGGGCCATGGAAGTGGATCGGTTCAATAAACAATTATTTAACGGTAAAACTCCGGTAAAGGATATGGGGAAGGATGAATTTTTAACCCTCCTCCTGGCGCAGCTTTCCCATCAGGATCCCACCGCTCCTATGGAGGACCGGGAATTTATTTCCCAGATGGCCCAGCTTAATACCCTTCAGCAAATGACCAGTATGGCCAATGATTTTAACCGCTTGGCGGAACTCTTTACCAACAGCGAAGCCGCCGCTTCCCTGGGAAAGTCGGTGGAACTCAACGAAGGGGATAGGGTAATCCAGGGTACGATTAAGGCGGTTAGCCGGGGTGGAAAACCTGAGATCTTGGTAAACGGAACCTATTACCAGTGGGATCAGGTAACCAAGGTATTTGAGGAATAAAAGGAGAATCTATTATGATGCGATCGTTGTTTTCAGGCGTTTCAGGACTGCAGAACCATCAAACCAGGATGGATGTGGTTGGTAATAATATCGCCAATGTCAATACCACCGGGTTTAAACGGAACCGGGTTAATTTTCAGGATATGATCTATCAGCAGTTGCAGGGCGCTTCCCGGCCCACCGAAGACCTGGGGGGGGTAAATCCCCGGGAAGTAGGTCTGGGGATGTCCGTCGCCTCTATTGATACCATCCATATCCAGGGCTCCCTCCAGACCACCGGGGTCCAGACCGACCTGGCTATCCAGGGAACAGGGTTTTTTGTCCTTAAAGAAGGGGATAAATCCTATTTTACCCGGGCAGGGAATTTCAGCCTGGATCAGGAAGGGCTTCTAGTAAATCCCGCCAATGGGATGCGGGTCCAGGGCTGGATGGCCCAAGATGTGGAGGGTATGCAGTTTCTTGACGTTTCCCGGGATGTGGAAAATCTGATCATCCCCATAGGAGCAAAGGACGCTGCCCGGGCGACCACCAATGTCAATTTTGCCTGTAACCTGGACAAACGGACCATTGAAATCCCCGAGAACCCCACCCAAATGCAGGTTCGGGAGGGAAGCTGGAGCGAACAGATCAAGGTTTTCGATACCTTTGGCGACGAGCATACCCTGCAGTTGCTATTTACCCGGGTTCCGGGGGTCAACAACAGTTGGAACGCCGTGGTAACGGTGGATCCCGAAAACCCGGTGGCTACCAATGCCGCCATAGGCCTGGGGGAAGAAGCCCCCCCCACGGGAGGACCCAATACCTTTACGGTTAACTTCTCCAACCTGGGAACCATCCTCAACGCCGTAGACGGGGAGGGAAACCTCTCGGGAACGGATTCGGGGACCCCGGTGATCATGAACGTGGCCTATGATGTCCAAAGCGCTACTCCCGGGGATGACGGCGCCCCGGTACGCCAGGAATTCACCCTGAACCTGGGAACCGTGGGGGGATTAACCAACTCTATTACCCAATATGCCGAGACCAGTTCTTCCAAAATGACCGAACAGGACGGAAATACCATGGGCTATCTTGACAATTTCAAGATCGACCAAAGCGGGGTCATTACGGGAATTTTCTCCAACGGTACCAGCCGGACCTTGGGTCAGGTTGCCTTGGCCAGTTTCTCCAACCAGGGAGGGCTGGAAAAAGCGGGGAGCAATAACTTTGTGGTGTCCAATAACTCCGGTACCGCCAATATCGGTCCTTCGGGGATCGCGGGAAAAGGTAAAATTATAGCCGGAGCCCTGGAAATGTCCAATGTGGACCTCTCCGAACAGTTTGTGGATATGATCGTGACCCAGCGGGGATTCCAGGCCAATTCCCGGACCATCCAGACCGCGGATCAGTTACTGCAGGAAGTGTTAACCCTGAAGAGATAGGAGGCGGCAGTGAGGGGCGGACGGTGAGCTAGGGAACTTCTTCCCCCCTGCTCCCTCCCCGCTCCTCATTCCTCACTAAAAAGATGATAAAAGTAACCCGGCTTGACGGAAAGGAATATTATATAAATCCCCATCAAATCGAATCAATTGAGGTCCATCCCGATACGACCCTGCTTATGTTGTCGGGTAAACATGTTATAGTACGTGAACAGGTTTCCGAGGTTCTTGAAAGCATTATCGCGTACCGCCGGCAAATCGGCGCTTTTAAGAACGAGGAGTAGTAAAAATGGATTTATCAACAATCATCGGTATAGTCGGTTGTTTCGGCATGGTGGCCCTGGGAATCATCACCGGGGGAACCGGCCTTTTAACCTTTGTGGATATTCCCTCGGTATTGATCGTTGTTTTGGGATCCTATTTCGGCCTTTTTACCTTCAGCAGTATCCCCAATGCCCTGGGTATTTTCGGTACCATAAACCTCACCTTTAAGGTTCCCAATTTTAACGAAAGGGGGCTTATTACCAAGCTCATGTCCATGTCGGAAAAGGCCCGCCGGGAGGGTCTTTTGGCCTTGGAAGAGGAACTGGAAGACCTGGACGATGATTTCATAAAAAAGGGAATGCGCCTGGTGGTGGACGGGGTGGATGCGGAAATTATCAGGGCCCTCATGGAGACGGAAGTTAACCAGATGCAGGAACGGCATGCGGCGAAGATCTCGTCGGTCAATATGTGGGGTACCTTGGCTCCGGGGCTTGGGATGCTGGGGACCGTTATCGGTCTTATCGGTATGTTAAAGAACCTGGAAGACAAAAGCGCCCTGGGCCCCAATATGGCCGTCGCCCTGATTACCACCCTCTACGGCTCTATGATGGCAAACCTCATGATGATCCCCTGGGGGGGTAAACTCAAATCCAACGACGCCCGGGAAGCCATGGTTAAGGAAATGGAGATCGAAGGGATCCTTTCCATTCAGGCTGGGGATAATCCCCGGATCCTGGCGATGAAACTCCTCTCCTACCTTACTCCCGCGGATCGTAAGGCGGTGGAAGCGGAAGTTCTTAAGGACTAGGTATGGCCAAAAAAAAGAAACCCGATGCCGGTGGCGCCGGTGGTGAATGGATCGTAACCTATTCGGACATGGTTACCCTTATGCTCTGCTTTTTTGTAGCCCTTTTTAACCCCGATGATATGGACCCCGCCCAATTAGCTGCGATGATTTCCTCCCTGAATAATATCGGAATGGGCGCTTCCACCGGGGGCAATACCCTGTCCCTGGGTAAAAGTGCCGATTTAGGGAACACCATCATGTCCCTCCCCGCCCAGGACCGGGGGCGTACCCTGGGAACGGCCCTCCGCCGGGCTACCAGCCTCTTTACGCCGGAGATCCGGTCAAACAAGGTCAAGGTTACCCAGGATGAGCGGGGATTGGTAATAAGCCTGGCTTCGGATGCTTTTTTTGGCCCCGCCAGCGCGGTGATTAACGTGGAAGAAACCCGGGATATCCTGCTCCGTCTGGGGACCCTCCTGGAGTCCAACGAGGTCCAGGGCAGAAAATTCAGAATTGAGGGACACACCGACTCGGAGGATACCGATCCAAACGGTCCCTGGCCGTCTAATTGGGAACTTTCCACCGCCCGGTCCCTTGCGGTGCTCCATTACCTTACCGATATCGGGGTCGATGAAAACCGTTTCCAGGTGGCGGGGTTCGCCGATACCATGCCCATAAGCCGGGACGATACCCCCGAAGGGATGGCCTATAACCGGCGGGTGGATGTGATCATCCTGGACGACGGACATTTATAAAAACAGCGCCGGTCAGCTTTCTTGCGTTTACTTGCGGTGTAACAGGGCTATGGCCAGATCCACCTCCGCCAGGGTGGTTCCCAGCCGGGACGCGATAAGCTCCGATGAAAGACCCGCCCCGGCGAGCTTTTCCACCTGTTCGGCAAAGGACGGGAGCTTGGGCTGAATGGCTATGGGGGACCGGATAAAGCGGGGCTCTCCCGGGGGGGTGCCTTTCCCGTCCCGTTCGTGTCTTGAAGAATCCGGGCTTATCCCCGGAATTTCCGGGGAAGGTCGGTTTAACGCGGTTTCGGTTTCTGGTTTTTCTGGGGAAAATGACGACTGTGTTCCGGAAGGCCGGGCTTCTCCGGTAGTTAAAACGGACCGTTTCAGTCCCAATTCGACATAGGCCGCTTCCTGTTTCTTTTCCCGGTTCACCTCCCGGTTATAGACGACTATCCGCCGGTCCACATCCTCCAGAAGGGTTCTTAGGGTTTTTATACGTTCCCCCACCAAAGCGGCGTCCCGGTCGGTGATGGCGTCAATCTCGGCGATGAGCTTATCCGCCTCTTCCCGGAATTCCCCCAGGATCCGTTCCGGTCCGGTTCTGCGCCGGAGATAGGCGCGAAAAAACACAAAAGAAAATCCGCAGAGGATCAAACTGATCGATGAAAAAACAAGGGATAAATACATGGATTCTCCGCTTTCATCCGCTTACGTCGATATTTCGTCCCAGATCCGGATCCCGAAATACCAAGGGCTCCCCCGGCCTTTCATCTTCGGAGTCTTCATCCTTTCCTTCCCGGCCCTGCTTTTCTTCGCCGCCGTTTTTCCGGGATGCTCTGTCCCTGATAGTCTCGGCACCTTCTCCGGTATCCTGGGACTCATTCACCGACTGAATTCGCTCGTCGGTTTTCCGCTGAATTTGATCCCCCTGCAGGGCCTGTTGTATTTGCAGACCCTCTTTTTGGGCGGCCTGACTTTTACCGACCTTGTCCACTTGGGTAAACAGGGTTTGCAGGTCAATCGGCTGGATAGCCATCGTCACCTCGGCTTATTTTTTCTTCCGATTCTTCATACTTGATTACCCGTATCAGGCCATTTTCAAGAATAAAGGTTACCGCCTTGTATTCATTCCGTACCTCTTCTTTGACATCCCGGATAATAATCTTGACCCCGGGATATACCTTGGAGGAAGCGGAAATCCGTCCCCGTTTTTTTATACCGCTAAGAATTTCCTGAACTTCACCGATATCCTCGTTGATTTTACGCAGATCCCCCATAAGCTCTTTCCGCTTATCCATCAATTCCCTCATAAAGCGCTCTTTATCTTCGGGCAGGGACTTACGCTGTTTTTTTATATTGATAAGGGTCTGCAGATTAAGCCGTATTTCCTCAAGCTGTTTTACCAGGGATTCCTTGTTTTCCGTAAATATCCCCAGTTTTTCTTTATGTTTGGGATCAAAACCTACTTCACAGACCGTCTCGGTACCGCTGGTAGGGCTTCCCAGGGTTTCCGCGATGATCTCGTCGGTAGCCCTGAGCCGTCCCCCCACAATATGGGCCCGTTTCCCCTGACAGGCGATCCGTCTATAGGCATCAACCTGGGAATTGATAATCCCGTCGGAGACGACTACCATATTCCCCGCTTCAACGCTGGTATTTTCAATAAACCGGGCCCAAAGGGATCGTCCCGTCCGCACGATGCCGGCGCCTTTACCGGTAATGCCCTGGTGAACAATGATATCCCCCTCCGCATCCAGTTCCGCCTTTTCCACCGTACCGTGGACCTCAATGTTCCCCGCCGCCTTAACGGAAAACCCGGCCTCCACATTACCGGTCACCACCACCGTCCCCAGGAAAATAATATTTCCGGTTTTAATGTCCACATTCCCCTTGACGGTGTATATGGGTTCCACATTTATTTTATTGTTTACCTCCACCACCTGACCGTTTATATCGGCGTAGATGGTGAGATCATCATCCCCTACATGAACGTTTTTTCCGAGGGGCATGGTCATGTCCCTGCCGTTGACTGCGGGGAGTACCTTGCCGTTAACGGTCATACCTGGGGATCCCAATTCCGGGGGTATTTTTTTTGCCAGGGGCTGCCCTTCCACCACATTCTGAATGATGTGGAGATCCTTAAAGTCCACCTGTCCATTGAACCCTTCCCGGAGGCGCACCTTGGTCTGATCCGTTTCAAAATTATGCTGAATAAAGGCATCCCGGCCGCTGCTTGGTTTAATCCCCTCCGCTACGAGAACATTTTCTTTATATATCGGCCGGTCCGCGAAATTCCGGATGAAATCTTCTTTAACTCCATATATAATGTGGTTGTTTCGCAGAAAGCTTAGGATAGTTTCCGCGGGAAGATCACAGCCCCCCGGACCGGCAGGAGTTACATTAATGTAGGCTTTCATTCCCATATCGGAAACCTCCACATTGAGGTAGGCGTCATTCAAGGGATTACTTTCAAAATTCCCTATCTTGACAAAGACTCCCGCGGCTTCTTTAATGGTGTCGGATAATAATGGTATATCAATATCCTTGACCATCCGGCTCTTCAGAATCTCCATGACCAAGGCTTCGGTGACCTTCTTCCCTTTTCCTATGGGGGGCACCACCTTGAGAAAGGCTCCTTCCGGATAAAGATGAACAAAGGCATCACCGTCTTTATCCGTAATAATCGGAACTTCATCTATGACTTCTGCTTCCTCTTCAACGCTCTGGTCCGGTTCTTTTTTAGCCAATACCCGTTCATAGGCCCGGATCTTCCAGTCTTTTTGCCCTTTACCCAGAATCCCCGGAAACCCCCGGTCAATAACTTCGTATTCTAAACGCCGTATGGGAAGATTGAGGAGAACCGCCGCTTCGGATACCGCCTTTTCCAAGGTAGAACCGGTAACGTCAATGGTTCGTATAACCCGATCCTGCTCCAGACTTTCCTTCATGATTTGCTGAAGCTGGACAAAATCGACCATAAATCCCCCCGGATAGGAAGCCTACATAATACCCTTACGGATATTGGTCAACTTGGCCCGAAGTCGGAGTATGGCCTTGGTATGCAGCTGGGATACCCGGGACTCGGTTACCTCCAATACCTGACCGATTTCTTTAAGGGTAAGTTCCTCATAATAATAAAGCACCAGGATCTTTTTTTCTTTGTCGGGCAATTCCTGAATGGCCTCCACGATAACCCGGCGGATCTCCTCTTTTTCTACGATTACATCCGGATTCATGCTGGAAGGCGATTCAATACTGTCCCCTATGGAGACTTTGTCATTTTCATCCCCGGAAAACCACACATCGTTCAGGGAAAGTATGGAAGTTCCGGATATTTTCATAATGGTTTTAATATATTCGGCTTCGCTCAGCCCCAGGGCCGCGGCTATTTCCTGATCCGTGGCGGTTCTTCCCAATTGAGCTTCCAGGGACCCAATGGTTTCCTCCACTTCCCTGGTTTTCTGACGCACCGACCGGGGAACCCAATCTATGGATCGCAGCTCATCAAAAATAGCCCCCCGAATCCGGGTTACCGCATAGGTCTTAAATTTAACATTTTTCTCGGGGTCAAATTTATCAATGGCATCCATAAGGCCAAAAGCACCGTAGCCCACGAGATCGTCAAATTCAACATTGGCAGGCATACCTATCGCGACTTTACCGGCGACATATTTTACTAATGGGGCATATTGCCGGATAAAAAGCTCCCGAATTGCCGGATCCCGGGTTTTTCGGTACACGACCCAAAGTTCTTCCTCTGTTTTTTGTTCAGGAGAACGATGGGCTGTATCGTTTCTGAGGACATTCCCCATATAATATCCTTTCTACTCCCTTTTTAATATGGTTTGTACCGCAGATGCCATATCATGGGCACTAAAATCACCATCCAGAACATCGGATGTATTACTTTCCGCCGTTTTTTTTTCCGCCAAACTATCGGGCGATATTATAAACTCCGATATTTCCTCGTCATCCCGCCGATTACCACCCGGTAAAAAAGCCGCGGATAGACTTTCCAAATCGGGAAGTTCGTCCGCCACACCGGGGGAATCCGCCGGCAGTGTCAGCTCCGTCCCCGAAGTTGACGTTGAGGGACTTTCATCCATACTCCCCTCATTAGTATATTCAATATTATCCTTTTGATCCAGCCCCGAGAGATTTTCCAATGGGGATACCTCGGAAGCCCCCGCGGCGCCCTCCGGGGTATATTCCCCTACATCCACCTTGGGCATCTCGTCTTCGGAATCATCTTCAAGGGAAATATCCACCATAGAACCGCTCTGCTGTATATCTTCGTTAGTTCCGGGAGCTTCCAGCAATTCCGGCAAAAAACGAAGGATAAGCCAATAGACTCCTCCGGATAAAAGAAAAAATGCCGCCGCAAAAATAAATGCCCGGGCCAGGGCAAAAATTCCCGCTCCCCTGATAAGGCCCAGGGATAACGATAAAACAAAGGCTATCCCCGCGGCAATACCGCTTGTTTTAAAATTCATCCTACCTCCCGCTCAAAATGCTGAAAAAGAGGCCCCCATGGGGGGTATCGTCAAGAACGGCCAAAAAACCGCTTTACCATGGTTCCGAAGCCCCCTCCTTCCCGAAGCTCACTTTTCTCCATCCTCCCCACAATATGCTGCACACATAAAGAGGCCCGGCATTTCGGATCAACCACCATAAAGGGCCGTTGGCGCAGTACCGCGTGGGAAACCGCCGGATCATCGTAAATAAACCCCAAATATTCTACCTTAAGGTTCAAAAACTGCCCCGCGATACTGGTCATCCGGTCGGCAACCTTTTTTGCCTCCGCCACGGATTTTACCCGGTTCACTACCAGTTTAAGCCCCATATTCAGGTTGTCAATTTCGGTGGCGATTATTTTAATAATACCATAGGCATCGGTAATAGCGGTAGGTTCCGGGGTCGTGATGATCACCGCGTCATCGGCGGCGGCGATAAAGTCCAATACATTACTGGAAACTCCGGCGCTGGTATCAATGATAATAATATCGGCGTTGGAGAGGCTGTCCAGCTCGTTGATAAAATTCTGCCGCTCGGTTTCGCTGAGATTGGCTATTTTAGAAAAACCCGACGCCCCGGCCACGATGGAAATACCGTATTCGGTTTCCAACAGGATTTCTTTCATGGTTTTTTGCTTGCGGATCACATGGTATAAGTTGAATTTAGGGACCATGTTCAACATCACATTGACATTGGCCAATCCCAAATCCGCATCCATAACCACCACTTTTTTCCCCAGCCGGGCATAGGCAAGGGCCATGTTTACCGACATATTGGTTTTTCCTACCCCCCCCTTACCGCTGGTAATAGTGATAATACGGGTCTTTTTGGCATCCTTGGCCTGGATCGGTTTTCCCTGGACACTGCTTCTGTTCCGCATCATTTCCCGCAAGCGTTCTGCCTGATCTTCCATCATTATCTCCATATAACCGGTAAAAACGGGTAAACCCCAATCAGACCGGCCCGCTTTTCCTCTCGATTTAAGGCTATTTGACAAGCAAAGCGTGTCTTTCAAAATCATGGTCCCTCCGGACAACAGAATTTTGAAACAGCCCCAAGCGCAATCTCATTCAATAGGGGAGAACCGTTTTTCAATTCGGTCCCGGTTTATCTTAAATTCTTCCAGATTGATCAAAAACGGAATCACCCCGGCTTTATGCATATCATCGGGGACATGCTGCCCGTCGGTAATATACGAAATGGATTTTCCTTTATCCGCCAGGGCGCTGATCACATTCCCCACCCGGATGGTTTCGTCCAATTTGGTGATGATCACCGACCGATAATTAAAGGGTTCAAACTGCTGAAAAATTTCCCGCATATCACTGTATTTTGTGGTAGCCGCCACGGTGAGGTGTGCTTCGGCGGTGGAACCGCAGCCTGAGAGCAGCCGCTTCATTTCGGCAATTTCCACCGAATCCCGGGGGTTTTTCCCGATGGTATCCACCAAAATCAAATCCACATCCTCCGAATAGAGGGCGATAGCTTTCCGTAGGTCCCCGTAATTATCCACACAAGAAACGGGGATATTCATGATATCTCCGTAGGTTTCAACCTGGCCTTTAGCGCCGATCCGGTAGTTGTCAATGGTGATCATCCGTACCGAAAGGGGGCGGCTTTCCTTATTCCCCGGTCCAAAAATGGCGGCCAATTTAGCGATGGTGGTGGTTTTGCCGACCCCGGTGGGACCTACCAGGATCATGATCCGGGGCAGTCTTTTGGGGGGCTCCGGGTTAAAGATGGTTAAACTTTCCCCGATCCAGTCCACCACCGTATCCTGTACCTGATCGTAATCATTTAAAATTTCCAGGGAAAATTCTTTTTTCAGCCGATCCAGGATATTTCTGCTGTAAGTCGGGGAAAAATCATTGAGATCAAGAATTTCCCCGATCCGGGTCAGGGTGGGGTGTTCTTCTCCCGGGGGGGCATGGATCTTTTTCTTTAAGTCCAATACCTCATTGAGGATCGTCTGCTGGATGAGTTCGGTTTTTTCCTGAGCCGGAGCAGCCTTATCCGGCCGGGACGCCACGGCCAGGACCTTTTCCTTCTCTTTTTGAAAATCCAAGGGCGGGGAGGAGCCCTGTCCGGTGGTATATGGAGGATATTCCCGGGGGATAATACCGGTCATTTCTACCCCGTCTTTGGTGAAAAGGCCAAAGAGCCCCCCAATACGGATGGATTTTTGCAGCACGACCCGGGCCCGATCCCCGTATTTCATCCGGATCTTTTGGCGGCATTCGTCCTCGGTCAATCCTTGTTCGGTAAAATAATTCATATTTATCTAATCCTCCAGCTTTATTTCCCCTACCACTTCGACGGTTATTTCCGAAGCGATTTCCGGCACCGAAAGAACCGCTAGGGTCGGCAATTCCCTATCCAATGAAGATTTTACCAGAAATCGGGCCGCTTCGGAACAGAGGATCACCGGCAGCCAGCCCCGTTCCTCCACCACGGCGATGGACCGGGTCAGGGCCTTTATCCAGGACCGTTGCAGCCCCGGATCCAGGGCGGACATTGCCCCCGAGGAGGTTTGAACCTGGCTGTCGATGATCTTTTTTTCCAGGGTCTGTTCTATGGTTAATACCCGGAGTTTCCGTTCATCATCGGCGTATTGGAGGCACAATTCCCGCCCCAGGGCCTGCCGGGCCTTTTCAATAAGGAACTGGATATCCTTGGTGACAGGCCCATAATCGGCCAGGGTTTCCAGGATGGCCACCATATTCCGGATGGATACCCGTTCCCGGAGCAATCCCTGGAGAACCTTCTGAATTCCCCCCAGGGAGAGGGATTTTTGAGCCTCCTCCACCACTGCGGGATAATCCTTTTTTAGGGTATCAAGAATAGATTGAACATCCTGGCGGCCCAGGATCTCCTGGGCATGGCGTTTGATGATCTCCGTTAAATGGGTGGCTATGATAGAAGAGGAATCCACCACCGTATACCCCGCCCGTTCCGCGTCGCTCCGTTTATCCTCGTTTACCCATAGGGCGGGCAGCCCAAAGGCGGGGTCGGTGGTTTTTTCGCCGGGCAATTCGTCCGTTACCCCCCCGGGGTTGATACAGAGGTAATACCCCATCCGGATCTTTCCCCGGCCCACATCGGCCCCCTTGATCTTAAAGCAATACTCCGAGGGTTCCAGGCGCATATTGTCGATGATCCTGATCCGGGGGATGACGAGCCCCAAATCCAGGGCCGACTCCCGGCGGATCCGCTGGATCCGCTCCAGAAGTTCCGCCCCCTTATCCCGGTCCACCAGAGGGATAAGACCATACCCCAATTCCAGGGACAGAGGATCCAGGGGTACCACCGGAGACATTTCCCCGGTTTCATCCTTGGGTTTTTTTGCTTCCAAATTTTTTTGATTGGCCGCCGCTTCTTCCCTGACCTTTTTCCGGCTCAGCCGGTAGGCGAGGAAGGCCAGGGCCAGGGCCAGCGGGACCAGGACATACCAGGGAAAACCCGGGAGCAGGGCAAAACCCCCAAGGACGAAAGCGCCGATCCAGTAAATCCGGCCGTCCCGGGAGAACTGGCTGGAGGCGTCCTCCCCAAAGGTACCGTCGGAGACGGAACGGGTAACGATGATGCCCGTGGCGGTGGAAACCAACAGGGCGGGAAACTGGGAAAGCAGGCCGTCGCCGATGGAAAAGGCCACATAGGTTCCTACCGCAACGGAAATAGGCTCCCCATGGAAAACCGAACCGATGATGATCCCCCCCAGGATATTCACCGCGGTGATTAGGATCCCCACCTTCACGTTACCGGATACGAATTTGCTGGAACCGTCCATGGCCCCGTAAAAATCCACCTCCCGCTGGAGATCGTTTTTTCGGATAATGGATTCTTCCTCGGTAATGGCCCCGGAGTTGTACTCCGCCTCAATGGCCATCTGCTTCCCCGGCATGGCATCCAGGGCAAACCGGGCGGCAACTTCGGCTATGCGGGTTGCGCCCTTGGTGATCACCACCGCCTGGACCGCGATGATCACGATAAAGATGATGAACCCCACCACCAGACCCTCGGTGCCCCCGGAACCCACCACGAAACTGGAGAAGGCCCGGATCATACGGCCGTCAAAGGCCGCCCCTTTGGTGAGGATCAGCCGGGTAGAAGAAACATTTAAGGCCAGGCCGAAGACGGTGATCACCAGAAGCAGGGTGGGAAAAACGCTAAAATCCGTGGCTTTTTTTGTGTAAAGCACGATGAGGAGAATGAGCAGGGAAAGGACCAGATTCATGGCCATGAGGGCGTCCAACAGTACCGTGGGCAGGGGGATAATGAGCATCATCACCACCGCCACCACCCCGATGGCTATGAACAGATCGGTCCTGTCCCTGAATAGGCTGCCCGCTATAATTCTTCCCGCATCCGACATCTTCTCTAACGCTCCTCTTATACTTACGCCCTGCGGGGGTTACCCCCTCACGCCCCCAGATCCTCGGCCCGGCGGCGTTCCTGGTTGATCCGCTGTACCCCCGCTAAAATAATAGAAACGGCTTCATAATACTGTACCGGGATAAAATCCCCGATTTCCACTTCCGCGTATAGGGCTCGGGCCAGGGGTTTATGTTCCACCAGGGGAACGGAGTTTTCTTTCGCGATCTCCCGAATCCGCAAGGCCACCTCATCGGCGCCCTTGGCGCTTACCTGGGGGGCCTCCCGTCCCGGGTGGTACTCCAGGGCAACCGCATAGTGGGTTGGGTTGGTGATTACCACGTCCGCCTTGGGTACGTTGATTAGCATATTCCGGGTCATGATCTCCCGCATCCGCTGACGGAGACGGCTTTTAATCTGGGGATCTCCTTCGTACATCTTCCGCTCTTCCTTGACCTCTTCTTTCGTCATCTTGAGGGACTCCCGGTATTGCCAGCGCTGAAACATAAAATCCGGAATGGACAACATCAAAAGGAGCAGGGCCGAAACAATCAGCATCCGCGCTGCCAGGGAAGCGATAAGCCGTATCGCCTGCCAGAGCTCCACGGTTTGTAAATTTGCCAAACCCCGTATTTCGGAACGGATAATAAAAAAGGCCACCAACCCGATAATCATCATTTTAATAATGGATTTGATAAAATTAAAAAGCCCTTCCATTGAAAAGAGGGTTCGCTGGAAATATCGGCCGAACCGGGGAACTATTTTTGAAAAATTGGGAACCAGGGGCTTGAGGGTAAAAAGCGGCCCGGTCTGCACCAAATTGGCAAAGATCGCCGCTACCATGGACACCACCACGATGGGCAGGGCCAGGCGCGTAAAATAGGAAAAAAAGGCCCTGGCGATGAGCCCGTCTTTGGTGGGGTCCAGTTCTGTCGCCCGGGAAAAGAAAAACCGGATCATCTCCACGCAGGTCCGAAGCATCAAGGGGGCAAGGAAAAGGATAGCCAGGGCGGGGAGGAGGAGGATCAAGGCTCCGGTAAGTTCCTGACTTTTGGCGACCCGGCCCTCTTCCCGGGCCTTACGGATCTTGTATTCCGAAGGCTCCTCGGTACGGCCCTCATCTTCCGCGGCAAACCACTGAAGGTCCATGGCCGCCGCCAGGGCCCGGGCGGCTTGCGGCTGCTCCTCAAACCGCGTCCATACCCATTCCTCCGGGCCGGAAAGCCGGCCTTTTCTCCGGTACATCCTCATGTTGTACCCCCTATGGGGACGCCGATCCGGGTGTAGAGGGTTTCTATTACCGCAAATCCCGATTCCACCACCCGGCTAAAGGCCTCCACCATAAAGGGCATGGTAACCAGGATCAGAATAAAGGCGATGGTGATGGATATGGGGAAGCCTTCGGTAAGGATATTGATCTGGGGGGCCGCCTTGGAGATAAGCCCCGTGGAAAGGGTGGTAAGGAAGAGGGTCCCCAGGATGGGTATGGATATGACCATGGCGTCTAAAAAAAGCCGGGAGAGTCCCGAGAGGAGCATTCCCAAAACCGCTTCCCGGCCCGCTACCAGGGCCATGATACTCACCGACTGGATGGATCGCCAAAACCCCCCGAGGAACAGTTCCCCAAATCCCCCCATGGAGAGGAACACCAGCATGGCCACCAGGTTAAGGTACTGGCCCATCAGGGGATTTTCTATTTGGGACAGGGGATCAAAGGTTTCCGAAGCGCCGAAACCCATCTGAAGGGAGAAAAACTGACCCGCGGTGGAAAAGGCGGAAAATATAATGGTTATGAAAAATCCGATAATAATACCGATAATCCCTTCCCCGATAACCAAAAAAACAAAACTCAGACCAAAGGGCGGTATCTCCCAGGCGCTCACCAGGGCCGTGGGAAAGGCCGCATAAGCGGCAAATCCCGCCAGGGAAATCCGGACAACCTGGGGGTTTACGTCGGAAGAGAGGAGGGGGGCGGTTTCGATCATCGCCAAAGCCCTGGCGGCGATTAAAAGAAAAGCCGGGGCCGTCTTTAAAATTTCATCAATTACCGTTCGTTCCATACCTTACCCTTCGTTACCGCGCCATGGACGGAATCATCCTGAAAAGCTGCACCGTATAATCCCCCAGGGATGAAAACATCCACCCCCCCAGGAACCCTAAAACCAGGAGGATAATCACCACCTTGGGGACAAAGGTCAGGGTCTGCTCCTGAATAGAGGTCGTGGCCTGCAGGATAGCCACCACCAGCCCCACCACCAGGGCGGATACCAGGAGGGGCGCCGCCAACAAAAGCACCTCGAAAATCCCCCGCTGCAGGAGGGTGGTAATATCCCCGATACTCATTCTTTATCCCTACACAAAGGAACGGACAAGCTGGTCCGTCAAAAGCCCCCAACCGTCTACCAAAATAAAGAGGATTAATTTGAAGGGCATGGAGATCATCACCGGGGGCAGCATGATCATCCCCATGGACATAAGGGCGCTGGCCACCACCATATCAATAACAATAAAGGGAATAAAGAGCAGGATCCCTATCTTAAAGGCCACGGTTAACTCATTGAGGATAAAGGCGGGGATTAGCACATAGGTGGGAACATCCGCCAGGGTGTTGGGCCGGTCCAGACCCCGCATGGCCATAAAAAGCCGGATATTATCGGGATTTCCCCGCATCTGCCGGTACATAAAGAGCCGCAAGGGTCCTTCCGCCTCCCGGTATGCCTCCTCCACCGAAATGGTCCCTTCCCCCAGGGGCCGGAAGGAATTATTGTAGATCGTATCAAGGGTGGGCCACATGATAAAAATGGTTAAAAAAAGGGATATTCCCAGGAGCACCTGATTGGGGGGGACCTGTTGGAGGGAAAGGGCCCGTTTGATAAAGTCCAGCACAATGGATATCCGGAGAAAACTGGTCATCAGAATGATGATACTCGGCGCCAGGGACAGGACGGTAATTAAGAGGAGGAGTTGGATGGAAAAGGCCACCTCCCGGCCCGATTCGGGATTCCTGATGGTCAAATCAATGAAAGGGATCACCGGATCCGCCGGCGGAGTGGGGATATCCATGGTCCCTTGGGTGGACATATCCGGAAAGGGTAACGTTTGGGCCTCGGTGGGGAGGGGGGTGAGGAGGAGCAGGAAAAACAATAGTCCCGCCGGGACAAAGAAACGGGCCATCTTCATAAGCCCCGCAGCCTTTCCCGCCGTTTCCGTACATTTTCCGGGGATGGACCGGGACTTTCCCCGGTTCCTCCGCCAAAGCGGCGCAGCAAGCTTCGAAAATCCGGGAATTTTCCCGTTTCGTTTGTTTTCTGGGAATCTTCCAGCAATAGGGTATCCACCGTTTCCTTATCCGCTATTTCGGCGATCAGGGAAACCCCCCCATCGCTGGCCCCCACAAGCCAGGCCTGTTTTGGACCTACGGAAATCACATACACAAAACGGTTGGAACCTAAATGGGCGGTGGCCAGTATTTTAAGATACGGGTTTACGGCTTCCTGGGGACGGGATATCCGCTTCAAAAAACCTCTGAGGAGAAAAACGGCGATATAGATAAACACCGCCACCAGGGCAAGAACCACCACCATCCGCAGGATAGTGGGAAAAGCCGATACTTCCCCCTCGGGGAGTATCGCCGGGGGGGCATCGTCGAGGGATAAGGATTCTTCCGCTATCGATGGAACCGGAACATCCCCGGCGTTCCCCAAAGATTGTTCCCCCGATACATCCGGAACTTGTGCGAATAATAATGGTACGACACCTATCCCGAAGATCAGGATCAGGGCGGCTATAAAAATACCTAAACGATTCAGTTTTTCCCCTCCCAAGTACAAACTGACCCTTAGAGTCTTAAATAACGATGTCAAGAGCCGGTGGTTTTAAAACCGGCTTGGAAAAAGCGGTTAATCCCCCAAATACAACCGGTCCGCTTTTCTTTATGGCTATATTAGATTAGCCCTATTTTTCTTCTAATTCTACCCCATTTCATTCATTCTTTCCATAGGGGAAACAATTTCCGTGACCCGGACTCCGAAATTTTCATCAATTACCACCACTTCGCCCTTGGCAATGAGTTTATGGTTTACCAATATATCCACCGGTTCACCGGCGAGTTTGTCCAGTTCTATGATGGTTCCTTCCCCCATGCCCAGGATTTCTTTGATAAGCTTCCTCGTACGGCCCAATTCTACGGTCATCTCCATGAAGACATCCATGATAAGACCGATATTCCCCTGCTCTTGACTGGTGGCCTGGGGTACCAAACTGGGAAACTGGACTTGTTGGACATTGGTGGGCGATCCCATCATTCCCCCCATATTAGGCATGGCTCCACCCATCGGCATACTTCCCCCCATCATGCCCATATTCGGCATATCCATACCACCGCCGAAGAGGCCCGCTCCCCCCGCATTGGGTATTGGCCCCGCCGGGGCGGCGCCGGCATTTAACGCCTTGACGATATCCCCGGAAACACCGGAACCGAAAATCTCCCAAATTTGGTGGTTTTTTCCATCCCCCAGACTAAGTTGATAGGCGGCGGCTATAAAATTATCCCCGGGAAGGGCGGCCGTCGCCTTGGGCACATTGGCCGCTTCCGGAGGGGTGGACGCGATGGATTTATTCCCGGTTTTTTGGGTAAGGGCGGTAATCTGGGTCCCCACCAGCTGGGAGATAACCTCTCCGATCACCGACATGGTCATCGCATCCAGGGTGATATTTTCTTCCTTATTCATGAGACTGGCGATGCTTTTAGCGGTATCCTCGGACAATAAAAACATATGTTCCCCGGGAAAACCGGAGGTAAAATCCGCTTTGACCGCCGTAACCATATCGGGAAGCTGCTGGAGAAAGCTGTCCCGGTTGGTGGATTCAATCTGGGGGTCCTTAAGGGAGACCTCCGAACCGGTCATCATGGAAAGATTGGAAGATTGGGCGTCTATGGTGGTGGTAAGAAAATTTTGCAGCGCCCGGCAATCCTCATCGGATACACCCGGCCTGGCGGCGGCCGTGGTACCGGAGGACCCAAGGCCGCCGCCGGAGGAATCTACCCCTGCCAACAGGGCATCTATTTCATCTTGTGAAAGAGCGCCGTCGCTCATAATATTTCCTCCCCTTCAGACGCAAGCTCTTCAAATTCTTCCTGTTCAAGCTCCGCTGTTTTCTTTAAAATCTGTACGGCCATTTTTTTGCCGATAACCCCGGGCCGGCAGAGGAATTTTTTCTTACTGCCGATATTAAGGGAAAAGGTATCCCCCACCCGGACATTGTAGAGCCGTATTACATCCCCCACCCTAAGGGAAAGCACATCCCGAACGGGGATCTGGATCTTTCCAATCTCCGCTACTACATTAACATCGACGGTTGCAAGCTTTTCCTTAAGCACATTGAGGTTTTCCGTGGTGGTCCCCCGGCGTACCGAAGAATACCAGAACTGGGCGGAGAGTTTTCCGATAATAGGTTCTATGGTTAGGTAGGGTATACAAAAGTTCATCATCCCCTCCACATCCCCCACCTTGGTCTCCAGGGTTACGAGGACTACCATTTCCGTAGGAGGTACAATCTGGGCAAACTGGGGATTCGTATCTATCTGGCCCAGCCGGGGCCGGAGGTCGATCACCGTGGCCCAGGCTTCCCGCATATTCCCCAGGATCCTGACGATGATCCCCTCCATAACCGACTGTTCTATGTCGGTAAGCTCATGCTGGGCCTTGGTACCCTCCCCGGTTCCGCCGAAAAGGCGGTCTATGATGGAAAAGGTCACCGCCGGATCGATTTCCAGAATGGCGTTTCCCTTTAAGGGATCCATATTGATAATTGCCAGGGTCGTTGGGGTAGGGATGGACCGGATAAACTCTTCATAGGTCAGCTGATCCACCGAAGCCACGTGAACATGGACCATGCTGCGGAGGTTGGCGGAAAGGCTGGTGGTGGTTAACCGGGCGAAGGTCTCGTGCATGATCGAGACCGTACGGATCTGTTCCTTGGAAAATTTATCGGGCCGCTTAAAATCGTAAATTTTGATTTTACGGGTATCCGCCGCGGGCCTAAAATCCTCAGGCTCCGTTTCTCCGGCGTTTATCGCGGTGAGTAGCTGATCAATTTCATCCTGGGACAGAACTTCTGTCATTTTCCTTCCCTGGAGCTTTCAATGAAAACTCCGAAGACAAAAATCGAAGATTTTCGTCCAAACTCCTCAGATGGAAAACCAACGGGTATCACATTTCCATCACATCCAACTGATTAAACAGAATCATTCGAGCTTTGGCCGTGTCAAGTACCCTGGTGTTCAAATACTCGATAATTTCCTGTTTTAACTGGGTTTCGTTTTCGGGCTGAAGTTCCACCGCGTATTTACTGCTGAAAAAACTCCGCACGAAATCCCGAAGTTCATAAAGCCGGCTGGTCAATTCCGTAGCCGCCGCATTATTATTCAAATCATAACCGATAACCATATCAATTACTACCGCATTGGGGGTCAGATCCCTGGTACGGGTTCGAACTACCCCTATGGCGGTAAACATGGTATATTCCGGCCGTTTTCCAATATAGGGGGAGGTCGGATCGGCGACTACCGTCTGGGATTTCCCCCCCCCGCCCAGAATATTAACGGTAATAACCACCACGGTTACGATAAAAATGAGCGCTCCCAACCCAATGGCTATGAATTTGAGTAAATTCGGCAATAAAGCGGCCAAACCGGAAGACTTTTTAGAGGAACTCTGCGTCCCGGCGGAATCATCACCGCCAAGATCAAGATCGTCACTATCCGACATGTCCTAGTACCTCCGATTTATCGGACTATATGGGTCCCTTATTCTAATAGTACACGAAAATTTCATTCTATGCAAATCCATTTTAAGAGTCTTTAATAGCTTCGGCGTATCCCGGGGACTTTTTTAGTCTTTCTTGTCCCAGGATCCCGGTTTGGACCTTGAAAAGATCGACATCGGCCCCGATACCATCGGCAAGGTAGGGTTTTTCATGGGGTCCTTCCAAAATCAACTGTTTCTTGAAACCGCCTTATTAGTATTCACCCGGGGGAACCTTTGAAACGGTTCTATTGACAGAAGTCGGTTTTGATCACAGAATTAAGGTAAGGAAGGTTTCTGAAATTATTTTAAGCAGCGGCAGTTTCAAAATGTCAGATTTTGAAACAATAATCTTAGATTTACGAAAAAAGCGGATTTTAGACCGCTTTTTCCAAAACCGGTTCCCAAAAAACGTAGGTTTGGAGACCGGTTTATTTAAGAATAGTTTGCTGGAGAAAAAATGAAGAAAAGTTTTGTTGTTTTGGTTTTGTTGTTTTGGTTTTTTACGTCCTGCGTTATGATGCCTACAAGAGTTCCCCAAAAGATTTCTTCGGGGTTTGCCACGTATAATATAGATGAACCCGGTTTACGAGCCGCCCATGCGGAGCTGGAATTTGATACCCGGGTACGGGTAACCAACTTGAACAATAACCAGGCCGTTATTGTTACCATTACCGAACGGATCCCCTTTGATCCCAACTGGATTATCCATATCGGCAGGATGGCGGGAGATAATATTGGGATGAGCAAGACCGATGTTACCCCCGTCAAGATCGAGGTTTTAGGCCGTCCCAAATACCCCCGGTATCAATCTAAGGTTTCTCCGCCGGAGGAGATCCCGGGTATTATCGAATTTACGGATCCGGTGGAGCCCCCTTTATAACAGAAAAATAACCCGGCCGGGTTCAAAACAACGGCCGGTTGTTTTTCGACGTTTCCTCCGCAGGCCCGGCTTAGCTGCACCCGGTGGTTCCTCCGCAGGTATCGCACTTCATACAGGTACCGTTCCTCACCAGGGTAAAGGATCCGCAGGCGGGACAGGGGTCTCCCTCGTAACCTTTGATCCGGGCTTGAGCTATCCTCGCGGCTTCGGTTTTGTCGGCTTCCCTCCGGGGGGAAGCTGTTTTTTCCAGGTCCACGAGTCCCGGTCCGCCCGGGTATCTCCCCTTATCCGCAGCGGCCTTTTGGGGGGTAAAGCCGGCACCGGTCTTTCGGTGCTTATGCTGGGTTCGGTCGTTTTCCAATTCCTCTCCATCCCCTTTGGTTCCGGTGGCCAGGAGATCCTCCGGCTGGACCTGGGCCAGATCCGTACGCTTCAGATAGCTGATGGCCAGGTCCCGGAAAATATAATCAATGACACTGGTGGCCATCTTCACATAGTCGTGTCCCTGGACCAGGCCGTTGGGCTCAAAACGGCTGAAGGTAAAGGCATCCACATACTCCTCCAGGGGAACCCCGTATTGGAGTCCCAGGGAAACGGCGATGGCGAAACTGTTGAGGAGGCTGCGGAAGGCGGCTCCTTCTTTATGCATATCCAGAAATATTTCCCCCAGTCGGCCCGAGTTATATTCCCCGGTCCTGATAAAAATGGAATGTCCTCCTATTTTTGCCTTCTGGGTATACCCGACCCGGCGATTCGGCAGGGATTTTCGCCCCTCCCGGGGATGCCCCCCTTCAAGGGTCCGTTCCGGGGAGGGCGGCACCTCCGGTTGCCCCAGGTCCCGTTGAATTGCCAGGACGGTATCCGCCAGGGGATCCGTACCCGGGGCAAAGGAGGAGAGGGGTTGGGACATCTTGGAGCCGTCCCGGTAAAGGGCCACCGCCTTGAGGCCGTTTTTCCAGGCCGTCATATAGGCCCCCTTAACGTCCTCGTAGTCCGCACCGTTGGGCATGTTGATGGTCTTGGAAATAGCCCCCGAAATAAAGGGCTGGACCGCGGCCATCATGCCGATATGGGCCTGCCAGGATATGGAACGGCGGCCGTTTTTTCCCGAGGGGGTAGCGGTATCAAAAACCGGGAGGTGTTCCTTTGATAGACCGGGGGCTCCCTCCAGACCCATGGTACCGCAGGCGTATTGTTCCGCCTCTTCAATATCCCTGCCGGAAAACCCCAGGTGTTTGAGGAGGCTGAATCCGGGGAGGGACCAGGTTGACTCCGGTATCTTGAGGGTTTTTTCCACAAAATCCCTGCCCAGGACCCAAGGGTTGAAGATCCCTTCCAGGTTTATGGCGGATTTGATTTCCTCCGCCACTTTGGCCAGGACCTCCGGCGTAAAACCTTGGGCCGCCAAGCTTTCCCGTTTTATTCCCGGGGCCCCTTCCAGGGTTTTCCATCCTGTGGCATAGGCGATAATTTCATCAATTTCCTTTGGGCCGTATCCCAGGGCCTCCAGGGCAGGGGGTACCGATTGGTTGATGATCTTAAAATATCCCCCCCCGGCGAGTTTTTTAAACTTGACCAGGGCAAAGTCCGGTTCCACCCCGGTGGTATCGCAATCCATGAGGAGTCCTATGGTTCCCGTGGGGGCGATGGCACTTACCTGGGCGTTTCTAAACCCATGGATAGTTCCCAATTCCAGGGCCTTGTCCCAGGAAAAACGGGCCGCTTCCAGAAGATCCGCCGGGCAAAAGGCGGGATCGATCCCCTGGGGCGGGGTGTGAAGGCTTTCGTATTCCCCCGGCGGGGTCTTATAGGCGGCCCGGCGATGGTTTCGAATCACCCGGAGCATGGTTTCCCGGTTTTCCCCATACCGGAGGAAGGGTCCTAAACTCGCGGCCATCCGGGCGGACTGGGCATAGGCCTCCCCGGTAAGGATCGCCGCGAGAGCCCCCGCCACGGCCCGGCCTGGGGGGGAATCATAGGCCAAGCCCATCAACATAAGAAGGCTCCCCAGGTTGGCGAAGCCCAGCCCCAGGGTTCGGTACTCGTAGGAAAGTTCGGCGATCCTTGGAGCGGGGAACTGAGCCATCACCACGGAGATCTCCAGAATGCTGGTCCAGATACCGATGGCATGGATAAAACCGGGGATATCAAAACATTTTTTCTTCCGGTCGTAAAAAACGGTGAGATTGATCGATGCCAGGTTACAGGCGGTATCATCCAGGAACATATATTCGGAACAGGGGTTGGAGGCACGAATCTCCCCTCCCGCGGGGCAGGTATGCCAGTCATTGATGGTGGTGTGGAATTGGAGCCCAGGGTCCGCACACTGCCAGGCTGACCGGGCCGTATCTTCCCAGAGTTTCCGGGCTTTAAGAACCTTGACCGTTTCCCCGGTAACCCGGGTCGTCAGGTTCCAGTCCCGGTCCTCCAGAACCGCCTTCATAAATTCATCGCTGACCCGGAGGCTGTTATTGGAGGATTGTCCTGAGACGGTATTGTAGGCTTCGTCATCCCAGGCGGTGGAAAAAAGGGCGGTTTCCACCGCCGCTTCCCCCTGTTCAAGCCGCCGGAGCAGCTGATAAAGATAGGCCGGAGGAATGGCGTCCCCCAGGGCATTCCGCAACGCCCCGGCGAGTTCCCGGTTTTTTTCTCCGTTAAAGCGATCCTTTTCCGGTCCCCGGAAACCGGCCAGGGCTCTTTTGACCCCCTCCAGATTTTTTTTGATAATTTCGGAACCGGTTACCATGGAAGCGACTTTGTGTTCCTCCTCGGCTTTCCAGGACAGGTACTTTTCCACATCCGGATGGTCCGCATCGAGGGTCACCATTTTGGCCGCCCGCCGGGTCGTTCCCCCGGACTTAATCGCCGAAGCGGACCGGTCCCCGATTTTAAGGAACGAGAGTAGTCCCGAGGAGATCCCCCCCCCGGAAAGATGCTCGTTCACGGCCCGGATCCGGGAAAAATTGGAACCGGTTCCGGAACCGTACTTAAAAAGCCGGGCTTCCCGGGTTACCAGGTCCATGATACCCCCCTCGTTTACCAGGTCATCCTCCACGGAAAGGATAAAACACGCGTGGGGCTGGGGCCGTTTATAGGCACTGTCCGATTTTTTGACCCGGCCGTCGGCGGGATCGAAGTAGTAGTGTCCCTGGGCAGGTCCGTCGATGCCGTATACCGCATAAAGCCCCGTATTGAACCACTGGGGGCTGTTGGGAGCCCCGATCTGATGGGCCAGCATATAGCAGGTTTCATCGTAAAAGGCCGCCGCATCGTCTTCGGTATCAAAATACCCGTTCTGCCGGCCCCAGTCCATCCAGGTATAGGCCAGACGGTGGAATACCTGGCGGGCGTCGTGTTCCGCCCCGTCCCGGGGCAGTTGTTCCCCGGGATCGGTCTGATTTGCCCCGTTTTTTTTATGGGGAACCGCCTGCTTTTTCCATTCGTAGATCTTATCCGCCGGGACACCTGCCTTGCGGAAGTATTTTTGGGCCAGAATATCCGCGGCAATCTGACTCCAAAAGGAGGGGACAATCACCGTCTCTTCAAAAAAGATGACCTTACCGTCGGGGTTGCGGATCTCGCTTTTCCGCTTTTCCCAGGTAATATCCTTATAGGGACCGGATTTTCCATCCGTAAATAACCGTTCAAATTTCATGGGACCTTCCTTTGCATTATATATAGTATTACATCATCTATATCTAGTGGCCAATATATAGCGTACTGTCACTATAATATTCTGAATATACACTATATACAGGGGTGATAACAAGAGCAGCGTCTAGCATTAGAAGTTAAAAGAGAAGCGGGAGGAATCGGGAGAAGAAAACCGAGCGGACCATAAGCAACTACTCACCCCTCCTTTTACTCTACCGTTCCAGTTTTCGGTACACATAACGGTGGGGGCGTTCTGCGGCGGCTCCCAGTTTTTGGCGGCGCCATTGGGTGTATTCGGACCAGTTACCGTCGTACCAGATCACCTCCCCGTCCTCAAAGGCCAGGATGTGGGTGGCGATCCGATCCAGAAACCAGCGGTCATGGCTAATCACCAGGCTTACCCCGGCAAAGGTGTCGATAGCCTCCTCCAGCGCCCGGAGGGTATTTACGTCCAAGTCGTTGGTAGGCTCGTCCAGGAGGAGGACGTTGGCCCCTTCCTTCAGCATCAGGGCCAGGTTCATCCGGTTCCGCTCCCCCCCGGAGAGGACCCCCACCTTTTTCTGCTGATCCGGCCCGGAAAAGTTGTACCAGGAGCAGTAGGCCCGGGAGTTTACCTCCTTGACCCCCCCGAGCTTTATCACATCCAGTCCGCCGGATAGCTGCTCCCAGACGGTCTTTTCCGGGTCCAGTCCCTGCCGCATCTGGTCCGCGCAGGCTAGCTTGACACTGTCCCCCAGCCGGATCTGTCCCCGGTCAGGGGCAACTTCCCCGGTGATGATCCTGAAAAGGGTGGATTTTCCCGCGCCGTTGGGACCGATGATCCCCACGCAGGCCCCGGGGGGAACGGTGAATTCCAGGTTTTCAAAGAGGAGTTTCTCCCCATAGGCCTTGGTGAGTCCCTGGGCCTCAATAACGAGTTGCCCCAGCCGGGGTCCCGCCGGGATGGTGATCCGGTTTTCCCGGATCTTTTCCCGTTCGTCGTCCTGAAAGAGCTTTTCGTATTGGGTAATCCGGGCCTTGCTTTTGGCGTGCCGGCCCTGGGGGCTCATACGGATCCATTCCAGTTCCCGCAACAGGGTCTTCCGCCGCTCGCTTTCGCCCTTTTCCTCCCGGGCCAGGCGGGCTTCCTTCTGTTCCAGCCAGCTCGAATAGTTCCCCTTCCAGGGGATCCCCTCCCCCCGGTCCAGTTCCAGGATCCACCCCGCCACATTGTCCAGGAAGTACCGGTCGTGGGTAACGGCGATGACCGTACCCGGATACTCCCGGAGGTGCCGTTCCAACCAGGCTACGGTCTCCGCGTCCAGATGGTTGGTGGGTTCGTCCAAAAGGAGGATGTCCGGCTTCTGTAAGAGGAGCCGGCAGAGGGCCACCCGCCGCCGTTCCCCCCCGGAAAGCTGATCTACCCCCTGGTCCCCCGGGGGACAACGCAGGGCATCCATGGCCAGTTCCAGCCGGCTGTCCAGGTTCCAGCCGTCGGCGGCTTCTATCTTCTCCTGGAGCGCGCCCTGGCGTTCCCCAAGCTTCTCAAAATCCGCGTCCGGGTCGCCGAAGGCCTCACTTACCTCGTCAAATTCCCGCAGAAGCTCCACCAGGTACCGGACCCCCTCGGCAACCACCTCCTTAACGGTCTTCCCCGCTTCCAGGAGAGGTTCCTGTTCCAGATACCCGATGGTAAAGCCCGGGCTTACCGATGTTTCCCCGGAAAATTCCCTATCCACCCCGGCCAATATTTTGAGCAGGCTTGATTTTCCCGATCCGTTAAGCCCTATCACCCCGATCTTGGCCCCATAAAAATAGGAAAGGCTGATATCCTTTAAAACCTGCTTGGGTCCGTGTTTTTTGGAAACCCGGTACATGGAATAGATTATTTTTTTATCGTCCGTCGTTGACATATCCCAACTTTAACAAAAATAACGGGAGCTTTCTAGGCGGAGGGGGGAGATTTCCCGGATAAAAGCCGATATCCCAGCCCTCATTGGGTGGGTCCGGCTGTTTCAAAATATCGGAGGTTAAAACAGGGTCAACTCATAAACCAAATAGCCCACCAGTGACAGGCCGCCCCGGCAAGGACAAAGACATGCCAGGTTACATGGGTACCCCGGCGGTAGGGTTTACGGTACCAGAGGGTTCCCAGGGTATATGCGGCGCCTCCGGCAATGAGGAGGATGAGGCTTATGAGGGAGAGGGAACGGAATAGGGTGGGACCGCCGGCTGCCATCGCCCAGCCCATCAGGAGATACACCCCAAGCTCCGCTTTTTTAAGGGGCTTGTAGTTCACCGTATGGAGGACTATCCCTGTTACCGCCAGCGCCCATTCAATACCAAAAAGGGTCCAGCCCCAGGGACCTCTGAAAGTGATGAGGCAGAAGGGAGTATAGGTACCCGCGATGAGGAGGTAGATGGCCGAATGATCCAGCATACGGAATACCCGTTTTGCCCCCTCGTGCTGGATTGCGTGGTACAGGGTGGATGCAAGGAACATACAAACCATGGTGGTGGTAAAAATCACATAGGAAATGACCGCCAGTTCCTTTCCCCCGGTCCCCCCAAAATAACCCTTTGCCCGTAGAATCAAAAGGACCAGTCCCGCGGTGGCTAAAAGCGCTCCCAGGCCATGGAGTATGGAATTGGCGATTTCTTCCCCCGGTGTTTGAAAGGGGAGGGGAGAAGGGATGATATAGGTGGTACTCCGCATATTCATAGGTATTATGACACCTTTTTTGGATCATGGTTGCAGCCGGGAAGGAAGTCACGTTTCCTGCCGGAGATCCCACCCGTACCCGTTCCCCGGATTCTTGCTTCCCCCCAGGAGGCGGCCCAGAAGGGGAAGGCTTTCTTCCAAGGCTTCCTTAAGGGACCAGGGAGGATTATAGATAATAAGGCCGCTTCCATAGAGTCCCCGGGTTTCTGAAACTCCCTGCCCCGTATACAATTCCGTCCGCAGACGATTTCCCCCATAGAGGGACCAGAGGAGTTCCGGCAGCCCCTTCTCCTGGGGGAATTCCCCTTTCCGTCCCAGCAGGGGGTACCAGATGATATAACATCCTGAGGAAAACCGTCCCAGGGCATCCGTTAAAATCTCCGGGAGGATCCGGTAATCCTCTTTTATTTCATAGGATGGATCGATAAAAATAAGGGCCCTTCGGGAAGGGGGAGGAAGCAGGGCTTTCAGGGCGGCAAGGCCGTCCTCCCGGCGGATCTGTAATCGGGGATCTCCCCGAAACCGTTTCTGCAACAGGGCAAAATCCGCCGGGTGGAGTTCAAAACAGACCCCCCGGTCCTGTTCCCGGAGCAGGGCCGCCGTAATGGCAGGAGAACCGGGATACCGCCATATATCGGCATTACGGTTCCCGGGGTTAAATTCACGGACCAAGGTAACTAAAGACCTTACCAAAGGCGGCAGGGTCCCCACGGTTTCTTTAAGCAGCGGGGTTATGCCCTGTTCCCACTCCCGGTTTTTGGCGGCATATCCTTCGGTAAGGTTATAATAACCAGCCCCTCCATGGGTATCGATACAAAGCAGGGGCTTTTCCTTTTTCCTGAGGTACTCAAGACAGTATAGTAATACCCCGTGTTTGAGTACATCCGGAGCATTGCCCGCGTGAAAGGCATGCCGATAACTCAGCACTCTTTGTCCTTGGGCTTATATTTTATTTTAGCCGCATGTAAGGTTGAGTCGACAGTACCCTTAGGGATCCCCAATACCTTCGCAATCTGGCGGTTTGTTGCATCAAACCGCATTATTGAAAGCCGTTTCCGCATAGATACCAACCGTATTCTGGCCCGGTTCAGCCGGTCCTGTATCTTTTTTTGAAATATCGAACCTTCGGGAGCCGCGAGCATCCGTCTTTCAAAGGAAATGCACCGGTAAAACTGGCAATGGATCCGTTCTTTGAGCCCCTGAATTTGCTCTTCCTTATCCAGCCGTAATATCCGTAATTCGTCCACCATACCCCGTAACTTCTCCGTTTCTATGCCGATGGCCGGGGCTGCCCGGGAAAGAAAATCGTCGGACATAAAGTGGTAGGATTTTAGTAATAATATCAAGATCTGCTGGGGATTGGGAACCGGTTTATATGCCGTTTTTGGCTCCGGATAATCAGGTTCGGTGTTTCGGACCGATAGTTCGGTTGCCTTTTCCTTCCACCAGGAATGTTCGGATATGGAATGATCCGTTTCCCGAAAACGGTATTCCCGGGAAGAGTAATATACCAATGAGCCTATGTACGCATCGAAAGAAGTCCCGATATCTTTGTATTTATCGATGGCCTTGCTGATTCGGGGATACAGCCAGCACAGATAATCAATACAATCATCCCTTTTCCATTGGAAAAGGTGGAACTGCTTATAATTATCCAGGACAAATTGAAAGATCTGTCCTTCCAGTTGTTTTTTGTCCAGAATCCCGGAACGGTATTTCTCGAACAGTGTGTTTAGTGGTAAATACCCTGGCATACAATATTCCTCCTACTATTGATGATCTATAGTGATCTAGATGATCTATCGGAATAATGTGGTTGAGTTTGCATTTTGCTTTAATTTAAGGCCAAATTTTATGACAAATGTCATAAAATTTGGCCGATTTTAGGGCTCAAGGGAGAAAATTTTTTCAAAGGCTTGAATAACTTGGGGCCGTATTTTTTCAATAACCCCGGGGGTGTTCGAACCGGCGGCATTTTTGTGTCCCCCCCCGCCGAATTGGAGGGCGATTTCAGCGACGTTTATCCGATCCCGGGAACGGAACCCGATGGTACAGTTTTTTGGGGTTTCCTGCCGGATGACCACGATGGCTTCCACCCCGGCGACGGATTGGAGCAGTTGGTAGAGATTATCCGAATCCCGGCCTTCCAACCCAAAACGCTGGGTTTCTTCGTAGGTTTCCTCGGAGAGGATAAGTCTTCCCCCAAAATAGGCGCTTGCCCGGGAAAGCACCCGTCCCAGAAGGATCCGGGAGTTGAGGCTTTTCCCGCCGTTTATGGCCTGGTACACCTTCTTGGGGCTTGCCCCGGCCGTTACCAGCCGGGCGGCGGCGATAAACGTCGCGGCCCCGTTGGAATCGATGTGACGGAAAAAACCCGTATCGGTACCGAGGCCGAAGAAAAGCAGCTCCGCTTCTTCCGGGGTAAGGGCCAGTTCCAGGGCTTCCAGCACGGCTTGGATCATGAAACACGTGGCCGGGGCCGCAGTGTCCAGAAATACCGGATTTTCCGCCGTACTTTGGGTGTTTTTGTTGGTGGCATGGTGATCGATAATTGCCGTAGGAAGCCCCTCCAAAAAGGGCTGCAGATCACCGGTACGGTCCAGGCCGGAACAATCCAACACCAAAACCCGGGCCCCCTCCCGTTCCTTTGTCCCTGGTTTCGGTATAAAAAGCCCCGCATAGGGCATGATTTCACTCCGTTTAAAGGGCCCCGCGGAACAGGGGATGACCTCCTTGCCGAGTCTTCTCAGGGCGGAAGTCAGGGCAAGCTGGCTTCCCACACAATCCCCGTCGGGTTCATGATGACCGGCAACGAGAAATTTATTTCCTTCCCGGATAAAGGCAAGTAATTCCGCGGGAACCGGCAGGGGTTTATACATGATTTTCCCTTAACAGGTCAGCAGGGTAAATTGACGGGGGCTTACCCCCCCGGAAACCACCGGTTTACCCCCCCGGATATAGACGTCAATTTCAGTTCGTAATCCAAAATCGGAAAAGTAAATTCCCGGTTCCAGAGAAAAACAGGATCCGTCCAGCAAAAACCGGGAATCGGGAAATTCCACCGAATCAATATTCACCCCTGATCCGTGACATTCGGTATCTATACCGTGGCCGGTACGGTGTTTTATCGCCCCACCATATCCCCGCTCGATAAGAAGTTCCCGGGCTTTTTGATCCGTCGCAGCCCCCGTAAGCTGCTTCCCGGCCTGTAACTCGGTTGTTATGAAATCCAGAACCCCTTCCCGGGCGCGGATGAGGTCCCCGAAGGCCTTTTCTACCGGGGCCGAAGCCTGGGGGGCGTAAACCCCTACCCAGGAGATGTCCCCATAAACAGAGCCTTCGACGGCTTCCTTGGCCCAAAGATCAAACTGGATCACGTCCCCCGCTTTAAAAACCGCGCCGGCGCCGGAAAAGTCATAGTGGGGGTTCCCGGAATTCACCCCCCCGGCGACTATGGGGGGATGGTCGGGGATAAGGCCCCGGTTTTTCATTTCGTCCAGCATAAGTTGGCGGATATCCCCCTCGTGGAGGGATTTTTTTTCCGCATAGGATTTTTTAACCCGTTCCCAGGCGATTTCCACGATCAGGTAAAGACCGGAAACGGCCCGTTCATGGGATTCGATACTTTTTTCATCCAGGAGTCCTTTAAAACGCTGGATCAAGGCCGCGGCGGAAACCAGCGTAAGGCCCGCCTTTTCCAGGGTTGCCGCGGTTCCCCGATCAAGATAAGAAATTGCGCAGAGGCTTTCGGAACTATGGACCCCCCAGCGTTTTCCCGCAAAAGGGGCCAGGGCGGTAAAGAATTCTTCCCCCCTGAGGTAAGAAACCTTGGGACCGGGCAGACTTTTAAGGATATCCGGTTCAATAAGATGAACTATCCCCAACGGCTCCCCTTGGGCCGGTACTCCATAAACCCAACGCCGGGAATTCGTTACCTGGGGATCGATCCGGAGGATCTCATCGGACAATTTATCCCGATGGTGAAAATTACAAAAAAGCCACCCGTCCAGGCCTTCGTCCCGGATGGCTTTCTGTATGTGCTGTAGTTCGAGGTCCCGCATTAAAACTCAAGCTTTAGATCATCTGCATTTTCAAAACGGTCGTCAATGTTTACACTGAGGGGGACATTCCCCCAGGTTGAATGTCCCCGATCCTTACGGACATAAAGACGGACATGGCTAAATTCACCGTTTTTATAATAGACGGCCAGATAAGGCCAAGAAGTTCCGGAATTCATGTAGATGAGTTCCCCCTTTCCTGCGGCCTCGGTAAACCATTCTACGGGAAGATAGGCCCTGGCCAACTGATTTACCCCTTTTCGGTAGGCGACCACATACCCCTTCCGGTAGGGGTATATTTTCTCCAGGGGAACATTAACATAATAATATTCCGATTCGTTGTTAGTCGTCTGGGTATTTTGCTGGGCAATTATAGGTGTAACACCCCCAAGAACCGCGACAAGGATAAGTATTACCAAGAATTTTTTCATTCCGGATCCCCCTTATGCATATAAATATAGTCAAATGAATCAATTTCTAATTATAAAATATAATCATTTATTGGTTCTTCCGCAAGGGGCTGTTCAGAACTTTCCCCCGTTGTTCGATGCCGGTGGGGTTCTCGAATAATTCCACGGTCTTTATCCCGGGTTTGGGATTTGAATCCCTTGCAAGGCCGGTTTAAGCGGGGTATGATGGAGTCATGTGCTGGTATTGCGGTTCCGCGATAAAAGATGAGGAACCCCTGGGAAGGGCCCGGCAATGTGCCGATTGCGGCAGGGACCTCCGGGTCTGCCGGAACTGCCGGTTTTATCTTCCCGGCGCCCGCGGGGACTGCGCTGAACCCAATGCGGAGGTCCCGTTGGACAAGGAACGGGGGAATTTTTGTGAGTGGTTCTCCCTGGACCCCCGGTTTCGTTCAAAAACCGCCGGAGAAAAGACCCTCCGAAATTCCACGGAAACGGCTAAATCGGCCTTTGAGGCTCTTTTTAAATGATCCCCTGCGACTCGATCGAATTATGGATAACAGACCGATATTTTTTTTAGATTTTGGAGCCGACATACTCCCCGCCGGTAATTATCTTCTCCCTGGTAAACCCCGGAGGGCGGACTAGGTGCGGGGGTTGGTAATCCGGGGTTCCCGAAATATCTTTTTTATTCGGCCCATGGGAACAGAGCTGAATTCTGAACTCCTCTCCTGCCGGATCAAGGGAAAGATCCTCAAAGGAGTGGAAGGTTATTATAATCCCCTGTCGCCGGGGGATTGGGTGAATTTTGAGCCTGATCCGGCTCATCCGGGGACCGGTCTCATCCGGGGAGTGGAGAAACGGCGGAACGGATTCACCCGGTTTAACCAAAAGGGTCAGGTCCCCCAGCTCCTGGCGGCCAATGTGGACTTGGTACTCTGCCTTACCAGCCCGGTTTCTCCCCCCTTCCGTCCCCGTTTTCTGGATCGTTCCCTCCTTCAGGCGGAGATCTCCGGCATCCCCGGGGTGATCATCTGTAATAAATACGATCTTTCCCCGGACGATCCTGATACGGAAGAACGGCTTGAAGATTATAGCCGTATCGGGTACCGGGTGCTGCGGGTATCCGCCCTAACCGGTCAAGGGATGGATGAGGTTCGTTCCCTTATCGACGGTAGCTCCGCGGTACTGGTGGGCCAGTCCGGGGTGGGGAAATCCACCCTGATCAATGCCCTGGCCCCGGAAACGTGCCAGCGGACCGCCCCCCTCAATGAAAAATACGACCGGGGAAACCATACCACTACCATGTCGGTGCTTTTTGAGGTCTCTCCGGGTAGGACCTTTTTGATAGATACCCCCGGCATCAGGCGTTTTCTCCCCGCAGGGGCCGCCGCGGATGAGATAATCTACTATATGCGGGAATTTGCCCCCCTGGCCGGCTGTTGTACCTATGGGCTCTCCTGTTCCCACCGGACCGAACCGGGGTGTAAAATAATGGAAGCGGTCGCCGCGGGCAGTATCCACGAAGATCGATACGAAAGTTTCCTGAGGATTCAGGATGAGTTATCGGGCGTTTCCTATGATTGAAATTTTTCTTCCAGAGAAAGATTATGCATGACAAGACCCTCAAACTCCTCGAATTTGATCTCATCAGAACCAGGGTTGCCGAATCCGCTCTAAGTGAGGAAGCCGCCCGTCGTTTGGAGGGGGAACTCCCCCTGACAGACCCCGGCGGTGTGGAGGAACTTAAAAAGCTGGTCGCCGAGTTTTTTGATAAGTTAAACTCCGGGGATGAGGAACCCCGGGGAAGTTTTCCCGATATCGGGTTCCTTATCCCAAAACTTGAGGTGGAGGGCATGGTCCTGGAACTTGATGAGGCTTATGCCCTGGGGGTATTTATCCAGGCGGCGGATGCATTTCAGCGATGGCTCCGCAGCTCCCATGGGGACAGAGCCCAGGGGGAATCGACCGGTTTTGGTGAGGGGCCTACCTCCTTACCGGTGCTGGTTTCGGAATTACCGGATTGTTCTCCCCTGACCAGGGAAATTTTCCGGGTATTGAATAAGGATGGCTCCCTTCGGGATCTCCCCGAATTCCGGGCGATAAAAGGACGGATCCGAAATCTTACCGGAGAATTGGAGGCCGTCGTCTCCCGGTATACCGGGACTGAAGAGACCCGGCGTATGCTTCAGTCCGCCCTGCCTTCCCAGCGGGACGGTCGTATGGTTCTGGCCGTTAAGGCGAATTTCCGGGGACGTATTAAGGGAATAGTCCACGAAGTTTCTTCCACCGGTCAGACGCTGTTTGTGGAACCGGAAGAGGTGGTGGAGAAAAATAACGAGATCCTCATTGAGACCCGGAGACTCGATGGGGAGATTCGTCGGGTTTTGCGGGAAATGACCAGCCATATCGCCGCCCAGCGCGGCCTTTTGGAAGAGCTTCATGAAAAGATAATCCACCTGGAAACCCTCAGGGCCCGGGCCCGCTACAGCCGTGAAATCCGAGGGCATTTTGCTCTGGACGGGGACAGGGCTCGGCAGGGAAACGAGGTTTTATCCCCCTTACCGGCGGCAGGCTTGGTGTTGACCCAGGCCCGTCACCCCCTTTTGGGGTCCAAGGCGGTTCCGGTAGATATTTTCATGAGGGGCAATACCCGGACGGTGATTATCACCGGTCCCAATACCGGAGGAAAAACCGTAACCCTCAAAATTGTGGGGCTTTTTGCTCTGATGAACCAGTTCGGGTTGGCCCTCCCGGTGGAAGAGGGAACCACCCTGCCCGTGTTTGACGGAATTTACGCCGATATCGGAGACGAGCAGTCCCTGAGCCAATCCCTCTCGACTTTTTCCGCCCACATGACCAATATCGCCGCCATTATCGGGTCGGCTACGGAAAGGTCCCTGGTACTATTGGATGAATTAGGTTCCGGAACAGACCCCGAGGAGGGAAGCGCCATTGCCATGGCGATTCTGGATTATCTTATCGAAAAAAAAGTCATGACCATCACCACTACCCATCATGGAGTATTAAAGAATTACGGCTATACCCGGGAGGGGGTGGAGAACGCCTCGGTGGAATTTGATGGCCGGACCCTTTCTCCCACCTACCGGATCATTATGGGTATCCCTGGGGAGAGCCGGGCGGTGGAGATCGCCGCCCGAAACGGACTGCCTGAGGGTATTGTTTCCATGGCCCGGACCTACCTTGATGAGGAACGGTCCGATGTTTCTGCCCTCATCGCCGGGCTTAAAAAGAAACACCAGGAGTTGGACGCCACCGCGGCGGCCAGTAAAGCCGAAATTTTTCGGCTCCGGGAAGAACGGCGGCAGGCGGATCTAAAAGAACTCAGGCTCCGGCAGAAGGAAATTGATCTGAAGGCGGGGGGCATGGGGAAGTTCAGGCTGCTCCTGTCGGAGAGCCGAAAAACCCTGGAAAATCTGGTCCGGGAATTAAAGGAGGGGGAACTCACCCGGGAAAAAACGGTCAAGGTAAAGGAATTTCTTGCCGGTCTTGAACGCTCTGTGGCTGCCGAGGACGAGGCCCTGGAGAGAGAGGGACAGAGCTTGGCGGAGGAACGGCGGCGCCTGGAAACAGGGGATGTCCCGGAGGAAGGCCGGCCTTCAGAAGGCAAGGTTTCCGGGGGTAAGGTCCCGGCGATCATAGGACCGGGGACAGAGGTCCTGGCCGGGGAATACCATCGCCGAGGAACCGTCCTCAGGGCGGACAAAAAGGGGGCCTGGATCGTGGAAATTGGTTCGCTCAGGATGAGTATTCCGGAAAAGGATCTTATTGCCCTCGCGCCTTCCGGGGAAAACAAGAAACCGCTTATCGCCGTGCCGGATCTGAGCCCGGAAAATCAAGCCCGGTTTGAGATAAACCTCCTGGGGATGCGTTTGGAAGAAGCTCTGGAGGTCCTTCGCCGTCAAATTGACGCCGCCGCCCTGTCGGGCCTCCGTGAATTTTCGGTGGTCCACGGTAAGGGGGATGGTATACTGCAGCGGGGGGTACATGAATTCCTTAAACAACAAGGGTTAGTGGCGGATTATTACTTTTCCCGGCCCGAAATGGGCGGTTTTGGACGGACCGAGGTGGTCCTGAAGGGCTAGCGGTTTTTAGGGGGTGCCCAATTCAACTAACGCTAAAGCCCTCGACGGATGCTAAAAGTCCTCCAGGGACGGGTCGTTATCCATCAGTTCCGGAAGGGTATACACGATGGTACCGGATTTTCGGACCCGGATTTCGGCGAATCCCTTAGACACCAGCGTCTCCAGATGTTTTTTTGCTTCTTCGATGGAGATATTCGCCTCCAGGGCTACTTCCGTGGGGGTAAGGATCCCCTTGTTCTGTTTGGCCAGTTTAAGGATAACCCGTTCGGGACTTTCTTTTTCATGTACCCTGCGAACTTGGGCGTCATCGGCATAACGAGGTGCTTGAGCGGAACGGCTGCCGTATAAGCGGTGGTATAGGGTATCTCTGATATTAGCTTCCCGGACCTGTGCCGAAAGGGTAAAAAAGTCATAGATAGCCCCGATCATCCCCAGCCCGCCGGTACACATCCACAGGATGCCGGTGGGAATTTTCCCCAAATAGAACCGGTGAAATCCCAACATACCGAAACCTGAAAAGAACCAGAGCAAATACGCAAGTCCTATACTATACACCGTAACCTCCCCAATAGCCTTACCAGGCCTATTCGCAACCCCTTCCGGCGGTTAATTTTATTGGAATGCAGGCATAATCCCCTCTGCATACTTCTCCATGCGAGCTTTTAGGATATGATAATTTAGTATAATCGAAGGTCCCTCTTTTTCCAAGGGCGTGGGTGGCTGTCTCCGGGGATTTAGCCGTTGATCCGGCCAATCATGGACAAGTGATTAAGGACCCGCGCAGAAACAACATGACCGAATGGTCATATTGTTTCTTTATTGCGTAAGCAATTAGAATAAAATGCTCTGCATTTTATTCTTGCGCGGGTCCTAACGTTTGGCCGGCCTGAAAAAACCAAAGAGGCTGCCGCAGAAACCTCCCACCACATGGGCAAATTCGGAAATATCATCGGCGTTAAAGGAATTAAGGAATTCCCGGCCTAGGTAGAGGACCAAAACCAAAATAAAGGTAAGGGGGATTTCTCCTTTGTTGAAGTTGGTGAAGGATGCCAGCAGGATCATCATAAAAACCACCCCGGAAGCCCCCAAAAGGGAACTGGAAAAGAGGAGAATATTCAGAATGCCCGTGATCAGGGCGGTGACGGCGATCATCAGGAGCAGGGACAAGGAGCCGTAGGATGTTTCCAGCATGGGCCCCAGGAGGAGGATAAAGGAAAAATTGGAAATCAGGTGGTTCCAGTTGGCATGGCCTATCGCATGGGTAAAAAGGGTGATCCAACTCCGAATATCGGCAGAATTAAAGCCCCCTTTTCCGCTTACCACAAACCAGGTCCCGGTAAGCCGGGGAAACAAGGTCTGGGTCAGGAGCAGTACCGCGGCGCTGATAAAGGCAAAGGTTAACACTGTGGGAGCGTTGTACTTAAGACGCATCTTTTCCTCCGTTATTTGATCGGAAGTTTTACCTCTATCTGGACCGGGCAATGATCCGAGCCGGTCACCTCGGGACGGATTATCGAGGATTTGATCCTGGACATAAAGGCTTGATCCACGCAATGGTAGTCGATCCTCCATCCCACATTCCGTTCCCGGGCGTTCATCCGGTAGGACCACCAGCTGTAATGCCCTCCCTCGCCGGTATGAAAATGACGGAAGGTATCCACATACCCCGCTCCGGTAAAAGTATCCATCCAAGCCCGTTCCTCCGGAAGATACCCGGCGTTACCCTCGTTTTCCTTCGGCCGGGCCAGATCAATAGGGGTATGGGCTATATTGTAATCCCCGCAGAGAACCAAGTGCCTGCCCCGGGATACCAGGGTATTACATAATTTCAATACGGCGTCGCAGAAGGCTAACTTGTACGCTAACCGGGCGCCGCCCTCCTGGGAATTGGGGAAATAGGCGTTGATCAGGGTAAAATCCTTAAATTCAGCCTGCAAAACCCGGCCCTCATCGTCAAATTCTGCCGCTCCCAGGGGTTTTACCTCCAGGGGTTTGATTTTACTGTAAATAGCTACCCCGGAATATCCGGCTTTTTTGGCACTGGCCCAATAGGACGTGTAAAATTTTCCCTTATTATCCTGGGGACTAATTAAATCCGGAACAAGTTGATCCGGCCTGGCCTTAGTCTCCTGAACACAAAGTACATCCGGGGATTCCTCCTTGATCCAGGAGACCAGGCCCCGCTTTTCCACGGCCCGGATCCCGTTAACATTCCATGATAAGATACGCATCCTTTTACCTATAACTGTATTCCGGATAAAAAACAAGCCTCAGGATGATCGGTGTCTTGCCCCGTCCCTTCTGGGTATGTTATGGTAATAAATAATGAGCCTTTTTTGTCTGTTATGGATTCCCTTGTTTTATCTTTTTTGGATTTCCCTTTCCCCGGAAGATGCCCCCCGACTCTATGATTTTTGGGCTCTTTTTTTGGGCAGTCTGACGGCTTTAGCCTCTTTTTTTCTCGGTCCCCTGATCGATCCCGGGGGATTTGGATTTTCCCGATGGTTAAGCGCCTATATTGATATAGTATGTTTTCCGGTTATTTTTCCCATCATTATCGGATTTTTGTTGTCCCTGACCCCCCTTTCCCCGGGGTGCGGGAATTCCGCGAAGTTTGTCCTGCTTTGGCTTATCCCCGGGGCCGTTATGCGGACCATAACCTGGGGGGTCCGGAAGGATCCCCTTCATTTGGTATTGGTTCCCCTGCTTTGGTCCGCCTTGGCGGCGGGAATTTTCTTTTTTCTTACGTTCCTGCGGAACCGGGGGAAGGTGTTTGTTTTTTCTCTCATAATCGGTTTTTTACTTTTACCCGCGGCCGTCGCCGCCAGCTATTGGGCCTTTTTTTCTCAAAAGTTGTATCTGGGTTTGCTTTTTTTGATCATCGCCCTGATCCCCCTGGGTATACGGGTAAGCTCTTTTTTTTCATCAAACCGCCGGCTTTAGGACCCGCGCAGAAACAATATGACCATTCGGTCATGTTGTTTCTGTGCAGGTCCTTAGTATCCAGGGCCGTTTTAAAACTGAAGTTTTGAAACGGCCTTAGGGGTATAAATTTATAATAAATAGCCCCGAATGTACCGGTCTATGCCTGTCCCGCGGAGCCCAGAACGTTTATGTTTTTATGGGCATACAGCTTTTTAAGTTCCTCCCGGGCGGGTCCCAGATACTTTCTGGGGTCGAATTCATCGGGTTTTTCCGCAAAAACCTTACGGATAATAGCGGTCATGACCAGGCGCCCGTCGGAATCGATGTTGATCTTGCATACCGCGCTTTTTGCCGCCTGACGAAGCTGTTCTTCCGGGATGCCCACCGAATCCTTAAGGCTTCCGCCGTATTGTTCGATGATTTTGACGTATTCAATCGGCACCGACGAAGAACCGTGGAGAACGATAGGGAATCCGGGGATCCGCTTTTCAATTTCCTTGAGGATGTCGAAGCGCAGCGGCGGAGGGATAAGGATGCCGTCGGCATTCCGGGTACACTGCTCCGGCTTGAATTTTGCCCGGCCGTGGCTGGTACCGATGGAAATAGCCAGGGAATCCACCCCGGTCTTTTTCACAAAGTCTTCCACCTCGGCAGGCTGGGTATAATGGGAATGTTCCGCGGATACGTCATCTTCAACCCCGGCCAGAACCCCCAATTCCCCCTCTACGGTAACGTAATCCTTCCGGGAATGGGCAAATTCACAGACTTTTTTGGTCAGGGCCACGTTTTCATCGTAGGGTAAGTGGGAACCGTCGATCATCACCGAAGAAAATCCCGTTTCGATACAGTCCTTGCAGAGTTCAAAGCTATCCCCGTGATCCAGGTGGAGAACTATGGGGATGTCGTATCCCAACTCATGGGCATATTCCACGGCGCCCCGGGCCATGTTTTTAAGGAGGTTCTGATTAGCGTACTTTCGGGCACCGGAAGAAACCTGTAGGATCACCGGAGATTTGGTTTCCACACAGGCTTGAATAATGGCCTGGAGCTGCTCCATATTGTTAAAATTATACGCCGGAAGCGCATAACCGCCGCTTACCGCTTTTTTGAATAATGCTACCGTATTAACTAGTCCTAGCTCGGTATAACTGGTCATATAAACTCCTTAATGCGGGACGTCCACCGCATCGCGGTTTTGGAAACATCCCGGTTGTTACCTTAATAGTATGGCAGGAACGCCGCTTGGTCAAGAACATCAGATCCCAATACCTCCCAATACCGGCGGAACAGGATCAATCATCAATGTCAATGTCCTGTCCCCGGTTTCATTGACAAACCGCCGGGTTAAAGGTACACTGATTACCATTAAGAGCTGAAGGAGAGTTATTATCAAACATCTGCTGTTGATTTTTTGTTTTTTTGTTATCCTGCCCGTTCTATACGGTCAGACCCCCGGGAGGGGTCTGGAGGAGTTAGACCATGGGGCTAAGGGCACTGCCCTTGATATAAGCAATCGAATCCCCGCCGGACCGGCCCAGAAAATCATTATTGGTCAGTGGCCCTACCGGAATGGGGTTCCATCCCTCGGTTTCTATTGGGCCGCCCAGCTTACCGAGGAATTAACGAATCTGCCGGGCCGGTCCTTTACCCTGCTTTCCGGCGCCTCCGCCGCTGATTTGATGATCTCCGGCGAAATCGTCGAGGTTGCCGGCGTCATTCGGGTTTATACCCGGATCTTCCGTATCGGGGACCGTGCGATGGTGGCCGGCCTGCATGCGGATTTTGCCCGTACTGAAAATCTGGTGCAGATGCTTTCGGAGGACAGGAACGGAAGCTCCGTCACGGTTCCTTGGGACTCCTATGAAACCGACAGCCGGGAAACCCCTCTTCCGGTAGAAATAGCCATCGGCGAGGATAGGCCCCTTATCAACCGCACGATTCACGACCGCGGCGATGTGGATTATTTTATCTTCCTGCCGGATCAAGACGGGGTTTTGAGGATGGAAACTACCGGGGATATGGATACGGTTATGGAATTCTTCGAGGCAGACTCGGAAAGACCCCTGGCGGAAAATGATGATGGGGGGACAAGTGAAAATGCCCGTATCCAGTACCAGGTGACGGCCGGGGGCCGTTATATTGTCCGGGTACGGGGGTATGGCGATGACACGGGAGCTTACGGTTTTCGCGCTTTTTTTACCGAGCAGCGTCCTGTTTCTCCCGATGAATACGAGATGGACGATGATTTTTCTTCCGCCAAAACGATAACCACGGGAATATCCCAGCAGCACAATTTTCATTCAGGCAGCGATGTGGATTGGGTTAAATTCGAGATACGGCAAGCCGGCCGCTATACCATCCGGGCCCGGGGAATTCATACTGACCAGCTTGATACTTACCTTGAGCTCTATGATGCAAACCAGGACTGGATCGATGAGGACGACGACGGCGGTGAATCCCTGGATTCCCTCCTTACCGTAAATCTTCAGCCGGGGACCTACTATTTAAAGGTGGAATGTCTTGACAACGAACTGGACGAGACGGCCTATATCATCGCCGTGCAGGGGGACCAGCCAAACTGACTGCCTTGATCGGCGGTTTTTATCCGTGTTGAGGGATAATACCCTGATCTTCGGGCGAGGTTGTTGATTGGTTCCGTTATGGGGTTTAGGAAATACAAGAAAAAAATAATTTTATGGGGTATAGTTGTTTTTATTCCACTCTTGGGAGCGGGGATTTTTTTTTCCCGTTCCCCGGTGCTTGTGGTAACGGATCCTTTTTTTAACGCCCTGTATGGCCGCTGGAGAACCTGGGAAAAACGGCTGGAACTCTCTTTCCGGTTTTTCCGGCCGGTAAAACCGGTTTCCATCGGAGAAAACGCCGATCAGGATGCGGTGCCCTTTGCCGTGGAAGCGGCCTCGGCCAGACCCTTTTGCGTATTGTTCCCCTTCCGGTACAGCGAGGGCGCCCGGCGGTATGTCCGCCAACATCCGGACATTACCGCGGTGGTTCTCGGAGGCCGGCTTGCCCCCCCCCAGGAGGAGGGGCTCCTCTTTTTCGGAACCGATACGGTCCTGGATATGTACCGGGCCGGTCTTTGTGTGGCGGCTTTTATTCAATCCGAGGAGGAGGTTTTTGTATTTCCGGATCCTTTTATTACCCGGGCGGATAGGGATGCCTTTTTGGAGGGGCTCCGGGCCGGGGAATATACGAAGGAACCCCTCTATATGAATGTTTATGCGGATTTAAGTTCCCGGACGGGTATTTCCGTGGTAATGACCGGAACCCCCCCATCTTTTTTGACGGGAGGGATAAAAATACCGGTGGTCCTTTTTTCATGGATGGATCCGGCGCTAAGTTCCCAGGATGTAAAGCTTGTTTTTGATGATTCCCCCTGGGCGTTGGCAAAGGAAGCGATCGACATCCTGGTCCAGGGAGGAAAGGAGGGGATAATCCCTTCAAAAATATCGGTTTTGGGCCGGAGAATTCAGGAAAAGACCCTGGCAACGGAACTAAAAAATTTGATCCGCCAAAAACAGGTAACTCCGTAAATGCCGTATCTTTCCTCAAAGTCGGTATTTTGGGAAAGGCCTTGGAAAAAACGGTTAAGCCCCCATGCGGGCGGTCCGCTTTTTCCTGCCAAGTCTCGGGCTGCTTCAAAATCATGGCTGGAATTTGAAATTGCCTTATTTTTTAAAAAATCAACTAAAAAAAAGCCCCCGATGGCCGATAATTAAAAGGGTATTGTTATTTTTTCATGGTAAAATGGGGTTAAGTATTTGACAAAGATCCCGTGAGGAAATATAATCGTAACAGACCTAATTCCCCAATGATTGGAAAAGGAGTATGGGATGAAACAAGGAAGTTACCGGACTGTATGCTTTATTTTTTTGGCATTTATCGCGGTAGTTTTGGCATTTGGCGATGAAGCCATCGTTAATCTTCAATCCAGGGATCTGGATCTTTTTGATGGTAGCAATGGGTATACCTGGAGGGTTGAGGCTAGTAAATTTGCCACCAAAACAGATGCGGACACCTTTCCCAAGATAACCCAAGTGGGTCTTGGACCGACGGCCATAAGGGTTGCGGACGAGGAACAAACAAGTCTTGGTATTTGGGGCCGTTTTGATCGGCAAGGGTATAATTGGATAGATGTGTACCCTGTGGCGGCCGACGGGGGAGATGACGCGGGCCCTGCGGAAATACCGATACCGGGCCGGGTTAAGGAACTGGATGTGTGGGTATGGGGCTCCAATCTTAATTATATGCTTGAAGTGTATGTCCGGGATTATACGGGGATAGTCCATGTCCTCAATATGGGTAGTCTGGCATATGAGGGGTGGAAGGATCTGCGGGTTGCCGTTCCCAGTTATATTCCTCAAATAAAGCGGGTGTTGCCCCGGTTAACCTCCTTAACGCTGGTAAAATTCCGTCTCTGGACCCCCCCCGCAGAGCAGGTGAATAATTTTTATGTTTATTTTAATCATTTGAAGGTATTAACCGATATCTTTGAGCATCGATATGATGGTGACGAATTAGCGGATCCTCAGCGGGTACAGGATCTTTGGGCTGCTAGTTCCAATAATTAATAAGGAGGCCGTTATGAAACGTATTTTTATCGCAGCTTTGGTTCTGTATAGTGCGGGGTTTCTCTTTGCCCAGCAAAATGAAATTGGCGCCCCCAATGCCGAACGGATCGGAGTTGACGCGGCCCAGCAGCAGTTAAAGGAAATATCGGTGGATAAATTTGAGCATGATGGGTATTGGCTCTCTTCCATGTCAACCGATGAGGGATACACGAGGACCCGGCTTTTTAGCGGGAGTCCCCAAAATAAGGTGCCGCTGGAGGAGGAGGAGGGACTTAATATCCCCGATCAGTATGTCCTGGGTACTAAAGTGGACTTTCTCCGCAGGGGTCATTCCAGTTTTACTATTTTCCCGATGCGGCCTATTCCGATTGAGGGGATTACCAAAACAATTTCCCTTTGGGTGGCGGGACGTAATTATAACCATGAGCTGAAGATCCTGCTTCAGGATTATTTCGGCCGTCCCTTTGAGCTTTATGTGGGTAAACTCAATTTTCAGGGCTGGAAAAAACTCACTGTGGCGGTTCCCCCCCAGGCGGCGGACGGTATAAACGGCATTGTTCAGCGGAATTATCATTACAACAATCAACTGGGCCTTAAGATCACCGGATTCCGGATTGACTGTGATCCGATGGAAACTTACGGAAGCTATTATGTTTATTTTGATGATCTTCGAGCGGTGACGGATCTTTTTGCCGAGAACAACCGGGATGCCGACGATATGGCGGATGCCTGGTAATTTGTTTCCCCGGCGCCTACGGTGTAGGCGCCGGATATTTTTCCCCCCGACGATAACTTGAGCCTTCCCATGAATAGTTAAATGGTCACTATTGATTCTCAGGGACCGGACGCCGCTATTGGTAGAGGTCCAGGCTCAAGATTTTCCATACCGGTTAAACGATAGACCCAGGCATGGCCTTTTTTTCCGATCCGGGTCGTGACGGAAAGCCGGGTAAGGACATAGAGGGTTTTTCCCGCCAGGGTAGGGGGAATCCCCGTTTTGTCCCCCAGGGAGCGGACCGTAAAGGTCTCGTCGCGCTGAAAGGGGACAAAATACCGGTAGTCCCCGGGGCTGCCCAGCGGGATAGAGCCATGGTGAACCAGGAGTTCCCGCCCGGCGATACTAACCCCCCGGCGCCGCCAGGAACCCCGGCCGTCCCGGACCCGCTGCTCGGATACCTCCACCAGGGCAAGCTCTATGGTTACCCCCGGAATTTCGGGAAGGTCCGGGGCGTAAACCAGGACATTGAAGAGGTCCCAGGGGGTTCCCTTTCGGGGGCTTTTTCTGCGGGAGAGCAGGGTTCCCTCCGTGTCAAAAAGCTCCAGGTATTTTGTGACCATAATAGGGTGGATGATACGGACCGGACCGGCTTCGGTTAGTTTTTCAACCTTGTCCCGAAGGGGTTTAAAACTACCGGTTTGAACTTCAATATATTCCCCCCCCTCGGTTACGCCATCACAAATATACCCCTTTAAGGGGATTTCGGTCCGCCCCCCTTCGCCGGCATAGCGGAATTTAAGGGCCCGGTGAAGACCGCTTTCACCCGCGGTCCCGATTCCTTTCATAGACGGTTTCCGGTATAGGCCAGGAGTTCTTGGGCGCTGAGGAGTTCCAAAAAATGGAGGGTTTCATTCCCTCCCCGGTTTTCGTTTACCTTGATCCGGCTGACCCTGAAGGCGATCATCCGGTTGGTCTTCAGGGGAAGGTCCAGGGGATTACCGTTTATATCCACTATCTCATTCAGGGAGAGCCGTCCCCGAATCTCCTGGACATCCCCTTCGGGAAAAACGATAAAATATTCATTCAGAAACATAAACTGATCATACCGGGCTGCTTCCTCCGATACAAGATAGGTCCGATCCGTTTGTATTCGGCCGTGGCCGGGTCAAAAACATCAAAGTCCTAAACGGCCGTGTAGTATCCTGCAAAAAAAAAGTTACTATTTATAATTTTTTCTGAAATAAAGGATTGACCTGCATAAATTTATGAATGTAATATAAGAAAGTGGGATAAATTAGGAAAAAATGGGAAAAGATAGGAAAAAGTGGAATGGATTTATTAATAGGGGAATTTAATAACACCTTAGATGATAAAGGCCGGGTGAGCCTCCCCTCACGGTTTCGTTCCATTTTACCGGGCAATAGGGTCTTCCTAACCCAGGGTGGAGAGGATTGTATATGGGTATGTCCTCCCGAATTCTGGGAAGATCTGTTGCAAAAGGTTTTGAATTCCACTTCCATTTTTAAGGCCAGTTCCCGGGTGGTCAGGCGGCGGATAATCGGTCCTGCCCAGGAAGTGGAAATTGACAAGGCCGGTCGTATCGCTATCCCCCAAAGCCTTAGGGATTTTGCGGGACTTTCCAAGGACTGTGTGATATTGGGGCAATTGGACTATATGGAAATATGGAACATCGACCGATACCGGAACTATAGGGGTTCCACCGAAACGGAATTCAGAATGAGTTTTGAAGAATTGGGTTCAAATGTCGGGGAAGCGGAGCATGCTTCTCCGGGGGGACTTGATCCCGAAGAAGGTAAAGAATAACTATGGAAATTATTCATACCCCGGTTTTGCTGGAAGAAACTATTTTTTACCTCGGGCCCCGTTCCGATGAAGAACTCATGGTGGATGCCACCTTGGGAGAAGGGGGACATAGTTATGCCTTTTTGTCCCGTTTCCCCAAGCTGCGGATAATAGGAATCGACGCGGATAGGGATATACAGAAGGTCGCCCGGGAACGGCTTAAGGAATTTGGAGTGCGGATACATTTTTACCCCGGATGGTCCCAGGAATTTTTCGCGGATATTCCCCGGGATATTAAACGGCCCGATACCATCCTCTTGGATCTGGGGGTAAGCCGGTATCACTATGAAAAATCCCATCGGGGTTTTAGTTTCAGCAAGGATGAGGTATTGGATATGCGGATCGATCCCAACCGGGGGATCCCGGCGGCGCAGATCCTGGCCCGGCTCTCGGAAAAGGAACTGGCGGATCTCATCTATAATTACGGGGAGGAGCGGTATTCCCGGCGTATCGCTCGCGCTATTATCGAAGCCCGCTCCCATGCGGCCATAACCAGTTCCGCGGTTTTGGCGGAAATCGTGGAACGGGCGGTTCCTGCCGCTTACCGGCGGGGGGCGACACACCCGGCTACCAGGACCTTCCAGGCCCTGCGGATAGCGGTAAACGGAGAATTATCCCAGCTGCCGGATCTTCTGGAGGCGGCGTTGGAAGCTCTGGAACCTGGGGGACGTTTGGGGGTTATCAGTTTTCATTCCCTGGAAGATCGGGTGGTGAAGAATTATTTTCGGGAGAAAAACAAGGACTGTACCTGTCCCCCGGAAGCGCCGATATGTAGATGTGGGGGACGTCGGATTATTAATCTTTTAACCCGCAAGGCGGTATCCCCCAGGGAAGACGAGGTAAAAAACAATCCCCCTTCCCGAAGTGCCAAATTACGGGTGGCAGAAAAAGTTCTTGACGAGGATGGCCGGTGATGAAACGACGGGTGGTTCTGTATCTTGTAACCCTTACGATTCCTTTGTTGTTGGGCCTTACGGTATGGCAGGCCACCAGGTATGCGGAATTGGAACAAGAGGTGAAGGATCTGGAAGCTATCCAGGAAGAATGGATAGAAAGCAATAAGCGGCTTATCATGGAAATTGCGGTATTGTCTTCCCCGGAACGGATAGCGTATATCGCCGAGTATGAATTGGGATTATCCAAAAAGCAGCCCGAAGAAGTACTGCAGGTTCGGATAAAGGGGACCACCCATACCGATGGATAGTTTGTTTGATGGGAGGGTTAGGTGTTTTTAAAATTTGTTTATCCCCTGGTTAAATATTTTAGTCCTCTCAATATTCTGCAGTACCTCACCTTTCGGGGGGCCTATGCGGCGTTAACAACCCTCGTTATCTGCTTTATGTTTGGTCCCCGGATTATCGAGTCCCTGCGAAAGCTAAAGGTTGGGCAGTCTGTCCGGGGGGACGGACCGGAGACCCATCTGATAAAAAACGGAACCCCCACCATGGGCGGGGTTTTCATTATCATCTCCATGACGGTGGCGGTGCTACTCTGGGAAGATATGAACAATGATAAAGTATGGCTTACCCTGGGGGCCCTTATTTGTTTCGGTGCCGTGGGCTTCTTGGATGATTATCTTAAAGTACGACGGCACAATTCCGAGGGACTTCCTGCATGGGCAAAATTGACTTTTCAGTTTTTGCTTGCCTTTACCATTGTGTTTATTCTTTATTTTTCCGGGGAAGAAGGGGTTACTTTTCTCTATTTGCCTTTTTTTAAGAATCCGGTGGTGGATATGGGGAGGCTCTGGATCCCCTTTGCGGTCCTCCTGGTGGTGGGAGAATCCAACGCGGTTAATCTCTCCGATGGTTTGGATGGTCTGGCCGCGGGTCTCCTGATTCTGGTTTTTATTGCCCTGGCTATCCTTACCTACCTTTCGGGCCGGGTGGATTATTCTTCGTATCTGGGGATCCCCTATATCAAAGGCGCCGGAGAATTAACCGTCTTTTGCCTTGGGGTGGTGGGAGCCTGTGTGGGCTTTCTTTGGTTTAACGCCCATCCGGCCGAAGTCTTTATGGGAGACGTGGGAAGTTTATCTTTGGGGGGTGTTATTGCCACCATTTCTCTTATAATTAAGAAGGAGGTCCTGATCCTTATCATCGGCGGCGTTTTTGTGTTGGAAGCCGCTTCGGTGATCCTGCAGGTTATGATGTATAAAATACGGAAAAAACGGGTCTTTAAAATGGCCCCCCTACATCATCATTTTGAATTATCCGGCTGGGCGGAAACCAAAGTGGTTATTCGTTTCTGGATCCTCGGAGGCTTGTTTGTGATTATAGCCCTTTCAACCTTAAAAATTCAATAGTGGGGACCGAGGCTTATGAACCAATTTGTTGTCGAACCGGCAGGTCACGGGAACCATTACGATCATCTTTTGATAGCCGTTATTATTCTTCTTACCGGCGTGGGTCTGGTTACCCTGTATTCCGCTTCCTATGCCTTTGGGGAGCGTTTTTTGGGGGATGGTTTGTATTTTTTTTCCCGGCAGCTTGTCTTTGGGGTGTTTGGGGTCCTGTTGTTTTTTCTAGCTCTGCGGATACCCCTGCGGATATTACGAAAGTGTATTGTCCCTCTGGTTTTAGGAACCATTTTGATGTGTCTTTTTACTTTTGTTCCCGGTATTGGGGTTATGAAAAACGGCGCGGCCCGGTGGATTCATATTGGTTCTAATACGTATCAACCTTCGGAATTGGTTAAATTGGTATTGCCCTTGTATTTGGCTCACCTGTTTACCAAAAAGGCGGATAAGATCCGGGTTTTTTCTTCGGGAATATTACCCCCTGCCATGGTGACTATGCTCTTTTTCTTTTTAATTTATTTACAGAATAACTTTTCCACCGCCTTGTTTATCGCGATAAACGCCCTCTTTGTTTTTTTCTTTGCCGGGGTACCGTTCCGTTATTTTATCGGCGCCGGGGCAATCCTGGGCCCCCTGTCGGCTCTCCTTGTTTTTACCAAGGAACACCGCCTCCGGCGGCTTATCAGTTTTATCTGGCCCGACTGGGAACCCCTGGGTGCGGGTTATCAGGTCCATTCCTCCATCCTAACCATAGAATCCGGAGGATTTTTGGGTAAGGGTATTGGCCAGGGGGTACGAAAAATATCCAGTGTGCCGGAGATACATTCGGATTTTATTTTTTCTTCCTATGCGGAAGAAACGGGTTTTATTGGGGTCCTGTTTTTCTTCCTCCTCCTCGGTATCTTTATGGTGAGGGGGTATCGGGTATCTTTGCGGACCGAAGACACCTTCGGGCGGCTCCTGAGCTTTGGACTGGTTACCACCATAAGTTCCCAGATGCTTTTGAATGTCGCGGTAGTTTCCGGGGTTCTGCCCGCTACGGGGATACCCCTGCCGTTTTTTTCCGCCGGCGGCTCCTCTCTGGCCACGACCCTTTTGATTGCCGGTTTGATAGTAAATGTTTCAGGACTTTCCCATGAATTTGAGCCGTCCCGAAATACCGGGATTTTTAGGGGCCCGGAGGTAAACTTTGGCTAATTATTATGTCTATACGGAAGATACTGCTTCCCATGACAAAAAAAATGTTTCTGCTTTGGATAGAAAACTTAAACGGATCGTTATTATCCTTGCGATGGTGGTGGGGGCGGAACTCTGCTGGTTTCTTTTTATCAGCCCCTGTATGCCCTTGGAGGCGGTGGAAGTGACGGGGATGCCGGATATTGAGCGGGACCTGGTTTTAAACCGGGCGGGAATCAATTCCCATTCTTCATATATGACGGTAAAAGCCGCGATGGTTGAAACCCAGTTGGAGGGGCTTCATCAGGTTGAATCCGCCACGGTTATAAAACATTTTCCCGATTCGGTGGTAATAGTGCTTGAACCCCGGAAAGCCCTTGCTTTTACCCTGGCAAGAATAGGGGGAAAAATTACCCCGGTGTTTTTTGACAAACAGGGGGTGATCTTTAAAATCGGAAACAGCCGGGGCGATGAACTTCTTTCTTCTTCCATACCCCTGATATCCGGGTTTGCCTTGGACGAGCCGGTATTGGGAATGCGGCTTCCCCCGACATTCGCCGGATTTCTCGCCAGTTTGGAACGGATCCATACTTCCGCCCCTGAACTGCTGACCGCTTTTTCCGAGATTGGGATCCGCCAAAAAACCTACAATGGATTTGACCTTATTCTCTATCCTAAGCACGACCCGGTGAGGATCCGCGCTGCGGCGGAATTGAATGAAGATATGCTTCGATATATGATGCTGGCAATTGATGTTATTGTTTCGCAGGGTACTCAGGTTGATGAAATTGATTTTAGAACCGGTACGGCATCCTATACCCTAAAGGAGGCATCCTCTGGCTAATGATGATTTAGTGGTGGGTCTCGATATCGGCACCACCAAGGTCTGCGCCGTAATTGGCGAGCGCAATGAAAATGGAACACTCGAAATAACCGGTGTGGGGAAAAGTGCCTCCACGGGCTTGCGAAAGGGGGTGGTGGTAAATATCGAAGCCACCCTCAAGTCGGTTGCCGCCGCTATTGAGGCGGCGGAGATGATGAGCGGCCGGGAGGTCCACTCTTGCTGGACCGGCATTGGGGGAAGTCATATCGACGGAATTAATTCCCGGGGGGTGGTGGCGGTTACCGGAAAAACCCGGGAAACCCGGGAGATTGGCCTTGAAGATATTAATCGGGTGTTAGAAGCGGCTCGGGCAGTGGTTATTCCTATGGACCGGCAGGTTCTGGAGGTAATCCCCCAGAGTTATATTGTGGACGACCAAAAGGGTATCCGGGATCCGCTGGATATGATCGGAGTTCGTCTTGAGGCCGAGGTTCATATCATAACCTGTTCCGTGACCAGCGCCCAAAACCTCATGAAATGCGTTAACCGGGCTGGTTTCAGGGTTAACGACATGATCCTTCAATCCCTTGCCGCGGGCCGTTCGGTCCTCACCGAAGAAGAAAAGGAACTGGGGGTAGCCCTGATAGACTTGGGGGGGGGGACGACTAATGTTATGGTGTATACCGGCGGAACCCCCTATTCGACCACCACCATTCCCGCGGGGGGTATCCAGGTTACCGGCGATATATCTATGCTCAAAAATATCGCCTTTGAAACCGCCGAGCGGATCAAGCTGGACGCGGGGTGCTGCTGGGATGAATTCCTTGAAGGGGACGATGATATCATCGTTCCCGGGGTTGGGGGACGGCCCCCCCTGCCCATACCCAGATCCCTGCTTCTGGCGATTATCCGCCCCCGGATGGAGGAGATCTTTACTATGGTGAAGGAAAAACTGGATAAGCTTTCCCTTTCCCGGCCCCTGGGGGGGGGAGTCGTCCTCTGTGGCGGGGGAGCCCAGCTCCTGGGCGCCGCCGAATTGGCCGCCCATGTTTTTAAATTACCCGTCAGGGTGGGGATACCCCTGCCGGTGGGGGGCTTAGTTGATGAGTACCGGAGTCCGGTATACGCCACCGCCGTGGGGCTGGTTTTGGAAGGGGCCCTGCGGGAAGAAAAGCAGGGAGGCGAGCGGGGAATTGATATTCGTTCCCACGAAAAGGGGCAGGCGCCGCTTATCAGTAAACTGGTAGAGTGGTTAAAAAAGGAATTTTTTTGAATTGGACCGGTTTCAAAATTCGATGGCCCTAAGGCCGTGATTTGGACCGTCACAATAGGGGCGGATGGGAACGCCCTAAAAATATCGGAAAAAAAATGATTTGGGAGGGGTTTTATGGACATTCAAGTATTGGACGAAAAAAGTGCCAATGAAAGACGGACGATTATCAAGGTTATCGGCGCAGGGGGGGGCGGTTGCAATGCGGTTAACCGCATGATTCAATGTGAAGTCCAGGGGGTGGAGTTTATCGCCGCCAATACGGATCGGCAGGCTTTGAACAGGTCGAAGGCGGAGTTTACCTTGTCCATTGGCTCAAAGCTTACCGCCGGGCTTGGAGCCGGCGGTAAACCTGAGATCGGGGAAAAGGCCGCCATGGAAGACCGGGAAATAATCGCCAATGCCATTAAAGGGGCGGACATGGTTTTTGTGACCGCCGGTATGGGGGGGGGTACGGGAACCGGGGCCGCGCCGGTTATTGCCCAAGTTGCCCGGGAATGCGGGGCCTTGACTGTGGGGGTGGTTACCAAGCCCTTCAGTTTCGAGGGCCGGTATAAGATGCGTTTGGCCGAAGAAGGGATCGCCAAGATGCGGGAAGCGGTGGATACCCTCATTGTTATCCCCAACCAGCGGCTCTTTAGTTCGGTGGAACGGAAAACCACGATCCCCGAAGCCTTCCTTATCGCCGATGACATACTCCGGCAAGGGGTACAGGGCATTTCGGATCTGATCACCGAGACGGGCCTGGTCAATATTGATTTTGCGGATATTAAGACCATTATGTATGGCCAGGGAGATGCCCTTATGGGGATCGGTATCGGAAGCGGGGAAAACCGCGCCGCCCTGGCCGCCAATAACGCCATTGATAACCCCCTCTTGGAAGACACCACCCTGGAGGGAGCCCAGCGGATCCTGATCAATATTGCCGGTGGGGAGAACCTCACCCTGATTGAACTGGAAGAGGTGGCCCAGATTGTTACCGAAAAAGCCGATCAGGACGCGCTGATCATCTACGGCACCTCGCTGGATTCCAATTTGGGGGATAAACTCCAAGTTACGGTGATCGCCACTGGTTTTCAACGGAAAACCATGATAAACTCCCAGATCCAAAATTCGGAAAAAGATAAAAAAGAGCAGAGCGATCTTTTTGGCCTTGATGAATGGGGGGCATTAACCGGCGGAGGATCTAAACAATCGGGGCTTACCATCAGAAACCACTACCGGGAAGACTACCTTGAGGTACCCACCATTATCCGGGACCATCAATTTTCCGGGGGAAAGGAACTGTCCGAAAAATCGGGAACAGATAATCGGGATATATAAGTGCTATGAATGGCCAAAGTCTGCTGGATAGGTACTATACGTGGCTCCTCGTTTTGGAACGCCGATCCCTCTTAACCGCGGAAACCTATAAGGTGGAAATCCGCCGTTTTCTGGAATGGCTGGAGATGGAACGGTTGCTGCCTGAGGAGGCGGATAGTTCCTCCCTCATGAAGTACCTTAATTTCCGCCGGGATAAGGGCTGCCTTGATTCCCGGTCTGTGGCTAAAGCAATTTCCTCCCTTAGGTCCTTTTTCCGGTATATGGCGGATGAAGGGCTGCGGGATGATAATCCCGCCCGGGTTCTGGAATCCCCTAAAAGGGGAATCCATTTACCTGAGGTTCTTCACCGGGATCGGGTGGACCGGATGCTTGCCTTGGTGCCGGTAGATAGCCCCATAGGACTACGGAACAGGGCTTTATTTGAGTTTATCTACTCCGCGGGCCTCCGGGTTTCCGAGGCCGTTTTTCTTAATATAAAGGACATTTATTTTACCGAAGGAATTGCCCGGGTTTTGGGGAAGGGAAACAAGGAACGGTTGATACCTTTTGGGGAAGAAGCCGCTTACTGGCTTAAACGGTATTTGGCCGACGCAAGGCCCTATTTGGCGGGTAAGGTCCGTTCCCCCGCCCTGTTTATTGGTAAAACGGGGAAACGCCTTTCCCGAAAGGGAATATGGAAAAACTATATGAAACTGGCCACGGTGGCGGGGGTTCCCTCGACCCTCCATACCCTGCGGCATAGTTATGCTACGGAGCTTCTCGCCGGTGGGGCGGATCTCCGGTCGGTACAGGAGCTTTTGGGACATGCGGATATTGCCACAACCCAGATCTATACCCATGTGGACGTTTCCCTCCTCAGGGAAAGCCACCGGCGGTATATGCCGAAATTGCGGCGGTATTTATCCCGGCCGTAACCTTACCGGGATTTGAATTAAAGGTGCAGGATGAAGATAAAGAAAGAGTTTTTTTTAGGTCTTATGGTACTGGTTATCGTGGTTTTACTGATAGGGGGTATCTATACCTTCCGGAAAATCAGGATCCGGGATTCCCTAATCGCCCAGATCAAAGAACTCAGTCCTCGGGATATTCCTCCCCGGACCATAGAAGATCTTCGGGAAGCTATCAGGCTGTATGAAGAACTGATTGAGCAGCATGTACGCGACGCTGCCCAGACCGGGGTGTATTGGAAACTCCTCGCTACCCGGCTGCAGGAACGCGGACTGCACCATGAAGCGTTAAATGCCCTGGAACGGGCGGTTTATTATATCCCCGAAGATGCCTATGTCCACTATCAACGGGGAATATCCGCAGGGATCGTGGCAAAGTCGTCCTTTAGTGCCGCGGAGGGGAATGCCGATGCCCAGGAATATTTTGCCCTTTCGGAAAAGTCTTACCTCCGGGCTATAGAATTGGATGAAGGATATAGCCGGCCTCGTTACGGCATCGGTATCCTCTATGTATTTGAGATGAACAAGCCCCGGGAGGCCATACCCCACCTGTTGCGGTACCTTGAAATTTCCCGGAACGATGTGGATGCCATGTTTGTGTTGGCTCGGGCCTATTACATGGTGAATAATTACCAGGATGCCTTGGATATATACGACCGGATCATCACTACTTCCCGGGATGCCGCCAAACGGATTGAGGCGGAAAACAACCGGCAGACCATATTGGATTCATTGTATGGATGAGCTTTTGTTGCGGGATCTGATCATCAGGCGCATTCCGGAGATAAATTCCCGGGAGCAGATCCTGCTTTATAAAGAATTTGACCGGAAGGAAGGATTATCCATACTTTCTAAGGGGGTTATTGAGGATATTCTTGGTCGGAAACTCCTCCGGGTTTACGGCGGTATAGAAGATCTCCGGGAACAGGCGGAGAGGGATATCAGGACTATGGGGATTCGGGGGATAGCTTGTGTATCCTTTATTTCATCCCAATATCCTCCCCTGCTCCGGGAACTGTACGATCCCCCGGCCCTGGTTTTTTACCGGGGTGTTTTACCGAATCCGGAGCGGCCCCTGGTAGCGGTGGTCGGAACCCGGCGGCCCACTGCCGCGGCGGGTTCCCAGGCGTATGATATCGGCAAAGCCCTGGCGGATGCGGGAATTCCCGTGGTCTCCGGCCTTGCCCTGGGTATCGACGCCATGGCCCACCGGGGGAACCTTGAGGGGGGCGCTCCCACGGTGGCGGTTCTCGGCTCAAGTCCCGATGAGGTTTACCCCGGGGCAAACCGGGTCCTTGCCCGGCGGATCATTGATCGGGGTGGGGCTATTTTAAGTGAATATCCCCCGGGAACCGGACCGCGGAAATGGAATTTTCCGGCCCGGAACCGGATTATTTCCGGCCTGGCCCGGGGGACCGTGATTGTGGAAGCTCCCGCTTTTTCCGGAGCCCTGATCACCGCCCGGTTTGCCCTGGAACAGGGCCGGGACCTCTGGGTTACTTCATCGGGGATGAATTCCACCCGGGGAGAAGGGACCAGGAAGCTTGCCGAGGAAGGGGCCGGGGTGATTTCCGGGGCGGCGGAGATCCTACGGGATTGGGGGATTGTTTTGGAGACCCCCCCGGAAGAAACTTTTCCCCGGGATCGGCCGTTGCAGGGAGCTATGCTGGCATCGTCCTTGGCCCGGAAACTGAATATTGATCTTTGAGGATGGGAATAAAATGGCGGTAAAAACCGAAAAAAAAGTTCAGCGAAATAAAACAGTCGAAAAAGATTCGATCGAAAAAAAGCGGTCTCCCAAAAAAACAAAGGATAAAAAGATCCTGGTGATCGTGGAATCCCCGGCCAAGGCTAAAACGATAGAAAAATACCTGGGTCCTTCCTACGTGGTAAAGGCATCCATGGGTCATCTCATAGATCTCCCCAAATCCAGGATGGCCATAGATGTGGATCATGATTTTGAACCTGAATATATCACCGTCCGGGGAAGGGCGAAAATCCTAAAGGAACTGCAGGGGGACGCGAAAAAGGCGGATACGGTACTCCTGGCCAGTGATAATGATAGGGAAGGGGAGGCCATTGCTTATCATCTGCGGAACGCCATTACCGCGAAAAACGAGCGGGTACCCATTCAACGGATCAGCTTTAACGAGATCACCCCCGTGGCGATTAAGGACGCCGTGGCTAACCCTTCAACCATCGACGAGTCCAAGGTCAACGCCCAAAAAGCCCGGCGGGTTCTGGATCGTTTGGTGGGGTATAACCTTTCACCCCTCCTGTGGAAGAAGGTTAAAAACGGCCTTTCCGCGGGACGGGTACAGTCGGTGGCCCTGAGGCTCATCTGTGAACGGGAAAAGGAGGTAGAGTCCTTTATTCCCGAAGAGTACTGGACCCTGGAGGCGGATTTTAAGGTAGGAAAATCCGCCTTTACCGCCCAGCTCGTGTCCTGGCAGGGGAATAAACCGGAACTCAAAAATGAAGATGCGGTTACGGTTATTATTGATAAGATAATCAACGCCGATTGTTTTGTTTCCGATATTCGGGAAACCGATAAAACCATTCGGCCAAAGCCGCCCTTTACCACTTCCCAGCTCCAGCAGACCGCGGCAAACCGGCTGGGTTTTACCAGTAAAAAAACCATGCAGGTAGCTCAACAGCTTTATGAAGGGGTAAACATCGGCAATTCCCGGGTGGGGCTTATCACCTATATGCGTACCGATTCGGTTCGGATCTCCCAGGTCGCGCTGGACGAGGTCCGGTCCTGGATTGGGGAACATTTTTCCCAGGACCTGCCGGAAAAGGCGGTGGAATATACCCTGGGGAAAAAAGCTCAGGACGCCCATGAGGCCATTCGGCCTACCTATATGGGTTATACCCCCGAGGAGGTAAAAGAATACCTTACGCGGGATCAGCTCCGGCTTTATACCATAATCTGGGAACGGTTTGTGTCAAGCCAGATGAACCCCGCGAAAACTAAGACCATAAGTATCGACATCCAGGCCGGCGAGGCGATTTTCCGTATCGCCGGGACCCGGATTATCAAAAAAGGTTTTTACCGGGTTATGAAACTTTTGGCGAATGAAAACAAGGGGAGCCCGGTTCCGTCTCTTAAAATCGGGGACAAGGTCAAGGTGGACAAATTCTACCCCGAACAGCATTTTACCCAGGGACCGGCCCGGTATACCGACGCGTCCATCGTTAAAACCCTGGAAGAAAAGGGTATCGGCCGCCCCTCAACTTATGCCCCTATAATATCGGTCCTTCTGGACCGGTACTATGTGACCCGGTCCAACAAGCAGTTGGTCCCCACCCTCCTGGGTAGGATGATCTGCGATATGCTGGTGGAATATTTTCCCCATGTAGTGGATGTAGGATTTACCGCGTCCATGGAAACCAAACTCGATGAAGTGGAAGAAAGTCAACTCCGCTGGCCCGACATGATCCGGAATTTTTATCACCCCTTTAAGGAGCAGGTTGACGAGGTAGGAAAAACCCTGGAATCCTTTAAGGGTACCTTAGACGAAGTGACCGATCATATCTGTGAAAAATGCGGGAAGCCCATGGTAAAAAAACTCGGCCGGTATGGTTTTTTTCTGGCCTGTTCGGGTTTTCCGGAATGTAGAAACACCAAGTCTGTCCCCCTGGCAAAATGTCCCCGCTGTGGCGGGGATATCGTGGCCCGCAAAACCCGGGGCCGGGGCAAGGAATTTTACGGATGTACCAATTATCCGGCATGTGATTTTATCACCCACTTTAAACCGATCAACCAAAATTGTCCCAAGTGCGGACAATTTATGGTGGAGAAATATGATAAAAAAAACGGATACCATAAGGCATGTATCAATCCTGACTGCGATTATCTGCATAGCAGCGAGGATTTTGATAAGGAGGAATCCGATGGAGGCAAATAATTTGGTTGAAGCCTATCTGGCCTATCTTCGTTCCGTGCGGGGAGTGTCGGATAGGACCATCCAGGCCTACGGTAAGGATCTGGCCAATTATTCAGCCTACTGTGAAAACCACGGGATGACTCCCGAAGGGGCAAGCGCCCATGGGGTGCAGGGTTTTATCGCGGACCTCAGCGCCGAAGGGATCGCCTCGGTGAGTGTTAATCGGGCCCTTTCTTCCATTCGGGGTTTTTATCGGTGGCTTCAGCGGTTTGATTTTAGATCCGATGATCCCTCCATGAATCTGCGTAACCTGAAAACGGCAAAACGGCTTCCGGCTTTTCTCTGGGAAGGGGAAATGGCGAGTTTTGCGGAACTCCCCGATAAGGCGGGTATTTTATGGCCCCTCCGGGATAAAGCCCTGATCCTCACCATGTATTCCGCGGGGCTGCGAATATCGGAACTGGTGGCTCTTACCCTGTCCTGTCTGGAGGGGGATCTTTCAGGTGCCCGGGTTATGGGAAAGGGGAACAAAGAACGGTATGTGTTTTTTTCCGATGAAGCCCGGGAAGCCCTGGGAGCCTATCTTCCCGGGCGGGCTTCCCGGGTTAAGGCGGCCCTACCCACGGATCGGCTTTTTGTTAACCGTAAGGGAGGGCCGATTTCCGTACCCGGGGTACGGTGGATAATAACCAAATATGCGGAACGGTCGGGACTGGAAAAAAACGTACATCCCCATGCGTTACGTCATAGCTTTGCTACCCATTTGGTTAATTCCGGCTGTGACGTGCGTTTGATTCAGGAACTTCTCGGTCACGCAAGCCTCTCCACCACCCAGCGGTACACCCATGTGGATATGGAACGGCTTAAGCGAACCTATCTTAAGGCCCATCCCCACGGCATGGGGAAAAGGAATAACCTATGAAAAAACTGAGAATGGAATTCCACGGTAACCAGATCCGTTCTACCACGGTTTTGGCGGTCCGCAGGAATGGACAGGTGGCCATGGCCGGGGATGGTCAGGTGACCATGGGCGAGACGGTGATGAAAAATAACGCCCGTAAGGTACGGCGCCTCAACGACGGCAAGGTGTTGTGTGGTTTTGCCGGGGCTACTGCGGATGCCTTTACCCTCTTTGACCGTTTTGAGGAAAAACTCAAGGAATACTCCGGGGATCTCGCCAGGGCGGCGGTGGAATTGGCCAAGGATTGGCGTACCGACCGTTCCCTTAGGCGGCTGGAAGCTCTGCTCCTGGTGGCGGATATCTCCAAGACCCTACTTATTTCCGGTACCGGGGATGTAATAGAGCCTGCGGAGCCTGCCCTGGCCATAGGTTCCGGGGGAAATTACGCCTATTCCGCGGCATTGGCCTATTTGGACGGCAGTACCCTTTCAGCCGCAGAGATCGCCCGGCGGAGTCTGCGGATTGCGGGGGATATATGTATCTATACCAATAGTCAAATTATCCTGGAGGAACTGGGTTCCGGGGAGGAGCATAAATAATGGCTGAAAATATTGAGAAGGGACCGGCGGAATTACCGGCAACCCCCGGAAAGGAATCAAAAAATCTATCCCTTCTCCGGAAGGAGCTTACCCCCCGGGAAATTGTCGCCGAGTTGGATAAATATATCATCGGCCAAAAAAAGGCCAAACGGGCGGTGGCGGTGGCCCTACGGAACCGAATCCGTCGGCTCAAACTGGAGCCGGAGGTCCGGGAAGACATAGCCCCAAAAAACATCCTCATGATAGGTCCCACCGGGGTGGGCAAGACCGAGATTGCCCGGCGTCTCGCGAAATTGGCGGGTTCCCCCTTTGTCAAGGTGGAGGCCACCAAATATACCGAAGTGGGATATGTGGGCAGGGATGTGGAATCCATGATTCGGGACCTCATGGCCGCGGGGGTCCAGATGGTAAAACAGGAAATGCAGGAAACGGTCGATGCCGAGGCCCGGAAGCGGGCGGAGGAAGCGTTGTTGGATCTTTTACTTCCGGGGACGGGGAAAAAAAGTACCGAGCATACCCCCCCTGAGGGGCCGGTAGTTAGACCGGTGGGAGCCTTTTCTATCAATCCGAACAATGGGGCCGGTCCGGGTTTGATGGGGGCGGCTATCCAGGTAGGGATCCCTGCCATGATGAACCGGGGATCGGATCACGGGACCGACGAGCCTGTGGTGGAACCATCCGTGGGTGAGGGAGAGGAAAGAAATGCCGCTTCGGCAAAGGCTTCTTCCACCAGGGAAAAATTCAGGGCCATGCTCCGGGAGGGTAAACTGGAAGACCGGATAGTGGAAATTACCATAAATCAAAATCCGCAATTTCCTGCCATCGAAATGATGGGGGGAGGGATAGAGGATTTAGAAACCAGCCTTTCGGGGATAGCGGGTTTTTTCGGGGGAGGAAAAAAGAAAAAGCTCCTCACCGTAAGCCGGGCCCGGGAGATCCTAACCAATGAAGAATCGGAAAAACTCATAGACCGGGACCGGGTAAGCGATGAGGCCCGGCAGCGGGTGGAAGAGATGGGGATAGTTTTTATTGACGAGATCGATAAGATCGCCGTCAAGGGGGATCGGGGAGGGGGCCCTGATGTGTCCCGGGAAGGGGTTCAGCGGGATATTCTGCCCATTGTGGAGGGGGCTACGGTAAATACCAAGTGGGGACCGGTAGATACAAGCCATATCCTTTTTGTGGCTGCCGGTGCCTTTAACATCAGTAAACCCTCGGACCTGATTCCGGAACTTCAGGGTCGTTTCCCCCTCCGGGTAGAGTTAGAATCCCTGGGGAAGGATGAATTCTTGCGGATCCTTACGGAACCAAAAAACGCTTTGACCAAACAGTATATTGATCTTCTGGGTACCGAGGAGGTGGAAATTGAGTTTACCCCGGAAGCCATAGAGCGGCTGGCGGTCCTGGCGGCGGATGTTAATTCCCGGCTGGAAAATATAGGTGCCCGCCGGCTGCATACCATCATGGAAGCCCTGTTGGAGGAGCTTTCCTTTGAAGCCCCCAACCTGGGCCCCACGAAGATACCCATCACCGAGGCCTATGTGAATGAGCGACTGGGGGATTTGGCGGTAGATCAGGATCTGGGGAGGTATATACTCTAGGGAGGGACAGGCAGGGGAAGGGAAATTTTTAAGTTTCTTCTTTCTAACTCCTTACCCCGCACCGATAATCCGCCGATAGTTTATATAGAAAAGTTTTACTTTTGGGAGAATATGATGAATATAGAAAATAATTTTACCAAAACCGTCGATATGATACACCGGGGCATGGATGTCAACCTCCTTAGGCGTAGTGTTATTGCCAATAACCTGGCCAACGCGGAGGTGCCTAATTTTAAACGGTCCGAGGTAAATTTTGAAAGTGAATTAAAACGGGCCCTGGAAACGGAAAAACTCAGACCCGCCCTGGAGTTGACCCTGACGGATCCCAAGCATATCCCCAACTGGCGGGAACGGGATTACCGGGACGTTCAACCCCGGCGGGTTTTGGATTACGTGAGTACCTCAAAAAACAACGGGAACAACGTGGACTCGGAACAGGAGATCATGGCGGCCTTGGAAAATCAGCTTTTGTATACCCTCATGGCTCAGGCGGAAACCTTTGAGTTTAGTCAAATCAATATGGTATTAAGGTAGGTTAGAATATGGGAATTTTCAGCTCCATCCAAATAGCTGCTACGGGGATGAGCGCCGAACGGCTCCGCTCCGATGTGATCGCCGATAATATTGCCAATGCTTCCACCACCCGGACCACCGAAGGGGGGCCCTATAAACGAAGCCGGGTGGTCCTCCGGCCCCGGGTTGAGGAGCCCTATTGGCGTTCCCCCTTCCTGCCGGAAATGCTGGATAACGGTCCCGGTCAGGGGGTACGGGTGGTAGAGATCCAGCGGGATACCAAAACCGAGTCTCGTTTTGTATATGATCCGACCCATCCGGACGCGATTCAAACCGGGCCCCGGGCAGGGTATGTGGAAATGCCCAATGTGGATATTGTTACCGAAATGGTGGATATGATCGCCGCATCCCGAGCCTACGAGGCAAACGCTTCGATTATAGACGGGTCCAAAAGTATGTTCCAGCGGGCCCTGGATATTGGAGGGAGATAATAGATGACTATATACCGGCCTGAATTAGTTACCGGGGATAAGGTACCCATGCGAGTAACCCATCCATACCATATGGTTTCCCGGCGGGAAAAATTTACCGCCGATGGTAAGGCCCTATCGGACCTGGGAAATAAGATCGGTGCCGAAGCGGTACTCCGTTCCGGTACTTTTGAGGATACTATGCTTAAAGCCCTGGACATGGTCAGCGCCCAACAGCAGACACCCGGCAATTTAATGCAGGTGGCCATGACCGATCCGGGAACCGTGGATGCCCACGATATAACCATCGCCCAGGCAAAGGCAAGTATGTCCTTGAATATCACCAGGACTGTTCTTAACCGCCTTGTTCAAGGTTGGAGGGATCTTATTAATACCCGCTAAGGCGGGATTATGGTGATCGGGGAATAAAATGCAGACCCCGGGTGGTTGAATAAAAAAAAGTTCTTCTGGGGAGGGGAATATGAAGGAATGGATAAAAAAATTTATCACCCAAATTAAAACTCTGTGGGGAAAATGGTCTTTGGTTCAAAGGATCGTCCTCATCGGGATCGCCCTGGCGGCGGTGGTAGGGGTGGTCGTATTGATATTGGTGTCTTCCTCGCCGACCATGGTGCCGGTTATCGACGTACCCATCCGGGATGAGGAAGCCCTGGATCGGATTGTTGCCCGGATCAACGATGAGGGGGTTAAAACCTCGGTTTCTCCCGCAGGGATCCTCCTGGTGCAGGATGAAAAAACCGCCCGGCGGCTCCGGTCTATTCTTATCCGGGAGGACCTTATTCCCTCGGGAACGGATCCCTGGTCGATCTTTGACCGGGAACGGTGGACCATCACCGATTTCGAGCGGAATGTGAACCTCCGGCGGGCCATCACCCAGATGATAATCGACCATATTAAAGCCCTGGACGATGTGGATAACGCCGATGTGGTGATCGTGCCCCCGGAGCGGGAACTCTTCCAGGCGGATCAAAACCCGGTGACCGCCAGTGTTATCATCACCCCCAAGCCGGGCAGTGATATTACCGAAAACCGCAAGAAAATAGAGGGAATCCAGAAGATCCTCAAATTTGCCGTCGAGGGCCTTAAAGATGAAAACATCGTTATCACCGATCAAAACGGTCTGGTACTTAACGACTTTGAAGGCATGGCCAACATAGACCGGCAAAATTTAATTGAACGGCAGCAGAAGTATATCCACCAATTGGAAGCCCATTACCGGGCGATTATTCTAAAATCCCTCCAGGAAACCTATACCACAGACCGGGTCCGGGATCTTAATATCAAGATCGATATGGATATGTCCCAGAAGGCCATCAATACCGATGAATTCTTTCCCATCACCATCCGCTCGGATAATCCCAATACCCCCTATGACGATTCCGAATTTGTCCGGTCCATCACCCGGTCCCAGAGTACCTCCTCCACCGAATGGGAAGGGACCGGCTTTAATCCCGAAGGCCCCCCGGGTACGGAGGGACAGACTACCCCGGCTTTTCGGGATATGTCCAACCTCTATGGGAAGGTTAGGCAAGAAACGCTGACCAACAATGAGGAAATAAACAAGCGCACCATCCAGGAAGAACGGAGTCCCACCATAGATCGGGTTACGGTTTCGGTAAATATCGACGGCCAATGGAAATGGAAATACGATGAAAAGAAAGATCCGGTAATCCTTTCCGACGGATCTATTGAACGGGAATATAATCCGGTTGCGCCGGAGGATCTGCGGGCTACCGAGGTGTTAATTCAAAACGCCATCGGTTATAATCAAGCCAGAGGGGATGCGGTTACGGTGGAAAACATCCGCTTTGACCGGACCCGGCAGTTTGCCGAAGAAGATGCGGCTTACTTCCGGGCAAAGCAGATCCAGACCACTATTCTGGTCTTTATGGCAGGGCTTGTCGTTATCCTTATCGCTTTTGTGGCCTTCCGGTTGATTTCCCGGGAGCTGGAGCGGCGCCGGCGTCTGCGGGAGGAGGAACTTTCCCGGCAGCATCAGATGATGCGGGAGAGTGCGTTACGGCAGGCGGAAGAAGAAGGGGTGGAAGTTTCCATGTCCGTGGAAGAACGGAAGCGGATGGAGCTTCAGGAGAACGCGGTCAATATGGCCAAGGAACATCCCGAAGATGCGGCTCAGCTCATCAGAACCTGGCTTTTGGAGGAATAGGAAATGGCAAAAACAACAACATCCGGTACCTCCGGCGGAGCGGCGGGAGGTAAAAAGAAGGGCGGAAAGGAATTTACCGGCCGACAGAAGGCAGCCATATTTCTGGTCAGTATGGGATCGGATATTTCTGCGGAAATTTTTAAGCACCTCCGGGAAGATGAAATTGAAACCCTTACGTTTGAAATTGCCCGGCTTGAAACCATAGAACCGGAACAGAAGGATGCCATCTTAACGGAGTTTACCGAACTCATGATGGCCAATGAGTTTATTACTACCGGGGGTATTGATTATGCCCGGGAACTCCTGGAGAAGTCCCTGGGAAGCCAGAAGGCTATCGATATCATTAACCGCCTTACCTCAAGCCTTCAGGTGCGGCCCTTTGATTTTATCCGGCGTACCGACCCGGCCCACCTTCTCAACTTTATCCAGCAGGAACACCCCCAGACCATCGCCCTGATCCTGGCGTACCTGGAGCCCAATAAGGCTTCGATCATATTACAAAACCTGCCCCATGAGGTACAAAGTGATGTGGCTAAACGGATAGCTACCATGGACCGGACCAGTCCGGAGGTACTCCGGGAAGTTGAACGGGTGTTGGAGAAAAAACTCTCCACCTTGTCTAACGAAGATTATACCGCCGCGGGAGGGGTAGAGAGTATCGTGGAGATCCTTAATCTGGTGGATCGTTCATCGGAGAAGCAGATCATTGAGGCGCTGGAAGATGAGGACCCTGAACTGGCGGAGGAGATCAAAAAACGGATGTTCGTCTTTGAGGATATTGTATTGCTTGCAGACCGGGATATTCAGAAGGTTCTGCGGGAAGTGGATTCCCAAGAATTAGCCAAGGCCTTAAAATCGGTGGATACCGAAGTTCAGGATAAGATTTTCCGGAATATGAGTAAGCGGGCCGCGGGGATGCTCAAGGAAGATATGGAATTTATGGGCCCGGTCCGGCTTAAGGACGTGGAAGAGTCTCAACAGAAGATCGTTTCCATCATCCGGCACCTGGAGGATACCGGTGACGTCGTGATCGCCCGTACCGGTGAAGACGAATTAGTGGTATAAATGGATATGGAAAGGAGTTAGTAAGGGGCAGCTATGACCAAGGCGGTATTCCGGCCCGGTGAGGTCGCGTTAAGTGATGAAAAGGTATTCCTCGAACCTCCCTATACCTTTGCCGAGCTTTCCCATCTCGCTCCTCCGGAGGAGAACTCTGAAGAGATCCAGCTTATGGAGGAGTATACCGGTCCCACCGCGGAGGAGCTGCGCCAGGCGGCGGAGGAGTTTAAAGCCCAATGGGACGCGGAACGGGAAAAAATGATCAAATCCGCCCAGGCGGCGGCGGACCAGATCATCAAAGATGCGGAGGAAAAGGCCCTTCGGGAGATAAACGAGAAAACCGAGGAAGCCCATAACCTGAAACAGGAAGCGGAGGCGGAGGCGGAACGGATCCTGGCCGAGGCCCGGGAAAAGGCCGCCGCCATTGAAGCCGATTCCCACAGCGCCATTGAAAACGAACGGAAGGAGGTGGAAAGCCAGAGCCGGGAAGCGGGGCGGGAAGCGGGCTTTGCCGAAGGGAAGGCCGAGGTTGAGCGGCTCATTGAAAGAACCCGGACCGTCCTTGAACGGGCCCAGGATAAACGGATGGAAATACTGGGGGAAACGGAACAGCAGATCATCGATCTGGTACTCCTTATTTCCCGGAAAGTGATCAAGATTATCTCTGAAAACCAGCGGAACGTGGTGATCTCCAATGTGGTCCAGGCGTTGCGGAAGGTCAAAGGCCGGGGTAATATTATTATCAGGGTAAATCTGGTGGATGTAAAATTAACCACCGAACATACTAAAAAATTCATACAACTTTTGGAAGGGACCCAGTCCGTTCAAGTGGTGGAGGATTCCTCGGTTGATCCCGGAGGGTGTATTATTGAAACCGATTTTGGCGAAGTGGATGCCCGGATTTCCAGTCAGCTTGCGGAACTGGAGTCTAAGATCCTGGAAATGTCCCCGATAAAAACCATGACCAAAAGCGGGTCCTCTTCGTTGGGGGCCTGAATATGGAAGCCACCATCATCGCTAAATATTTGGATATCGCCGAACGGATAGATCCCATAAAATGTGTGGGCCGGGTCATAAAAGTACAGGGACTTCTTATTGAAAGCCGCGGCCCCCAGGTTGTTATGGGGGAAGTCTGCCGTATCGAAGTCCCCAGGGGTAAGGGCCTTATCCAAGCGGAGGTGGTGGGTCTCCGGGAAGAAGTGGTACAGCTTATGGTCTTTGAAGAAACCGCCGGGCTTGAAGTGGGGAGCCGGGTGATCGCCTCCGGCAGCTGTTTGGAAGTAAAGGTCTCGGATAAATTACCGGGCAGAGTTTTGGATGCCCTGGGGAACCCTATCGATGGGAAGGGGGATATTGAGTCCCCCCTGCGGTATCCCGCTGCAGGGGCGCCCCCGGACCCGCTGAGACGAAGGCGGGTAACCCAGCGGATCGCCACGGGGGTACGGGCCATAGACGGCCTTTTGTCCGTAGGCCGGGGACAACGGATGGGTATTTTTTCCGGGTCCGGGGTGGGTAAGTCCACCCTTTTGGGAATGATCGCCCGGAATACCAATGCCGATGTGAATGTGGTCGCCCTCATAGGGGAACGGGGCCGGGAGGTAAACGATTTTATTGAAAACGATCTGGGTCCGGAAGGATTAGCCCGGACCGTGGTAGTGGTTTCCCCCTCAAATTCCCCCCCCCTGGCACGACTTCGGGGCGCCTATGTGGCCACTGCAGTGGCGGAATATTTCCGGGATCAGGGACAGGATGTGATGCTTCTCTTTGATTCGGTTACCCGTTTTGCCCGGGCCCAGCGGGAGATAGGCTTGGCCGTCGGAGAACCCCCCGCAACCCGGGGATATACCCCCAGTGTTTTTGACTCTATGCCCAAACTGCTTGAACGCTGCGGTACTTCGGACCGGGGTACCATCACCGGTTTTTATACTATCCTGGTGGACGCCGATGATATGGATGAGCCCATAGCGGATACCGTCCGGGGAATCCTGGACGGTCACATCGTACTTTCCCGGCGTCTCGCCCAGGCCTATCACTATCCCGCTCTGGATATCCTGGGCAGTGTTTCCCGGCTTGCTCCTGTGGTATCAGGTCCGGTTACCAATAAGGCGGTTGGGTATATACGGAGACTCATGGCGGTTTATGCTGAGGCCGAAGACCTCATCAATGTGGGGGCTTACCATGCCGGCTCTAATCCCGCCATTGATGAAGCGATAGCCCAAAAAAAAGCGATTGATGATTTTCTTATCCAAGAGGTTGATGAAAAATCTTCGGTAGTGGAGACCCTTGCGGCTTTGGCGAAAATATCCAATATAGCGATACCGGTGGAGGAAATGACGGTTTATAAAAAATCCCCTCCCGCCGCAGGGGAATAACCAAGGGTGAAAAGGTTTAGATTTAAACTTGAAAAAGCCTTAGATCTGCGGCTCCACCGGGAACGGGAAACGAAAATAGCGCTGGGTAAAGCGGTCGGGACCCTTTCCTTTATTGAACATAACCTGGAAGCATTAGCCCGGGAACGGCTCAACGCGGGGGAGGAACGGTTTTCGCCCGCCTACGGCACGGCGGACATTCTGGTCCATGATTTATATATCCGCCGGTTGGAAGAAACCCAAGATCGGCTTTTACAGGAAGCGACGGCGGCGGAACTCAAGGTTGAGGAAGCCCGGGACGAATATCTGGAAGCATCCCGGGATCGGAAGGTTCTGGATAAAATTAGAGAGAAGCGGTGGCAGGAATATAAAAAAGCCCGGGAGGATGAGGCGATAAAAAACCTGGACGATATTTCCGGGGGCGTTTCGGCCAGGAAGATGACCGCCCACGGAGACCTATAGGCAGGAATATCCTGCTACCGCAGGGTCCGCAGAAGGGTCCGTAATTCGGGGTCCGCCATGGGGGCGCCGGACTCGGCGTTTTCCGTTTTTTGGGTTTGCAGAATTATTTCGTCCCCCGGCGCCACCTGGTCAAAAAATCCGTTTCGACTTATAGTACCGGAGGATACCTCTTCGTCAATGTTGTTGATAGTCAGGGTACCTACCACATCCTCCGCCGTGTAATAGAGCCCTATCCCCTCATTGAGAATCAGCGGCCGGCCTTTTTTGACGATCTCGTAGACCGCATTTTCCGTGACCCCGTCCGCCTTCCCCTTATCCATAAGGCCCTGGGCGGCCCTGCGTTGTACCAGTTCCCCCCGGAAGGGCAGAGATACCCCCAGTTGTTCCACGATACTCCGGGAGGCATTCCGAAGCCGGTCCGTCCCGGTTCTGAAGGTCGAAAAGGTCCGCGCCGGGGAACCGGTACGGCCCACAAAAAGTTCCCCCCCCAGGGAAAGGTCCCGCTCGCTTTCGCCGGCGGTGATTATTAAAAAATAATCCGCCCCTCCCTCCCGGGCGGCCCGGAAAGCCTGGGAAAAGGAAGCCTGCCGTAATTCCAGATCCATGGGTTGTATGTTCCGGTCATGGATGAGCAGATCCTTGATATAGGCGGAAGCCACCGCCCCGGCATCGACATGAAAAAAAGCGGATTGGGAATTCACCGAAAAAACCGCCACCTTCCAGTGCCGGCGGGACAGTTCAATCGGATCCACGGACCAGCGTTTAAAGAGGGCATCGGCTAAGAGGGCATCGTAGGTTTCCACCGCGTCGTTAATCGTGGGATCCGCCATACCCCGGTCCTGCAAAAAACGCAGTTCCTCCAGATACCGGGCAGGATATCCCAGGATCCGCAGCAGCTCCGCATATTCCCGCCGGTCCTGGGCATACGGGTTCAGCCGTAAACCCCGGCGGTATTCAAAAAGGGCCTGATCCACCAGATTACGGGAACGGAAATCCCGGGCCCGGGAAAAATGCCAGGCAGCCCAACGGATACGACCGGGATCTTCCAGACCGGTACTGCCGATAAGGATTTCCTCCAAGGAGGAACGGATAAATTCATCATCCGGATCTATGACGGAAGCCGTGGAAAGGACCGAGATAGCCTCGGCATTCCGCCGCAGCCGTATATATGACATCCCCTTGAGATACCAGGCGCTGGTATCGTTTCGGTTCAGGGCAATGGCCTCATCGGCAAGCCGGGCGGCCTCTTCGTATTGACCCGATCGATACCGAAGGGATGCCAGGAGGGATCGGGCGGGGCCGTATCCGCTTTTGTAAAACAGGGCCTGTTCCACATACCGGATCGCCGTGGGGAACCGTTCCGCCTTGGCATTAAGATAGGCGGCATAATAGTAAATCCGGTAATCTCCGGGGTGGGCTTCCAGGGCCCGTTCAATATAGGAAAGAGCTCCCGTGGTATCCCCCAGGGAACCTAAGACCAAGGCCAGGGAGACAAGGACCCGCCGGTCATCGGAATAACGCCGGACCGCATCCCGGTAACGGGCAACCGCGTCTCCCGATCTGCCCCGGGCTATATCCAACTCAGCCTGGGCAAAGAGGGCTTCCTTGTTATAGGGCTCCCGGGCAAGAACCTCGGCGATAAGCGCCGAAGCCCTGTCCAGCTGGCCCAGGGCGACGAGGATAAAGGCCTCCAGGTTGGCCAGATCCAGGTTTCCCCGGGCCAGGGTCCGGGCCTTCCGTATCCAGCTTAGGGCCTGATCGAATTCCCCCAATTCATAGTAACACTCCGCCAGGGCGGCGGTCCCCTCGGCATGGGCCGGATTAAGCCGAAGGCATTCCAGGAAGGATTCGGCGGCGGAATACCAGTCCTCGCCGGTCATATAGGAACGGCCCTGTTCGTAATAAAAAGCGGCACCGGTCTGGGCATGGAGCAGGGGACTGCCCCCTAAAAAAAGGGCCGCCGGAAAAAGAACCAAAAGGAGGGCCCGGAGAACCGGGGAATACCGCATCATGGGTTATCCTCTTTTTTTTGGACTATTTTTACCGTATTGATCTTATGGCCTTCCATATCCTGAATGATAAAATCATATCCTCCGTATTCGGCCTTTTCATATTTTACCGGAATTTTACCGAAAAGGTCAAAAACAAACCCTCCCAGGGTATCAAAATCTTCAACCGGCAGTTCCACCCCAATTTCCTTGACGAGATCCTCCAGATTGACCCGGGTATCACAGAGGTAAACCCCTTCTCCTAATTTAAGCACATCCTCGGTCTCGTTGTCGAACTCATCCTGAATATCCCCGACTATCTCCTCAATGATATTTTCCATACAGATGATACCCGATACTCCCCCGTATTCATCCACCACCACGGCGATATGAACCCGTCGGCGCCGTAATTCCCTAAGGAGATCCCCGATCCGTTTTGATTCGGGGACGAAAAAGGGTTTCCGCAGGAGATTCCGGATAGTAACGGAACCATCATGGACCAGGCTTTTCAGAACATCCTTGACATAGAGGATCCCCACCACATTATCGATGGTTTCTTTATAAACCGGAAAGCGGGAATGTTCACTGTCGGCAATCCGCTGTAATAGTTCGTCCGACTCGGCATTTATTGAAAGAAATACCGTATCTATCCGGGGAACCATAATTTCTTTGACCGTGGTATCCGTTAACTCCATCACCCCCCGGATCATATCCCGCTGATCCGATGCCAGGGTCTGATAGATTTTAGGGTCTATTTTGGTATCATTTTTTTTAAAAAGTTTCATAAAAAAACCTGGACTCATAAAAGAATATACTCCCCGGCTAATTCCGCCAGGAGACGTTCCTGTAATTGAAGCATGGGTTCGGTCTGGTCATTGGTATCATGATCATACCCGTCCAGATGAAGGATACCATGAATTAAGAGACGACGTAACTCTTCATCCGGGGAAACGTGAAAATATGCCGAATTTTCCGCGAGGAATTCCAGGGATATGACCACATCCCCAGGTAAATACCGGCTTTTTCCCGTATCGTCGTCGGGTATGGCGGCCCCCAGGGTAAAGGAAAGGACATCGGTGGCCTCGTCCTTGTTTCTGAAGCGGGCATTAAGGGAACGAATATAGGCATTATTACAGAGGAGGACCGAAAGATCCCAGCCGTCCCGGTGTAAACAATCCAATACCCGGAGGGAATAAGCGTGGAGACGGTTTTCCCAGGATGGGAGGGGAACCTCCTCGGCTCGTACCGCGACCCGGTTCATGGGTAACCCCCCTCGGAATCTCCCCGGCCGCTGCCGGAAACCGGTATTTCCTTGGGGGACAACTTGGGGTATTCGATTCGGGAATGATAGTACCCCGCCAGGACCCGGACAAAGGCGTTTTTTATGGTTTCCAGGTCCCTAAAGGTCAATTCCGACTCTACCAGCTGTCCGTGTTCGACCTTGGCCATGATTAGTTCCTGAATGAATTTTTCCAATTTGGAAGCGGTAGGCTTTTTAAGGGTCCTGGTGGCGGCTTCCGTTACATCGGCGAGCATTACCACCGCCGATTCCCGGGAATGGGGGGGTCTGCCCGGATAGGTAAAATCTTCCATATTAACCTGGGATTCCCGCTTGAGGGCCTCGTGGTAAAACCAGCTTATTACCGAATTACCGTGATGTTCGGCGATGATATCCAGTACCTCTTGGGGCAGGCCGAGGCATCGGGCTTTTTCCACCCCCAGTTTTACATGACTGCGGATCACCGTGGCCGAAAGCCGGGGAGCGATATCATCGTGTTTATTATAGGCGGTCTGATTTTCCACAAAATAATCGGGCTGTTCCATCTTTCCAATATCGTGATAATAGGCGCCGACCCGGGCGAGGAGGGCATTTGCCCCAATTTCCTGACAGGCCGATTCGGCCAGGTTCGCTACCATTACCGAATGGCTGTAGGTTCCGGGCGCAACGGTAAAAAGCCGCTTCAGGATAGGGGAATTAAGGTCCGAAAGCTCTATCAGCCTGAAAATAGTCGCCGCATTGAGGAGATGCTCCATGAGGGGGAGGAATCCTAAAACCAACATACCGGAACCGATGCCATTAAAGGCTCCCGCAAATATAATGATCGGATATTCGGCGAGGGAGCTTTTTTGAAGGAGGAGGAGCACCACCACCGCGATACTATTGGCAACGGCTATTACAAACCCCGCCTTAACCAGGTCCATCCGCCGTTCCGCCCCCTGAAGGACAAAGGATGCGGTAACCGCGGAAGTGAGGGCAAAGATATATGAAAAACTATCGAAGGCCCCGGTTAAAAAAGCCCCCAAGGGCAGGACCATTGCCAAGGCAACCGCCATTCGGAAACCGAGCAATATGGAAGGCAGCATGACCATCAGGGCGGTGGGGATCAGGATAGCCACCGGAAAATCCCGGATTTCAAAGGTAATACCGCTTACCAGCGTCGCATAGGTAAAATAAACGAACACCAGGGCGGATAAAAAGTAAACTTCCCGGGGAGATAAGAGCCTGCCCACGGTACGGCAACTCCCTAAAAAAACAAATAAGCCGTAAAGCAAAAGGAGGATCAGGATATTTCCGATGATAATCCGGGGGTCCCTAGCGGAAAAGGACATATTCAGGGCCCGGAGCTTAATCATATCCTCGGAACTTATGATAAATCCCTTTCGTATTATTTGTTCCCCCCGTTGGATCTCTTTCTTAACCGGCTCAAGATTTGCCCGGACTTCCGCCAGGCGCTGTTCCGTATCTTCCCGTGAAAAAAAGACATTTTCTTTGATAAAGGGGGAAAGGAAATCCGGAAGAACCGAACCATAGGCGGCGGGGTAATCTGCCCCGGCAATAAACCGGGTCACTTCTTCCCGTACATTGGTTTTAGTGAGGAGTTGGTTAAAGGGTATCTTTTCCCGTTCGGTCCTGGAGCCTGAATTATGGAGCAGCTCCACCAAATCAGGATTGTACATTTCCAGGCCCGTTTGCGGCAGGGCAAAAATACCGATCTCAATCAGGTGTTCCAAAATGAATAAACTATGGATGCTAAAGGCATCCCGGTCAGGGGTATTAAAAAAAACATTCAGGGCCTCATTGAAAAAGGTTCCGGGAAATTCCGCGTGGACGGCGAATTGATAGGCCTCTAAAGAAACGTTCCTTTGAAAAAGCTCCTTCGAGAAGGTGATGAACTCTTCATAGGCGGTCCGCATCTCAGCGCTGGAAGTATGATTGTATTTAAACACCGCCGGAACCAACCGTTCTTGAGCCGCCAACCTGAGGGCGGTGGCCTCCTCGTCAATATACGAAACGGATATTTCCGCGGTTACGTCCCGCTCGGCTACCTTACCCGCTTCAAATTCCCGTAAATTCCGGTGGAAACCTCCGTCTTTTCGCATACCAGTGATTATCACCAGCGCGGAAAAGATAAACGCGATAACCGTGGCAAGGGCAGGCCCCAGTCTAAGCCGGGAAGGTCTTAAGGTTTTAAAAAAGATGCTGCCGCCCAGATCGGCATTATTTTTTTTCATTATCATAGGCTTGTATAATTTTCTTAATCAGGGGATTCCTGACCACATCGGCGGTATTAAGATAAGCCACATGGAGTCCTTCTATCCCGGATAAGATGGAAAGGGCATGTAAAAGCCCGGAATCGATCCGCTTTGGGAGATCTATTTGGGTGGTATCCCCGGTAATTACCGCCCGGGCCCCTTGTCCAATTCGGGTAAGGAACATTTTCATCTGTTCTTTGGTGGTATTTTGGGCTTCATCCAGAATTATCATACTGTCGTTGAGGCTCCTCCCCCGCATATAGGCCAGGGGAGCGATTTCTATGGACCTGGTTTCCTCCATCCGGCGTATAATTTCGTAGGGTATCAGGGATTCCATGGCGTCATAGAGGGGCCGCAGATAAGGGTTAATCTTTTGCGTCAGGTCCCCGGGCAAAAAACCAAGGTTTTCCCCGGCTTCCACTACCGGACGGGTCAATACCAATTTGCGTATTGTCTTTGATAATACCAGCCGTAGGGCTTCGGCGATGGCAAGATAGGTCTTTCCCGTCCCGGCGGGCCCCACACAGAAGGTTATATCGTGGGACCGGATACCCTGGATGTACAGAGCCTGATTCTTCGTCCGGGGAAAAACCCGGTTAAACCCATGGGGAATTTGAATGAGGGCTTCCCGCATAAGCTCCGGGCCGGCCTTAAGGGATAATTCCCCCTCCTTCAACTCTTGACCTTCCTCCGAAACGTCATCCTCCGGGGACCGTACCCTGTCCCCCGATCCAAAGGGGGGAAGTATCCCGACCAGAGCCTGGACATATTCCGGAGAAGGACTTTGTCCCTCCCGAACTGCGGCTATTAGGCTATCCATCATCGTTTGGAAACGCCGGGCCCTGGCTTCATCAACCCCTTCAAGCCGGATCTCGTTCCCCCTCGTAGCGATACGCCCCCCCAAGGATCCTTCGATAACCTTCAGGTTCCCGTCATTGGCGCCGCATACTCCGGACAGAACCTCCCGACTGTCCAAAACGATGGTAATACTATCCTCCAAATAAACCTCTATGAGGGCAGTTTAATCCCCCCCGGAAAGGAAGTCAATAGTTATGCCAAGGATCCGGTCTTTTAGCCCTTTATCCGGCTAAGACAGGAAGGATCGGAATTCCCTTCTTTTTCCGGGTTAGCGGCCCTGGTTTAAAATTCGATATTTTAAACCAGGGCCTTCAATTAATAGGAGGTAAAATACCGTCTTTTGTATTGTTAAACCCCTCTCAATATTGTAGATTGTAAATCATGGAGAAAGGAATTTGGCCCGGGAACAGATAGCCCCCACAAAAAGCAATCTTCTCAGGGTAAAGGAACGGCTTGCCACCGCCGAGGAAGGTTATGACCTGCTGGAACAGAAGCGGGAGATCCTGGTCATGGAACTCATGCAGAAGGTGGAGCAGGTAAAACTCCTGGAACGGGACTTAGACGCCCGGGTGGCCACCGCGTATCCCGCGTTAAAACGGATGCTCATCGTGGTGGGAAGGGAACGGGCGGATCGGCTTTCTCAGAATATCCGCTATCGTTTTGACCTGCGGGAAAAACGGATCCTTGTGGCGGGAATGAACCTCCCCAGTCTTGAAGTCCGCCTTCCCAATGCGGAATTAAAATATTCTCCGGCGAATTCATTTGCGGAATGTGACGAAACCGTGTTAGAATTCTTTGAGTTATTAAAGATCCTCACCGAATTGGCGGCGGTCAGAACCATTACCTGGCGGCTTGCCCGGGAGGTGCGTAAAACTCAGCGGAGGGTAAACGCCCTTGAAAAAATGGTGATCCCCACCGCCAGGGATACCAAACAGTATATTGAATCGGCGCTTGAAGAAAGGGACCGGGATGCCTTCTTCACCAGCAAATTATTAAAAAAGAAAGGAGTTGCCAGTGCAACCTTTAGGGGCAAAGCATGATTAAGCCATTATTTTCCAATATTGTTGTTGCGGTTTCGGGTTCCGACGCTTCCATCTTGGCCGCCAAGTATGCCATCGTCATGGCAAAGCTTTACCGCTGCCGCCTTTCCGCGGCCTATGTAGTGGATACCGCCACTATCCGTCAGCTTACCCTGAGTAAAATCTTTATTCAGGAAGAAAGTCTGGACTATGAAAAGAGTCTTGAGGCAAATGGGGAGCGGTATCTTTCTTTTGTGGAGGAATTAGCCCGGGCAAAGGGCGTAAAGATCGAGCGGGAAATGCGTCGGGGCGCGGTATATACGGAAATTCTCGGGGTGGCGGATGAAAAAAAGGCGGACCTCATCGTTTTGGGGGGATGGGAAAAAGACCGGAGCGCCCGGGATATTATCTCCCACGCCCACCGGGAAATCATGGTGAATGCCAAATGTTCGGTGTTTTTAGTAAAGGAGCCGTCTATTGATCAGATTTATAAACAGGCTTAAGGGGGGGCTTCTTTCGCAGCCCAAAGCCCAAGGATGTAGGGTATGAGGATAGCAATTATAAGCGCTCCGGCGGTGAGAAAAGCGGTTCCCGATTATGTGACCGCCCTGGCAAAGGGTATGGAATCCATGGGGCACCGGGTGGATGTATTGGATGCCTGGACCGGAGACGGCTTCAGGCTGCCGGGATATGAATATATCGTGGTTACCGCCGAGCCGGTATCGTTATTTGGGGGAAAACTTCCCGAGGTGATCCCCAAGGTATTGGCGGCGGCCGGCAGTTTGGGTGGCAAAAAAAGTGCCGCCTTTCTCAAAAAAACCACCCCCTTTACCGCAAAAGCTTTATCGAACCTCATGCGGGTCATGGAAAAGGAGGGAATGTTGGTGAATTGGAGCGATATTATTCTCTCCGCCGCCCAGGCGGAATTTTTAGGGAAACGGATAGGAGCATAGGGAGGGCGGAGGCTTGTTTCTCCCGTAATATTTTTACATGATGGATAATTATTATAGTCTCCTGGGGATAACACAAAACGCTTCCCCCCAGGATATTAAAAAAGCCTTTCGTGAACAGGCAAAGCGCTTACATCCCGACATTGCCGGGGCGCCGGCGGCGGAAGAGATGCGGAAGCTCCTTACCGCCTACGAGGTTCTCTCGGACCGGGAAAGGCGCTATGAATATGACCGGGCCTATGGCCGTTTTATCGATGCCTATCATTTTGATTACCGGAATTTCCTCCGGGAACGGTCCGATGATCCCGGGAGTCAGGCCAAGCTGGTATTTTTTAGCCTCCTCCACCTGGAAGAGGAGGAGGCCTTGGCTATTTGGCGGTCCCAGGGGGGCTTGGATTTCCCCATGGAAAAATACCTTGATCGGGAAGACTGGATGGATTGTACCTTTATTCTAGCGGAGGAACTGGAAAAACGGCAATGCTATTATGAGGCATTTATGCTTTTAACCGCCCTGGTTAGGGAGGAACGACGGCTGCCCTATTTCCGTCACTTTATGGGCGAGGTTGAAACCTTTCTCAAAGAAATTGTCCGGTTGAAGCTTAGACCATCGGTGGAGCCAGAAATCTATGTGGAGTGTATCGAAACCCTCCTGGAAATGGGTTTTTCTCCCAAGGACGAGGCCCGGTGGATGCGTTCCATGGCGGAAGTTTTGATCCATCTGGGGGAACTCCGGGGTGCGGAAGCCGTATTTCGGGAAGCCCTGAAGCGGGATCCTGGCCTTCCCAATACCATACGGCTCCGCAGAATGTTACAGGTATAAGCCATGATCCGTTTAAAAAACGAAAAACAGATCGAGGGTATCCGCCGGTCTTGCCATATGCTCAGCGCCATGTACCGGGAACTTATCCCCCTGGTTAAGCCGGGGATTGAAACCATAGAATTGGACAAATGGGCCCAGAACTGGATAAAGCAGCGGGGAGGGCGTCCCGCCTTTTTAGGATACGGGCCAAAGAACAACCCCTTTCCCGGGGCCCTGTGTATTTCCATCAACCAGGAGGTGATCCATGGAATTCCCTCCCGGCGAAAAATAGCCGAGGGGGACCTGGTTTCCCTGGATTGCGGCATTGATCTGGGAGGGTATATCAGCGATCAGGCGGTAACCGTGGAAGCGGGTAGGGTGGACGAGGTTTCCCGCCGGCTTAACGCGGTCACCCGGGAATGTCTTTACCGGGGAATCGCGGCGGCCAGAGCCGGTGACCGGCTTCTCCAAATTGCCCGGGCGGTATATGCCCATGCCCATTCCCAGGGCTATGGGGTGGTCCGGGACTTCTGTGGTCATGGGGTAGGGCTGGAGGTTCATGAGGACCCCCAGGTTCCTAATTATCCCCACGGTCCAAACCCGCGGATGACCGGCGGCCTGGTAATAGCCATTGAACCCATGATCAACCTAGGAACCGGGGATGTTAAGGTTATGAAAGACGGTTGGACCGTAGTTACCACCGATAATAAACCTTCCGCCCATTGGGAACATACCGTAGTCGTTTATAGGGATCGTACCGAAGTTTTAACCGATAGTATTGAAACCCTTCAAGGATAAAGCTGTAACTATTCGGATAATTTATTATTATTAATATATATGAGGCAGTTTCAAAATCGGGTTTTTTTGTTACCGCTTCTTATGATTTTTCAGCGGACCGGCTTAATTTAGGGCTTAACCCGCTTTTTGCAAGGTCGGTTTCAAAAAAATGAATTTTGAAACAGGCTCATTTTATAACATTTTTATCATTAGGAGAGAGCAGTATGAATATCATCCGGAAGTTGTCATCGAAAAACCTTTTGGTGTTTAATTTGGTACTCATTGGGGTAATTTTTGGTTTTTCATTGGCGTTCCTTTCCTTCTCGTGTTCCACCCCTTCTCAGGCGAAGACCGCCCGGGCCCAGGAAAACTCCGTGGTGATTCCCCAGGACGCCCTTTCGGTTGCGGAAAACCTCCAGGTCGCCTTTCGCTCGGTTTCGGAAAAGGTACTCCCCTCGGTGGTGGAGATTAAGACCGTTTCTATCCGTCGGCAGCAGGTTCCCAATTTTAACGGCATTCCCTGGGAATTCTTTTTCGGCCCCCGGGAAGGGACCCCTGATAACCGGGGCCAGGAACGGGAATACCGGTCCCAGGGACTGGGGTCGGGTATCATAGTCCGGCAGGAAAAGGATACCTACTATGTCCTTACCAATAACCATGTGGTAGGGGATGTGAGCGAAATTTCTGTGGCCACCAGCGACGGCAAGGAGTTTTCCGCAGAATTGGTGGGCAAGGACGAGCGTAAGGATCTGGCGATGGTCTCCTTTAAAACCACCGATAAATTTCCCCTGGCGGTATTGGGGGATTCGGACCTGGTCAAGGTTGGGGACTGGGCCATTGCCGTGGGAAATCCCCTGGGATTTATGTTTTCCGTAACCCAGGGTATTGTAAGCGCCGTGGGGCGGACCGGAGGACCGGCGAATAATATCAACGACTTTATCCAAACCGATACCTCCATCAACCAGGGGAATTCCGGAGGCGCCTTGGTTAATATTCGGGGAGAGGTTATCGGGATCAACACCTGGATAGCCAGTAATACCAACGGCGGTTCCGTAGGTCTGGGTTTTGCCATACCCATCAATAACGCGAAACGGTCCATCGATGAATTTATCAGCAAGGGTGAAATCAGTTACGGTTGGCTGGGGGTTTCCCTGATAGAGCCTGACCGGGAAACCCTGCAAGCCCTGGGGCTTGAGGGTAAACGGGGAGCCCTGGCTTCTATGGTGTTCCTGGATTCCCCCGCGGACAAGGGGGGAATCCAGCCCGGGGACTTTATCACCCATGTTAACGGCCGGGAAGTCCGGACCGTCAATCAGGTAACCATGATGGTGGGGGATATCAAACCCGGGGAACGGGCATCCTTTACCGTTATCCGGGATAAGGCTTCTCAAAACATTAATGTCCGTATTGAAGCCCGTACCGAAGCGGTATCCACGGATAACAAAAAATTGTGGCCCGGGGTTTATGTTGTCCCCCTTACCGAGGCGGTCCGGAACAGCCTGAATCTTGATAAAAATGCCACAGGGCTTTTGGTTGCCCAGGTGATCGCCGACAGTCCCGCGTCGATTGTGGGCCTTAAACAGGGGGATAGAATCTTGAAGATCAACGGGGAAACCGTTCCGGATCAGAGCGCCTTTTATCGGGTTTTACGGGAAAAGGCCGGAACCGAATTGTGGTTTGAAATCGCCCGGGGGGATGCGACCCTGGAGAGTTTGCGGTTTAAACGATAAGCTCGTGCCTTCTCAAGGCTGTTTAAAAAACCGGATGGGCCGGCAGCCGTAATTTTAAAGACAAATTTTGCTTGTCAAGCAGTCTTAGGTTCATGTGAAAAAAGCGGGCTTGCGCCCGCTTTTTTATGGGGAAGCTTTTAAACCCGGTTGATCCTGCGGCTTTGGAAGGCTTAGCTTATGCCGTCAACGAGCCAGTCAACAATGACATCCATTCTTTTTTTGATCATGTTCGATACTCGTTCAATTTTGGACATGACGATATCAGGAATCTCTGCACCGACAATACTATAAATTAAAACCCCTTCGGACAACGGCTCGATATAGAGTTGGGCAATAAATTTATCCTCTTTAATTATCGGAAATATGGCCATATAAATGCTTTTGAAGTTGGATAGGGTATAAAACAACTCATCCTGGGTTGCGATGAGTTCCGCCCTATAGTAGGAATTACCGAAATTCGTATCCTTTAGACGCATATATATGGTTTCGGTGGGGGGAATTTGTGTAGCCGGGAGAGGATCCGGCAGGGGATTGTTCCTTCGGGTGTTTTCAATACGGGTTGTTTCCTTAAAAACAGGATTGTCCTTCCCCGGTACATCGTTACGGTGTACCCGGCCGCTCAAACCTTGTACCCTGCTCAGGGCATTATACACGGTAATAAGACCGGAATACCGGTGGGTATAGGGACAAACCAAAAGGTTTTCCACAAAAAAGGAGGGCCTCCGGCTTAACACCGGGACGGAAATAGACATTCCCGATTTAGAAACGGGCAAGAGCTGCAAACCCGCGGATGCCAGGTTAAATTCCGAATAACCGGTGGATGAAAAAACTTGGTTTTTTTTCTCCTCATTTAAATGGGGAAAAATATCGGTAAAAGATCGGGAGGCGCCAAAGGTACTGGTGGTGATGATAAGCCAGAGACATATAAAGATTACATTCCTGCCCATAAAGGCACTCCTTCTTGCCCCGGCGGTCCCTAGGTCCTGTGACCATAAGGACTACCGCTTAATAAAAATGACCTACCCCAATAAATAATTCCCGGCCGCCGCTGGGAAAAAATCTACCGGTTCTTAAAAACTCTCTCAGATCCATACCAAGGCTCATCCGCAGATAGAAGCTGCGCATGGCCAGGGGAAAAACGATTGCTTCCACTCCCCCGGCGACGAGGGTGTCTTTAAATGAAAAGCTCCGGTTATGCACCGGATCCTCTGCCAGGGCTACATCAATAAAGGGTGATCCGTGGAGTTCAAAATCAAAGAAATGAAGTTTTGGGTTATTATACCATTCGGAAGGAACAAACCGGAAAAGCCGTACCGGAAAGTCCATGTTGATAGATAACATATAATTTACCGGCAACTGATTGTTTTTAATTCCCCGCAGGGCGTCTCCTCCATCGGAATACACACGGTAATATCCGTTTCCAAAAACCGCCGGTATGGCCTTTGAATCAAAAAACCATTGCCGGTACATAAACCGGCCGGAAATTCCAATATCCTCCGCCAAAGGAAGATGACCGATGGCGGAAATGGAAATACTATTGGTCCAACTGGTCCGGTATATGTTATAAGTATTGGAATTTTGCAGGGAAATTTCCAGTCCTTTTCGGTAGTTTCCTATCCAGTTTATTTCGCCGAATCCTATGGATTGACTGGGAGTAAGGGAAGGCCCCTCCCGGTATTCTCCCAACTCCCCGTTAGGGCGGTAATTTATGGTACTGGTTAATTTTGGGGTATAGGTTAAGGGACCAAACCTGCCCACGGTTATACCCAAGGGTATTTTCCATTGACTGTAAAGTTCACTGGACATATACCAGCGATCCTGAAAATAAGGACCATCATCAATAATGTCGGAGGTATTATTCTCTTCATTCACCAGGATTGATTGGTTGAAACCAAAGGTAAAGGAGGTCGTTTTAAAGGGAAGATCCATGGAAAGGCCGGTGGTATTTTTATAATAGAGGGGTTTTTCCTGGGTGTAATCAAATTCATGATCAAAATTCAGATTCCAATTAAATCCAAACGCCCGAAAAGGGATATCCGAATCAATTCCCAACAAAACACTGTGTTTGCCTTCTTCGTCATAGGAATACCCCAGATCGACCCGTAAAGGGGACATGGACCCCAGAAAATTATAATCCCGGGCTTTAAGGGTAAGTTCAAATCCGGAATTTGAATCGTATTTAGGTTCGGGGAGGACTATGATATTCAACGTATCGGTGGTATTGATGCGCAGATCCACCGGGATAAGACCGTTTTCATCGACAGCGGCCAGGGTATATTCAATCTGTACATTTTCAAGGACCCGCTGGTTAAGCAGGAGCTGGGTTTTCCGGGTTATATAATTTTCAAGGTTATTTTTTCCCGTAATGTTTTCCCCAAGGACAAATTCCCCTTTTTCCATCAAGGCGGATATCCTGGTTCTTCCCTGGACATCAAAGGTAACGGCTCTAATATAATATACTATTTGAGATTCATCTTGCGCTTCATCAATTTGTGATTCATCGATTCCGTTAAGCGGAATTTCGGGATTTAATTCCGCTGAACTTTCCGGAGTTTGGTCCGGGACTACCCCTTCGGCCTCTTGACCATAGAGGGTGAAGAATAAGCAACATACAAAAAAGATAAAAAAAAGTCGTTTCTTGAAAATCATAGGGCATATTCTCCGTTAATGAGGGGTGGTAAAAATCGATCTTCAATTAAATCATCCTGTATGATTTGGACACTCTGGGCCATGGGAATTACAAACCGCAATTTACCGGCCTTTTGTTTTTTATCACCCCAGAGGGCCTTCATAAAAATCGCTTTATCCCCCATCTTTGGATGGGGAGTCGTGATCTCATACCCAAATGAACGGACCAGATCGATGATATCCATGGCCCGTTCCTTGGGGGTAATACCTATATGATGACCTAATTCGCAGGAACGGACAAGTCCCCAGGCCACCGCCTCTCCGTGGGATATAGTTCCCAGCCCGGCGGACGATTCCAAGGCATGGGCAAAAGTATGACCCCAATTGAGCAGGGCCCGTTCCGTACCGGTCTCCTGGGGATCAGCCTCGACAATTCGGCCTTTAATTTTTACGGAAGCGGAAATAAGTTCAAAAAGCAATTCCTCATACTCCGGTAGAAGATCCCCCCGGCTAAACCCGGTCCCCAGGACCCTGAGGGCTTTCCCCATCTCCCCGTCGTCCAGCAGGGCGGTCTTAATAAGTTCCGCCATACCGGATTTCCATTCCTCCCGGGGAAGGGTAGTCAAGGTTTCCAGGGGCAGGTAAATATGCCTGGCGGGATAAAAGGTTCCCGCAAGATTTTTTATTCCAAACAGATCAAACCCTGTTTTTCCGCCCAGGGCGGCATCCACCATGCCCAACAAGGTGGTGGAAACGATACAGAGCTTGCAGCCCCGCATAAAAATAGAAGCCCCAAAGGCTGCAAGGTCGCTGACGACCCCTCCTCCTACGGCTATAAAAAGACCATCCCTGCCGAGTCCTCCTGTTTTTGCCGCGGCCAGGATCCGCTCCACCGCAGGCCACCCCTTAGCGGCTTCTCCCCCGGACAACACACAGAGGGGAATATCATGATTTTGCCTTATTCTAAGGGCGACGGCTTCGGTATGGGTATCACTTATCAGGATGGACCGGAAGGCCGGCTCATCCTGAAAGATATCATCCGCCTGGGGTAGTTGTTTTTGCAGGTGAACCTGGGATATAAATTTTCCAAAAGTAAAACGGTGTTCCCGAATCATGGTACTTTATTCGTTGAGGCTGTTTCCAAATCGATAGTCCGGAAGGGCCATGGTTTTGAAACAGCCACCTTAAATTTAAGAGGAAAAGCGGATTTTAGACCACTTTTCCCGGCCGATATCAAAAAACTTGAGTTTTGAAACCGGCTCGTTATTATATCATCCCAGGGGAGTAATTTCAACAAAAGGCTCCCGGAAAAAACCACCCTGTCATAAGGATTAGGATAAATCGGTAATGGTTGATTCAATAAAATTAAGGAGCTGGGCCTTTATCAGTTCCCCGCTTAGTTCAATCGCCGATAGGTAGGTTTTCCAGAGCTCCACATAGTTCAGGGTATCCTTTCGGTCCAAGGGGAGCCGCTTTCCGGCAAGAAAGCTTTCGCTGTTTTTATCCCGCAGGATGGCCCTTTCCGCAAAAACCATCCGGATATCGGTTAATATATTTTTTTGAACCCTTACCAGAAATACCGCAACTCCCCCCGATTCAATACCGACATAGGGGCCCTCAAATTTTTTATAAATTGAATAATCCCATTGTTCCAGGGGTATACGGATCCGGGTAAACAACTCCTGGGAATTAAAGACCAAAGGACTGGAAAAAGCAGAAAACCGGGACGCAGAAATCCACCGTGCCCCCTGGGCGGTCCGTAATTCATACCGGGCATCCAGCGCTATCATGGCGGCGGATGCATCCATATGCCGGGAAGTATGGCAGATATTACCGCCGATGGTGGCAATATTCCGTAATTGGGGACCGGCTATACCGTTTAGGGTCTGCCGCAACACCTCGGGAACGGTTTTGCCCAGGTTGATTATCTCGCTTATTTTTACCATGGCGCCTATTTCCAGATACCGTTCCGTCCGGGTTATGTGGTGGAGATCGGCTAATTTATCCAGGGATAGGATATTGATCGGCAAGGTGACCGTGGTTTTGCCCTGTCCCCAGAGTAGTTCGGTTCCCCCCGCAAAGGGAACCGCGTTGGGATAACGGGACCAGGCGGAGAACAGTTCCGGTAAATTTCCGGGAAAAAACACCTGGCTATGCGGAACGTCCATACAACCTCCGCTGCCGTATGTCGGCGGTGAGCAATACCCCTTCCACCAGCCGGGTAGGATCCGTACAGCGGCACCGTATGCCGTTAAAGGCCGCGGTTATATCGGTTTTAGAAGGCCGGGGGATCTTTTCCAACAGGGCTTCCACCGCCAGGATCTTTCCGGCGTCACAATACCCACAGTTTTCAACTCCCGCCTGGGAAAACCCCCTGAGTATGTCCTGATACTCATCGTTTTGGGAAAATCCCTCTATGGTTATAATCTCGCATCCCCGGATTCGAAAGGCCGGAATAAGACAGGAGGGTACGACATCTCCATTAAAGATCACCGAGCATGCCCCGCAAATTCCCGTGAGACACCCGCATTTAGCCCCAAACAGCTTAAAGGTATCCCGAAGTATATCCAGAAGGCGGATGTCCGCCTCGGTACGAACGGTTACGTCTTCACCGTTCAGGATAAATCCTATGGTCATAGCTGGGTCTCCTTCCCCTTGAGTTTTTTCGCTTCCCAAATATCCTTGGCGTCCAGGGGTATCTTTTCAAAATTGTGATCCAAAGCCTGGGAAACGGCTTGGACATAGGCCGCGGGCACACAGCTAAAGGGTATTTCTTCGATACCCTTGGGGGTAAGCACATCATTCCATATAAAATCTATATGTATTGAGGGAATATCCTGGAGTGTGGGAATATTATACCCGTGGATCTGTTCCCGGGGAATTACCCCTTCCTCATAGTTTATATGTTCCCGGGAGGCCCATCCCAGGGCTTGAATAACCGAATAAGTCAGGGATCTTCGGGCCCGTATTTCCGAGAGGATCCTCCCCCCGTCAACACCGAGCCATGCTCCCCGGACCTTGGGGGTATATTCTATGGGGTCTATTTCTACCTCTACCACCGCCGCTCCCCAGCCCAAATGGGAGAGGGAATTATGATCCAGGGGTTTTCCCTCCCAATTGGTAATATTTCCGGGATGATACGTACGGGTCACCGTAATCGGCAGGGGATCCCGAAACCGCTGTTTCCGTATGGCGGCGCAGGCCCGTTCTACCAGCCGGGTGATCACCGTGATATTCCGGGAGAGGGTGGCCGGTCCCGAATCAGGGCTGGCGGTGGTATTATCGGAAACCACCCGGACCGCGTCAGGTTCTACTGCCAGTATTTCTGTGGCGGTATTTTGCCAAAGAAGGGTATGTTCCTTGTTGGAAGAAACCATGCTGGTTTTTATTTCCAGGGACCCGTCCTTTTCCAGGGTTAATGTCACCGAACAAAAACCTTTGTCGATTCCGTTGTAGAGGAATCCACTTCCCTGATAGGCTGTGGCAATCCCTACACCCCGGAGGCGCTCGTTTTTGTCCACCTCGCCTTTTTCCCGGCGGTGAATACGAAGCAATTCATAGGAGGCCCATTTACGGTGATAGTCACTCATACCCGCGGCGGTATCTAAAAGTTCATTCAGGGGAACGTGTTCTTTTAGGGGTACCCCAATACCCAAAGAGGTGTTCCGGTAAAAAAAATGGGACTTCCGCCATTCCGTGGGATCCTGCCGTAGGGTATCGGCAATGTGAGAAACATGCCGTTCCATGGCAAAAAAACCCTGGGATAACCCGAACCCCGCGAAGGGACCCCCTGGGGGGATATTGGTCTTTACCGCGGTTCCTTCTATCCTAAGATTGGCGATTTTATAAGACCCCAGGGCCCCGAGACAGATCCGATCCAGGATTTCGTCAATAAAAACCCCCTGGGCCCCCAAACAGGCGGTTACGTTGATCTCCGTTCCCAGGATCTGCCCTTGTTCCCCCAGGGCGCTGCGGATACGGATTTCGCTGCCGTTTCTTTTGGGGGTATACTGAAAATCCTCTTCCCGGGTGAGGATAATTTTTACCGGCTTTTTGGTGATATAGGACCCCAGGGCTGCGTGACAGGCAACCAGGGAGGGATACCAAATTTTTCCGTCCAAATGGATGCCGATCCGGGAAGGATGGACCGTTATGTCATCCGGGGACAGGTTAAGTACCGAAACCACGGATCGTTTAACATGAAAAGGCCATTGGGTCGCGGTATGGATAATGATTTTTTCCTTTCCAACGGTCGTGGGTTTGTGATATTCCGCTACCGCGCCCTGGGGTTCCGCATACCAATGCTCCTGAATACCGGTACGGTATATCCCGTCTACCACGACTTTTGCTTCTCTAAAGGCCCTTTCCGGGTCTCCCCGGGTAATATCCCGCTTTGCCAAAATAAATTCGGGAGGAACCGAATAGGCGGAAAAAAACGGGGTATCCTCTTCTACCATCACCTTGCAGAGGCCGGCAAATTCCTCAAGTTTGATCCGATCCGGGCCGATAAGAAGCGCCACCGGTTCGCCGATATATGAAACCATTTCTGATGCCAGAACCGGGACAGAAAAACCGTCCAACTGATTTTTTCCCGGGATATCCTCCGCCCTGATAGGGGTATAGGCGGTGGGTAATCGGGGGAATTCTATCCCCCTAAGCCGGCCCCGGGCGGTCGGTGAGCGGATGATTATGCCGGAGAAGGAACCCTTTAAAAAAATGTCACTCATAAATAAGGATCTGTCCATATAACCCCGGGCCCGCTTTAGCCCCTAGCGGCCGTTTTTTTCACTGCCTTAATAACCCTTTCAACGTGGTTTTCTTCCATTCCCGGCCAAATGGGCAGGGAAATAACCCCCTTAAAACTCTTGAGGGATTCGGGGAAATCTTCCGCCTCCAGGGCATACCGCCGCCGGTAATAGGGCATGGTATGGAGGGGAATAAAATGTACCGAAACTCCGATCCCCTGCTCCTGGAGTTTTTCAATAAAGTCCTCCCGGGTAAGAGAAAGTTCTTCCAAGTTGAGCCGCAGCGGGTACAAATGCCGGGCATCCCCGGCGCCGGTGGGGGGAAGGAAAAAACGCCCATCCCCGCCAAAAGCTTCGTCATACCGGCGGGCAATGTCCTCCCGTTTTTTCAAGAGAAAAAGGGCCTTTTTGAGCTGCACCCGGCCCAGGGCCGCCAGCAGATCGGGAATATTGTATTTAAACCCCGCTTCAACCACTTCATAATACCAAGAAGCCTTTTTATCAGTATAACGATTCCAAACCGCTCGGTCTATTCCGTGGCTGCGCATTATGGAGATCCGCTTCGCCAGGGTTTGGTCCCGGCTGACCACCATCCCCCCTTCCCCGGTGGTAATGGTTTTGGTAGCGTAAAAAGAAAACACCCCCACATCCCCGATAGTTCCCGCAAAGGAATCTGTGCGGGAAGCGCCGGTTTCTGTAAGGGTATCGGGAGGGGTGGTTCCGGCTCCCCCCGGACTACCGGGGATTCGGGAGGGAAAGGAATGGGCCGCATCTTCAATGACCCGGAGCCCCCGGTGCCGGGCAATTTCCATGATCCCTTTCATATCGCAGGGAAGGCCGCCGTAATGGACCGGGATCACCGCCGCCGCTTTTCCTCGGGGACCGAATCCCCCCCGTTGGGGATAGGCGGGAAGCCCCGCGTCCAGGCGGGACAGGGTCCTTTCCAGGGCAGTGGGGTCCATATGAAAAGAACCGGGGCTCACATCCACAAAGACCGGTTCCGCCCCCAGATATCGGGCCGCTTCGGCGGTGGAAGTAAAGGTATAGGACGGCAGGAGAACCGGATCCCCCGGGCCTATACCGCAGGCTTCCAGGGCGAGGTGAAGGCCACTGGTAGCGGAATTTACCGCCAGGGCTTGCAGGGGGGGGGGCCCCGGGGCACGGACTGCATCGGAGGGTTTTACTTCCGGACCGTCCAGAAAAGCGGCAAATTCCTTCTCAAAGGTCAAGGCTTCCATACCGGTGGTAAGCCAGCCTGAACGGAGGACCCGGAGTACCGCTTCTTCCTCTTCTTTTCCCACATGCGGGCGGGCAAAAGGGATATATTCAAATTCCATGGCCGACCGGTATTTTCAGGGACGCCGCCTTCTTAAAGCTTGGAAAGGCTTCTCCCAATAGCTCAAAAAGGCTTTCGGTGTTTCGGTATTGATCCGGCTGCTTAGGATCAAAGTGACAGAGGGGTTTGAGCTTTTCTAAAAGCCCTTGAACATCCACAACGGAAGGTCTATTCCGCTCTACCTTGAGGATCCGCTTAAATTCGGTAGCCACCGGTGTTTCATCCGCACTCCAAAGGCGTTCATCCAGTCTTTCCCCGGGACGCAGTCCCACATATTCGATCTTGATATCCCGTTCCGGCTCAAACCCGTAAAACCGGATCATCTGTTCCGCCATTTCCCGAATCCATACCGGCTCCCCCATATCTAACAGGTAGAGATTCCCGGTTACCCCCACTCCGCCGGCTTTTAGAACCAGGGAACAGGCTTCGGGAATGGTCATAAACCAGCGCCGCATATCCCGATGGGTCACCGTAACCGGTCCACCCTTTTCGATTTGTTTTTGAAAGAGGGGCACGATGGATCCCCGGGAACCCAGGACATTTCCGAACCGGACCACCATAAAGTTAAGCTCCGAGGCGGCCGCTGCGTTCAAAACAAGCCCTTCACAGAGATTTTTGGAAACCCCATAGACAGAAACAGGATCCACCGCCTTATCGGTGGTGATAAGGACAAACCGCTTAACCCCATGTTTCCGGGCCCCGTGGACCAGGTTATCCGTACCGAAAACATTATTTTCAATGGCCGCCACAGGGTTTTCTTCCATCATAGGGACATGTTTATAAGCGGCGGCATGGAAGATCACATCCGCCTTGAGCCGTCCCAGGATATAATCAATATAATCCCTATCCTTAAGATCCCCGATAATGGGCACCAGGGTAGCTTTTTCACCCACCCCCTCATCCTGGAGGAGTCTGAGTTCCCGATCTATCTGGTAGATTGAATTTTCCCCATGCCCGAAAAGGTAGAGCCGGGATGCCCCTCCGGAGAGGAGTTGCCGGCATAGCTCACTGCCGATGGAACCTCCCGCCCCGGTTACCAGGACCCGTTTTCCCCGGAGATAGGAGAGGCTTTGTTTCAGATTTACCGTTACCGGGGTACGGCCCAGGAGGTCCTGGGGGTCAATGGAACGGGTTTGTATCAGATGGGCATCCCCTTCGATAATTTGGGATATCCCCGGTAAGATTCGGATACGATCAAACCCCGCCCGTTTGAGGATTCCGTAGAGTTCCTTGAGGTATTCCCGGGAAGCGCTGGGAATGGCGATGACGGCTTCGTCGGCGGGGTTCATCCTGAGGAGCCGGGCCACATCCCTAATTGGACCCAGGACAGGGATTCCGTCAATTTTTCGGCCTATTTTTTCCGGATCATCATCCAGAAAGGCCACCACTTCCCCAAAGATGGCCTTGGTCTTGATTTCATTTGCCAAGGTCTGTCCGGCAAATCCCGCGCCGATAATATAAAGGCGTCCCGCTTTTATGGTATTCATATAAATTGAACAAAGTTCTTTTGTGGTCTCTTATCAACCGGTATTGCCGCTGGTTCCAGATATTCAAAGGCTAAATCAATGGCAAAGGATTCATGATAGAGATCCAGTTTGATCTTTGCCCTCCCTTTTCTTTTATCGACCTTTATGATGTTTCCCTCCAGTCCTTTTAATGGGCCGTCTAGTACCACAATCCGGGAGTTTTCATCCAGGTAGACCCGGGATTTTCCCGCCACGGGACCGACCTTTTTGATAAAATGGAGGACGAGGTTAAGGTCCTCGTTTTCCAGGGCTACAATATTCTGATTTGATTCCAAAAAACGAAAAAATCCGTCGGTTCTCCTGAAATACCATTGATAGTCGGTAATATTTTTACCCGCTTCCAATTCAATAAAAATATACCCCGGGAATATACCCCGGGTGGTATGAACCCAAACCCCCTTGCGGCGTATATCAAGGGTCCGTTTGGGAAAGTAGATTTCCACCGGTAGTTCAGGGTAGCGGCTCTTAAAAAGCCTGATATACCGTTCCTCGGCTCTGGTCTTTATCTGAGCCGTATAATACTTCATGTCAGGTTAATACCACAAAAAACCTCCTTCCGCAATATTGGGCGGCTGCCGGCTCGGGACAAAGCCATTTACCTTGAACAGAGGAAGAGGGGTCGTATTTTGAAACAGCCCCTATAGAAACCCGGTTTTTTGCCGATAGTAAAAAAGGAGGCTTCGATGGGTTTTATAAAGCGGGGATATGTTCTGGTCATGATATTGTTTTTATTGGTCCCTCAAATTTTTGCCGCTAATATTTCTTTTCTTGTCATAGAAACGGGGATTCGGGAGGGGAATCCGGTTAACGAATCCTCAAATCTCTGGGAAACCATCCTCTTGGATGTATTTTTTGACGCGGGACATATCGTTAGTAACGCCCCCATTATGCGGCTGCCTAATCCCCAGGGCAAAGAAATTCCCGACGAAGCCCGGGAGAATCTGGAAGATGCCGTCCGGGGTGGAGCCGACTTTTTTGTAGTAGCCCTCCTGGATTATCAGGGAGCCGCGGCCGTTAATTCTCCAAAAATAAAACCGCAAGGGGTGTCTTTGCGGCTTTTTAGTATGAATCCTTATAAATTTTTATATGAACAGTCTTATTCCGCGCCGACACAATCCCCGGAAAATGATGAATTGGCCGATGCGAAACGTATTGTCCGAATGATAATACCCCATTTAGGGGATAGATAAGCCGGTTTTAAACTTGTTCTGAAAGGAAGGGTAGGTAAAGTATGAAAAAAATTCGTATGACGATAGGTATCATGGTTGCTTCGGTTTTTTTTATCGGTGCTTCTATTTGGGAAGGAGCCGCCGTAGCCGCTCCGGGGAATGAATTGCCCCAGGAGGGATATTTTGCGGCTACCAATTCTTTTCCCCCTAATACGGTGGTATATATGACCAACCTTGAAAGCGGAAAGACCATCCAGGCCGTCATCACCTCCCCGCTTGATTCACCGGTCCTGCTCGCCATGCTTTCCCGGGATGCCGCCCAAGCCATAGACATCCAGGATCAATCCATAACCAGGATCAGGATCATCCAGCCCGGTGAACCGGCGATAGCTTCCCATTTTGCCGAAAGCATATACCCCGAAGGAACGGCTATAACGAAGGGTCCTGAACAAGATCAGGGGTTTCTCTTATTATCTCCGACAATTCAGGATAAGGCCACCGATGTCCCCATACCGGAAGAATTAGCCGCCGGCGCTTATTCATGGTATGAAGATCTTCCCGAAACCGGGACAACCGTTCCCCAACCGGAAGCAGGGAACCCCGGGACTCTTGGAGGGTATGATCTGTCTTTGATTCCCGCTGAAGAACGCCCCCCAACGGAAATCACCAATTCCTGGCGGCTTCCTCCGGAAGCGGAAATAACCGCCCTGGATTCCTCCTTTTCCGAATCCTCCACTGAAGCAGCAGCAATAGATCCCTCCCTGATTATACCCTCCTGGGAGGATAGGGAACCCGCCGCGTCTCCGATTCAGCAAGCGTCCGCTCAGCACGGGGAAAGTCTCCTTTTTTCCGTGCCGGTGATTAGTTCTCTGGAAAAAGGGAAATACTACCTCCAATTACGGGCCTTCGGCCAAATCGAATTGGTAGAAGCGGAGTTATCAAGGATAGGAAAAAATTATCCCCTGGTCATTCAACCCTCGGAGGGGTCCAACGGCTCCGTATACCGTATCCTGTTAGGTCCGGTTGGTTTGGGGGAAAGCGGCGCCCTGTTACAACGGTTTAAAAGCATCGGATATGGAGACGCCTTTATTCGGCAGGGGATATATTAGCATTGTTCGGAAACCGAAGATCCCTTATGTATGTTTTCCGTGGCAGAATTTGTACTTTTTCCCGCTGCCGCAGGGGCAAGGGTCGTTTCTTCCTACTTTGGGATACGCCCTGACCACAGTGACCGCCTCAGGTTGGGATTTTGCCGAAGGACCCGGAGCGGTTCCTCCGCCGCTTTGTCCCGTTCCTGAGGAAAAGGCTGTCAAGCTGCCGTGGGATTGGACCGTTACCGTAGGTCTGCCCCGCCATTCCCGGTCTCCCGCGGCTTGGATCCGTACCAAATGTACCCGGGAGGCTATTTCCTCCCGGATCATATCGATCATGGTATCGAAGATCTGGAACCCCTCTATCTTGTATTCCGTCAACGGATTTTTTTGTCCGTAACTGCGGAGATATACCGCCTCCCGCAGACCTTCCATATTTTCCAGGTGATCCAGCCATTTGCGATCTATGGCCTGAAGGTACTGCATCCGAATAAAGGCGTTTAAATTAACGGTCCCTACCAGGTTTTCCTTTTCATCCAGGTCCTTTTCCAATTCCTCGATGATCTGCGCTTCCAGGGCCTCGGGATTGGCTTCCTTCCCCTCAATTTTGAGGGTATAGCCGAACTTTTCCTTGAGGTAATTGCCCAGTTCCTTAATGACCCCGGCCTGATCCCGGCGTTGGGATGCACGATATGTTTCCAAGGCGCCCTTTACCATGGAAAGGGTGGCGTCGTTTACCCGATCTTTGAGGTTTGTATCCCGTAATATGGCATCCCGTTGTTCATAAATATACTTTCGCTGCTGGTTAAGGACATCATCGTATTCCAGGAGGTGTTTACGAATTTCAAAATTCCGTTCTTCCACCTTTTTTTGGGCCTTTTCGATACTTTTATTAAGCCAGGGATGATAGATAGGTTCCCCCGGCTCCATACCGATTTTGGACATGATGTTTTTAATATTGGATCCGCCAAAAAGACGCATGAGGTCATCGTCCATGGAAATAAAAAATTTTGACCTTCCCGGATCCCCCTGCCGGCCGGAACGGCCTCGAAGCTGGTTATCGATACGCCGGCTTTCATGCCGTTCGGTACCGATTACGTAGAGCCCGCCCAGGCCTTTCACTTCCTCGTAGTCCCTTTTCCACTTTTCATATTCCGCTTTGAGGATTTCGGCGTATATTTCCGGACTTGCCCCGGTTCCCGCGGCCTTTCGGGCCCGGTGTTCCGGGTTACCTCCCAGCTTTATATCCGTACCCCGACCCGCCATGTTGGTGGCAATGGTAACCGCCCCTTTGGCCCCGGCTTCGGCGATGATCCCCGCTTCCCGGGCGTGGTTTTTGGCGTTTAACACTTCGTGGCGGATCCCCCGCCGGGTAAGAAAGGTAGAGATTTTTTCTGATTTTTCGATAGAAACGGTCCCTACCAGCATGGGCTGACCTCGGTGGTGGGCCTCGGCGATTTCCTCGCAGAGGGCGTTAAATTTCTCCCCTTCGTTGAGGTATACCACATCGTCCTCGTCATTCCGGGCTACAGGGAGGTTGGTGGGGATCACCACCACATCCAGGTTGTAGATCTTGCTGAATTCCACTGCCTCCGTGTCGGCGGTACCGGTCATACCGGAAATTTTTTCATAAAGCCGGAAGTAGTTCTGAAAGGTGATGGTAGCCATGGTCCGGTTTCGCTGGGCGATTTTTATCCGTTCCTTGGCCTCAATGGCCTGGTGGAGCCCGTCGGAATACCGTCGGCCGTAGAGGATCCGGCCGGTAAATTCATCCACTATCTGAACCTGTCCGTCCTGAACAACGTAATCCACGTCGATATGAAAGAGCTTATGGGCCCGCAGGGCCTGGGTAAAGTAGTGGAGATACTCAAAATTTTCCTCATCCACGATGGCCCCTTTAATCAGGTTCCGTTTATGAAGGATATCCTCTATTTTTGCCAGCCCGCCGTTACTAAAGGAAACCCCCTTGTTTTTTTCATTCAGCTTATAATCGCCGATAACTTCCTCTCCCTGGGTCTCGTCGGGGTATTCTCCGTCCTCTTTCTTTTTAACTTCCTCCAGGGAACCTAAAAGTTTATCCACCTCCGCATACTTAAAGGTATCATCCTCGGCGGCGCCGGAGATGATAAGGGGGGTTCGAGCCTCGTCGATGAGGATGGAGTCGATTTCATCCACCACACAAAAGGCATGCCCCCGCTGAACCCGGCCTTCCAGGTCCCAGCGCATATTATCCCGTAAATAATCAAAACCGAATTCATTATTGGTTCCGTAGGTTATATCACAGCGATAGTTCTGTTTCCGCCGTTCATTGTCCATGTCCGAAAGAATGGTACCTACGGTTAATCCCAAATAGGAAAAAACCGGCCGCATCCATTCGGTATCCCGTTCCGCGAGGTAATCGTTGACGGTTACGATATGAACCCCCTTGCCGGGTATGGCATTAAGGTAGGCCGCGGCCACGCTCATCAGGGTTTTACCCTCTCCGGTTTTCATTTCCACAATCTTACCCTGGTGGAGTACGATAGACCCCAGGACCTGTACGTCGTAGGGCCGCTCCCCCAGATTCCGCCGGGCCGCTTCCCGGGCCAGGGCAAAAGCCTCCGGCAGCAGGACATCCAGGGTTTCCCCGGCCTGGTACCGTTCCCGAAACCGGGCGGTCATTCGGGGATATTCTTCTCCGGGCAGAGCGGCCGCCCAGGCTTCTTTTTCATTGACCCCGTGCAGGATAGGCAGCAGGGTTTTAAGATCCCGCTCGTGTTTGGAGCCGAACAGGAGTTTAACCATATTTTCTAACATACTGGTAATGTATCGCTTTATCCGGCAAGTTGACAAGCATCCCGTCCGGGGATCCCTAAAACGGTCTAGATAATATTTCTTTCCCTACCCTTGCGTTAACCCCGGCTTTTTTGATATATTAAAGAAAGGTGAGTTTTTTTAAATATATTAAATTTTGAAAAAGCTTTCTTAAAATAGAGCGGAAAAGCCGTCTTGGCTAATGGAGGCTTAACCGCTTTTTCAAAGTCGGTTTCAAAAAAACGTAAGCCTTGAAATCGGCTCTAATAAAAATGATTTTTGCCATTCTTTAAATAAGCGAAAATCGGATTGATTTCATGAGGAGGCTTTATGACGATAGCCGAGATGCTGGAGCAAAGCGGAGTTCTTACCCTGCTCGGTATGGGAATTGTATTTGGTTTTCTGGTGGTTTTGATTATCTGCGTAAGTTTGGTAGGTAAGGTTATTCATGCCCTGGGGGCGGATAAGGATGTGACGGCGCCTGTCACCACGGGGACTTCCCCGGGCGGCGGGGCAAGTGCGGGGAATGCTGCGGTCACCGCGGCTATTTCGGCGGCGGTTAATGAATACCGCAAGACGACAAACCCTTAAGGCGTATTGCTGGAGAGTTTTTAAAGAAAACTCCCTTTATTTAATTTATTAGGAGAAAACATGCCCAAAGTCAAACTTACCGATTTGGTACTCCGGGATGCTCATCAGTCCCTTTTTGCGACCCGGATGGTTACCGCCGACATGTTGCCGGTCTGTAATAAACTCGATCAGGTGGGATTTTTCGCCCTGGAAGCCTGGGGCGGAGCTACCTTTGATTCCTGTATCCGCTTTTTAAACGAAGACCCCTGGGATCGGCTCAAGAAACTCAAAGCAGCCCTGCCCAATACCAAGATCATGATGCTCCTGCGGGGTCAGAACCTTTTGGGATACCGCCATTACGCCGACGACGTGGTGGCCAAATTTGTGGAATACGCCGCTAAAGACGGGGTGGATATCTTCCGTATTTTCGACGCGGTAAATGACCCCCGAAACTTCGAGGCCGCCACTGCGGCGGCGAAAAAGACCGGCAAACATATCCAGGCGGCCATTTCCTACGCGGTAACCCCTTTCCACACCATCGAAAAATACGCGGAACTGGCTAAACAGTACGCCGACATCGGCGCCGATTCTATCGCCATCAAGGATATGTCGGGACTTCTCAAACCCTATGTGGCCTACGATCTGGTAAAGGCTATCAAGAAAGTGACGGACCTCCCTATCGAGATCCACTCCCATGCCACCACCGGTATGTCGGTGGCCACCTTGACCAAGGCCGCCGAGGCGGGGGCGGAGATCCTCGACACGGTCATTTCCTCCCTGGCCATGGGTACCAGCCACAGCCCCACGGAAACCATAGTTGAGATTTTCAGGGGAACCGAATACGATACGGGGCTTGATACCAAACTGTTGTTGGAAATCGCGGCCTACTTCCGGGAGGTGCGGAAAAATTACAAGAAATTCGAATCCAGTTTTCTGGGAGCCGATACCCGGATTTTGGTTTCCCAGGTTCCCGGCGGTATGCTCTCCAACCTGGAAAGCCAGCTCAAGGAGCAGGGTGCTTCCGACAAGATCGATGACGTATTAAAAGAAATCGCCGTGGTTCAAAAGGATTCGGGTTATCCGCCCCTGGTAACCCCCACCAGCCAGATTGTGGGTACCCAGGCGGTGTTTAACGTCCTCTTTGGCCGGTATAACCGGCTTTCCGGGGAATTCCAGGATCTTATGGCGGGCAAATACGGCGCCTGCCCGGCCCCAAAAAACGTCGAAGTGGTAAAAAAGGCCCTGGAGGGCCTCAAGATGGAACAGGAGATCACCCACCGGCCGGCGGATGATATTCCTCCCGAATACGACAAACTGGAAGCGGAGGCGAAAAAACTTTTGGGAACCGATGCGGTCAGCGTGGAAGATGTTCTGACCCTGGCCATGTTCCCCAAGGTGGCCCCCAACTTTTTCAAAAAACGGGCTGAAGGGCCGGTGGTCTTCAAACCCGAAGCGGAGGCTCCCGCGGCCCCGGCGGCGGCTCCCGGACAGGCGGCTAAATACACGGTGAATGTCAATGGCACCAACTACAACGTGGTGGTTGCCCCGGCAGGTACCGTGGCGGTTACCCCTGCCTCAGGCGGAGCTTCCCCGGCCCCGGCGGCTTCCGGGGGCGGCGCGGGGATTCCCGCCCCGGTGGCGGGGACGATCCTCCGCTACGCCGTGGATGAAGGGGCCGAGGTCAAGGCCGGCCAGACGGTGCTGATCATCGAGTCCATGAAGATGGAACTGGAGATCAAAGCCACCGTTGCCGGAAAGATCCACTTTCTGGTACCCACAGGTACCCAGGTTGCGGCCCAGCAGCCGGTGGCGGAAATCGGCGGTGTTCCGGGCGCGGCTCCGGTCCCGGCGGCTCCCGCTGCTCCCACTCCGGTGGAAGTGGCGGTTCCGGCGGCTTCCGTGGGCGGTACGGTCATTCCCGCCCCGGTGGCGGGGACGATCCTCCGTTATGCGGTGAACGAGGGGGCCCAGGTCGCCTCGGGGGACACCATTGTCATCATTGAGTCCATGAAAATGGAGCTGGAGATCAAGGCCACTGCGGCGGGTACGGTTCATTTTCTGACCTCCGTGGGAACCCAGGTCGCTTCCCAACAGCCAATTGCCGAGATAGGGTAAAACCGCTGGTTTTTTCCTATTTTTTGGAGGCCTTTGCCTTGAGGGCAAAGGCCATAAACTAAGACAGGACGGTATCATGTCAGATATGAAAAAGAATCCGGTGCTAATTACCAAAATATGTCTGCTTTTGGTGGTAGGCGCCTTTGTGTTTTCCTTTATGCCCCGGGTCCTTGCCCAATCCTCCACTCCGGTGGATGATCTTCCCTCATTCAGAAATTTGGGTGGTAAAATCCCCAACAGCGCGGATCTTCCCCGGGTATCCCTGGGCAGTTTTATCCGGAATATCGCGGAAACCACCGGGATTTTCGCCTTTGTCACTGACAAGGTGGAAAAAGAGACCACCCTGGTGGACAACGCCACGGGAAAAAACAAAACCACCACGGTTTTCGGCTGGCAGGAATTTCTCATGGTGGCGGTGGGGTTCCTCATCATCTATTTGGGGGCGGTGAAGGGTTTTGAACCCCTGCTCCTCATTCCCATCGGTTTTGGGACGGTCTTTGTGAACGTTCCCTTTGTCGCCATGGGTTCCCCCCCCCACGGTTTCCTCCATATTATCTATGAAAGCGGGGTGGGGAACGAATTTTTCCCCCTGATCATCTTTATGGGTATCGGGGCTATGACCGACTTCGGTCCCCTTATCGCTAATCCCAAAACCGCCATCCTGGGGGCGGCGGCCCAGTTCGGTGTTTTCGGTACCCTTTTCGGCATTGCGCTAGCCAACTACCTGCCGGGGGTGGCCTTTAACCTCAAGGAAGCCTGCTCGGTAGCGATCATCGGCGGCGCCGACGGTCCCACCACGATCTATATCGCCGCCAAACTAGCCCCCCATCTCCTGGCCACGGTGGCGGTGGCGGCTTATTCCTATATGGCCTTGGTGCCTATGATCCAGCCGCCCATCATGAAACTCCTCACTACCCAACATGAACGGCTTATCAGGATGAAACAGCTCCGGCCCGTTTCCCAGGTAGAAAAGATCGCCTTTCCCATCGTGGTATTTGTGCTTTCCATCCTGTTGATTCCTTCGGCGGCGGCCCTTATCGGCTGTCTCATGTTCGGGAACTTTATCCGGGAATGCGGGGTGGTGGAGCGGCTGTCCAAGACCCTCCAGAATGAACTTATCAACATCGTATCCATCTTCCTTTCCCTGGGGGTGGGCAGCCAGATGACCCCGGAAAAATTCCTCAATTCCTCGTCCCTGATCATTGTGGTTATGGGGCTTGTCGCTTTCGCCATCGCCACCGCCACGGGGATTCTGGTGGCCAAGTTCATGAATCTCTTTCTCAAGGAGAAGATCAATCCCCTCATCGGTTCCGCCGGGGTTTCGGCGGTACCCATGGCCGCCCGGGTTTCCAACAAGGTGGGCCTGGAATACGATCCGGGGAACTTCCTCCTCATGCACGCCATGGGTCCCAATGTGGCCGGCGTTATCGGAACCGCTATCGCCGCGGGGGTCATGATAGCGGTCTATGGAGGTTAATACATACGAGGAGCCGTGATGAATGAACCTCTCCGCCGCGGAGCGGCGGGGGAGTAGACCTCACTTGACAGGGGATTCGGTATGATAATTCACGGAACCGGTTGTTGTTTACTGGATGCTCTTTACAGGGCGGATTTTTCCGGCCCCGCTTTTCAAGCCGCCCTTTCCCGGCGGGAAGGGGATGGGGGATTGACTCCGGGGCGGCTGGTATTTGCCGAAAATTTTGAGCGCTTCATGGGAAAGCCCTACGAGGAAGCCCTGGGTGCCCTTATCGAGGGAAAGGGTTCCGATTCCCAAAACCTGGGGGGGCCTTCGGTGGTATCCCTGGCCCATGTTGCCCAGGTGCGATCCGGGGGTGAGGTTTGTTTTTTTGGCGTCCGGGGAAATGACGAAACCGGTCTGTTGGTAGAAAAAGCCCTGGCCCGGCTCCCCTTTAAAAAATGCCGTCTGAGTATCCGGGAAGGGGCAACTCCCCGGACAGACGTACTCTCGGACCCCCACTACGATAACGGCCATGGGGAGCGGACCTTCATCAACCTTTTGGGGGCGGCATCCCGGTTTGACCCCCCGGATCTGGGGGTTTCTTTTTTTGAAGCGGATATCGTCGCCTTTGGGGGAACCGCCCTGGTTCCTGCCCTCCATGACGGCTTGACGGAACTGCTCAAGCAGGCCAAGGGGGCGGTGACCGTGGTGAACCTGGTTTACGATTATAGGAGTGAATATGCCGCTCCGGGAAAAAAATGGAAGCTGGGGATTCGGGACGATGCCTATCCCTATATTGACCTGCTTATCGCCGACCGGGATGAGGTCTTAAAAACTTCGGGGCAAGGTTCCCCGGAAGAAGCCGCGGCATGGCTCCTTTCCCGGGGAGTGGGAGCGGTGGTTATTACCGAAGGGGCCCGGCCCATACGCCTTACCGCGGGAAAGGGACTTTTCGCCCCCCGGGAATTAACCGCCATGCCGGTCTGCGAACTGATAAACCAGGAACTGGCCCTGCATCGGGAGTTTCCGGGGGACACCACCGGCTGCGGGGATAATTTTGCCGGGGGGATCATCGCCGGCATAGCCGAACAATTGGGTTCCCTTCCCCGGGGCAGCCTCGATCTTCGGGAAGCCTGTATCCCCGCGGTCGCCGCCGGGGGGTTTGCCTGTTTTACCGTGGGAGGTACCTATTATGAGTCCCATCCCGGAGAGAAACAAAAAAGGCTCGAATCCTACATCAAGGCCTATAGGAAGCAGCTTGGGGGATAATATAAGCTCTTTGGACCACCGGACGCTTTAAAATTTGACCTCGTGGCGGTGAATTTTGCGGTTTTTTCTTTTCCCCTTTCCATACTGGAAAAAAATATCCCCTTATGGCATAGTAATAACACAAGAGAGGTTTAACGGTGTATAAGAGTGTGGACCCCAAGGTGAATTTCCCCAAATTGGAAGAAGAAATTCTTTCTTTCTGGGAAAAAAATGACATCTTCAAAAAATCCATAGCCCGGCGGGAGGGCGCTGAGGAGTATGTATTTTACGACGGCCCCCCCTTTGCCACGGGAATGCCCCATTTCGGTCATTTTGTGCCCGGTACCATCAAGGATATCATCCCCCGTTACCAGACCATGAAGGGTAAAAAAGTCGAGCGCCGTTTCGGTTGGGACTGCCACGGCCTGCCCGTGGAAAACCTCATCGAAAAGGAACTGGGCCTCAACTCCAAAACCGATATTGAAACCTACGGCATCGCCCGTTTCAACGAAGCCTGCCGGGCCGCGGTGATGCGTTATGTCAAGGAATGGCGGCAGGTCGTCACCCGTATGGGCCGCTGGGTGGATTTCGACCACGACTACAAAACCATGGACAGCGCCTACATGGAAACCATCTGGTGGGTCATGAAGTCCCTCTGGGAAAAGGGCCTCCTCTACGAAGGCCACTATATCCTGCCCTACTGCCCCCGCTGCGCCACGGTGCTCTCCAATCATGAACTCAACCTGGGCGGCTACAAAGATGTCTACGATCCGGCGATCACCGTACGCTTCAAGGTTAAAGAGGGGGGAAGTCTCCCCCCTCACTCCGGAGCCTCCGGCTCCTCCGTTTCCCCCCTCAGCGGGGGCACGGGCAGCCCGCTTTCCGCCCCCGCAACGCCCCCGTCCTCCCCGGGGTTAAGTCAGGATAAGCTGCTGCCCCCCAATACCTACCTGTTGGCCTGGACCACCACCCCCTGGACACTGCCTTCGAACCTGGCCCTTGCCCTGGGGCCGGATATCGACTATGTGCTGGTCCGGGACGGGGAGGAACACTATATCCTGGCGGAGGCCCGGCTGCCCGCCTACTACAAAAACCCGCCCCGGATGCCGGATGACGCGGCCCTGAAGGCGGGGGCTATGCCCACCGAAGGGGACTGCAAGATCCTCTGGCGGATGAAGGGGGCGGATCTGGAGGGCCTGGAATACGAGCCCCTGTTCCCCTACTTTGCCTGGGCCGCGGAACAGAATGCCTTCCGTACCTACCTGGGGGACTTTGTCTCCACCGAAGACGGTACCGGCATCGTCCATACCGCGCCGGGCTTTGGGGAAGACGACGCCCGGATACTGCGGGGTACCGGGGTACCTACGGTCTGCCCGGTGGACGCGGAGTGCCGCTTTACCGCGGAGGTAAGCGACTACCAGGGTCTCTTTGTCAAAGACGCGGACAAGGCCATCATAGAACGGCTCAAGGCCGAAGGCAAACTTGTCAAGCGGGAGCAGGTACTCCATGCCTATCCCCATTGCTGGCGATGCGGCAGCCCCCTCATCTACCGGGCCGTGGGTTCCTGGTTTGTCAACGTGGAGAAGATCAAACAGGATATGCTCAACGCCAACAGCCGGATCCACTGGGTGCCGGAGCATATCAAAGAGGGCCGCTTCGGCAAGTGGCTGGAAGGGGCCCGGGACTGGGCCATCAGCCGGAACCGGTACTGGGGGAATCCCCTACCCATCTGGAAATGCCCGGACTGCGGCAAGACCATCTGCGTGGGGAGCCGGGCGGAGCTCAAGGAACTGTCCGGCGTGTACCCGGAGGACCTGCACAAACACTTTGTGGACGAGATCTCCATTCCCTGCGCCAAGGTATCCCCGGAACGGGGCGGCGGGGCCGCGGACTGCCAGGGGACTATGGTCCGGATCCCGGAGGTACTGGACTGCTGGTTTGAATCCGGCGCCATGCCCTATGCCCAGAACCACTACCCCTTCGAAAACAAGGAATTTTTCGAAGGCCATTTCCCCGCGGATTTTATCAATGAAGGGCTCGATCAGACCCGCGGCTGGTTTTATACCCTTACGATCCTGGCGGCGGCGCTGTTCAAAAAGCCCGCCTTCAAGAACTGCATTGTCAGCGGCATCGTCCTGGCCAATGATGGCAAGAAGATGAGCAAGAGCCTGCGGAACTTCACCGATCCCATGGAGGTGGTCAATACCTTTGGGGCGGACGCCCTGCGGCTTTTTTTGATCCATTCGGCCCTGGTAAAGTCCGATGACCTCCGGTATTCCGACGAGGGGGTTCGGGAGGTGATGAAGAGTATCCTCATTCCCCTGTGGAATGCCTATAGTTTCTTTGTGACCTATGCCAATATTGATGGGATAAGCCCCTCGGGGGCGCCCCGGAATCCCTCGAATCCCCTGGATAAATGGATCCTTTCCATGGCGGAAACCCTGGTGGAAAAGGTGGGGGGCGCCCTGGACGCCTACGATCTTTCCCGGGCGGTGGATCCGATGGTGGAATTTATCGACCTCCTCAATAACTGGTACATCCGGCGATCCCGTCGGCGGTTTTGGCGTACTTCCGTCAGGGGAAATTTCGAGAACGATACCGATAAGACCGAGGCCTATGGAACCCTCTACGAAGTGCTAAAAATCCTGATAACCGTGGCCTGTCCCTTTATGCCCTTTACTGCCGATGCCATCTGGCAGAACCTCTGCGGGGAAGGGGATCCCGAATCGGTTCATCTGACCGATTTTCCCCTCCCCCGGGAGGAACGGCGGGACCGGGAATTGGAGTACAAGATGGGGGTGGTCCAGCATGCGGTTTCCATGGGCCGGGCCCTGCGGTCCCAGTATAACCTCAAGGTTCGGCAGCCCCTCAAGGCGGTGGAACTGGTGACCCGGAATGCCGATGAAAAGCGGGTATTTCTGGAGATGGAGGATATTATTCGGGAAGAGCTCAATGTAAAAAACGTGATCTTCCGGGACAATGAAGAGGACCTGGTAGAATACGAGGCCAAGGCAAACTTTCGTATCCTGGGGAAGGAACTGGGTAAGGATATGAAGGCCGCCGCGGATCGGATTGCCGCTTTAAGCCAGCTTGAGATTCAGGGACTCCTGGAAGGGGTCACCCTTTCTATTGAAGTCTCGGGGAAATCCATGGAAATTACCGCGGAAAAGGTGAATATCCGGCGGATTGAAAAAGAAAATTTACGGGTTCTCAACGAGGGGACCCTTACCGTTGCCCTTCACACGGAGGTGACCGAGGAGCTGATCCAGGAAGGGGATGTACGGGACCTTATCCGGGGGGTGCAAAATTTGCGAAAGGATAAGGGACTGGCGGTGACCGATCGGATTCGGCTGCACCTTTACGGTTCGGAGCGGTTGAAGGCGGCTTGGGAGTCCTTTTCGGACTATGTGGCCGCGGAAACCCTGGCCCTTTCGGTGGTATGGGAGAAAACCCAAGGACGGGAGTTGGACGCCGGGGACGAAACTTGGATCGTCGATATTGATAAGGCATAACCGATGAAAATTAAAGGGTCCGGCGTCTTGATCTTGGGGGTCATCTTTTTTGTGTCCTGCGCCACCAATCCCAAAACAACGCCCGCCAATGAAAGCGAGGATTTTGCCGCTCTGGCCCCCGGAGCCGTGGCTTATTTCGCCATTGATGTTCCCCGTTCCCGGCCCCTGCTGGAGTTCATCTCTCTGGGGGGATTCAGCGGGAAAGACGCTGCCGAGTTCCTGGATAAAACCGATTCCGCGGTGGTTGCCGCTTATCCGCCGGAATCAGGCCGGTCTTTCCTGGTGGCGGCCCGGGGTAAATACCCCAGCTGGCGGCTGGGTCTTTCCTTTGCCTTTAGTTCCGCCTGGAAGAAGATCCCTTCGACTGCGGGGATTTCCTACTGGCGTTCCGACCGGAACGGTCTTTCGGTTTTTTTGAATTCCCGCCGGGCCCTGGTCTCCGACGGGGACCCCCTGGTCCCCCCTCCGGGAGTAGCGGCCCCCGCGGTTTTTGGCACCCTCCGACGGGACGCCTTCCTGTCCGGCTGGACCGATGATGGAGGCGCCTCAATTAACCGGTTCCTGACGCTGCTGGAAATTCCCCTACAGATCCCTGCGGATCGGATCCTCTTTGGTATTTTTGATGCCCCGGAGGGAAAAAACGGGAAGGAATATGAGGCATTTTTGCGGATTGAAACGCCTTCGGTAAGCCATGCCAAGGGCTTGTTGGCTGTTTTTTCGCTGACCAGGATTTTTATGGTCGGTTTGGCCCCCATAGACGAGGAAGATCCCCTGATATTGGCCGCCGCTCTTTTTGCCCATATTCCCACCCAGGAAGATGCGGCTTTGATAATACGGACCGGCCCCCTGACACCCCAAGGGATAGCTTTACTTTTTAATATGTTGTCGTTATATTCAAATTAGAAAATTCTTGAAAACTGCGGTTTTCGAATAACGCTCGTATAAATTTAAGGTACCGTTTCAAAAAATACAACCCCGCCGGGGGAAGCGGATTTTGAAACGGCCCCATACACAAAGGATTTACCATGCCGACCTACGAATATGAATGTAAAAGCTGCGGGTATCTTTTTGAGGTTTTTCAAACCATGAGTGAAGCTCCCCTCACCAGCTGCCCCCAATGCGGCAAGGAAGTGCGCCGCCTTATTAACGGCGGTTCAGGTATTATTTTTAAAGGTTCCGGTTTTTATGTGACCGATAAGCAGCAGGGGAGTAAACCCGTTGCTGCCCCCGCTAAACCTGCCGAAGGGAAAAGTTCCGATAAACCGCAGGCGGTTCCCGCGGTCCCGAAAACTGAAAGCGGCGGGGTGGAGCCGGTGAAAACAAGCCGTGACGGTCAGGAAAAAAAAGCCGCCGGGTAAAAAGGGCTAAGCGATGGGAACCGGGGGAAGAAAAGGCATCATTGTTACAAGAAAAATCCCCCGTATTACCGAGATATGAAACATCCCCGTTTTTTTTGCGAACATTGCGGCGCTGAAGTAGGCCGGGATACAAAACATTGTCCCCGGTGTGGACGGTATTTTGCCTCAGTCCGATGTCCTGCCTGCGGTTTTGTGGGAGATGAGGGGCTTTTTAAGGGAGGCTGTCCGATCTGCGGGTATTCCGCTGTGCCGGGGCAGGGGAGGGGGGATATGAAAGCTCCCCCCCGGGAGGAGCTGGGAAGTTTACCCCTCTGGATGTACATCCTGGCCGGATCGATCCTGCTCGCGGTTTTTGGGTTCCTGTTTTTTACCCTGGTTTAAAAAAACCCGGCCCTGTTTTCGGAGTTTAGCCTCTTTTGGAGTGTATATATCAAGGACTTCCTCCGTACAGGAGACAAGCTCCCCCTTTTGTTTGGGGGAATACGCCATCCCCGGGTTTCCGGTGAATTTTTATGGGTAGCAGGGGAAGGCTGTTTTTATCCCGGTGAAAGGATTATACTATATAAAAAGCTTTCCCCTATCGTATGAAAGTTTGAAGAGAATTACTGAGGATTATTATGGAAAAACGGAGCGCCCATATTTTAAAAATTATTTCGGAAAATCAACGGATTGAGGTTTCCCGGCTCGCCGAATTATTGGAGGTATCCCCGGTAACCATCCGTAAAGACCTGGATTTTCTGGAAGAAAAGGGACTTATCAAACGGGAGCATGGCTTTGCCATCCTCGGTTCTCCGGATGATATCGGGAACCGGCTGGCCGTCAATTATGAGATAAAGCGGCGGATTGCCCAATTGGCGGCTACCCTGATAAAGGCGGGGGAAACGGTGATGATCGAATCTGGGTCCTGTTGTACCCTTCTGGCGGAAGAATTGGCCATGGGGAAGAACAACATCACCATCATAACCAATTCCGCCTTTATCGCCAATTACATCCGCAAATATTCCGGGGTACGGATCCTGCTTTTGGGGGGAGATTATCAGCGGATTTCCCAGGTGACGGTCGGTCCCATTACCCGGGCAAACCTGGAAGAGTTTTTTGTGGATAAGCTTTTTATCGGTGCCGACGGTTTTACCCAACGGACCGGTTTTACCGGCAATGACTATTCCCGGGCGGAAACCGTGCGGGATATGGCCCGGCAGGCAAACAACACCCTGATCCTTACCGAATCGAGAAAATTTAACCAGCAGGGAACGGTATCCCTGTTACCGATAGAAGCTATCGGCGGCGTTTTTACCGATGACGGGATCCCCGAAGCTCAGGAAAGGTACCTGGAAAGCCGAAATGTAACGGTTTACAAAGTACCTCTCAACCTTCCGGGCTGAGTGCCCCAGGGTAAAACAGTTATCCTGACAGGGGATCCCGGGGTATACCCCCCTTTACACCTTTTTTTGAAAAGTATATAGTAATAATTATGATATTTCCCCTAGAAGAACTCATTGAACATGAAGGCAATATGTACGAGATTACCTGCGCCGCTTCCCGTAGAGCCTTTCAGCTTTCCATGCTCAGGGATCCGGAAATTGAGGAGAATGACGGCAAGGTAGTATCCTTGGCGGCCCGTCAGATCTTTACCCAAGAGATCGAATTCCGTATAGAAGAATAGCCCCTCTATGCCGGAAAAAAACGCTATTCCGGTATGCATCCTTCTGGGCCCCACCGCCTCAGGTAAAACGGAGATAGTTGAACAGCTTTTTATACCCGGGAATTTTCTTTGTCCCGTGGAAATTGTGTCCGCCGATTCCATGCAGGTTTACCGGGGTATGGATATAGGTACCGCCAAGCCGGCTCCGGAACTTAGGGCCCGGATCCCCCATCATCTTATAGATATCCGTAACCCCGATGAACAGTTCAATGCCGGGGACTTTGTCCGTCTGGCCGACGAAGCCTGCGCCGCCATTGCCGCCCGGGGGGCTCTGCCGGTGTTATCCGGGGGCACCGGCTTTTATATCAGAAATTTTATTCTGGGCCAAAGCGACGCCCCCCCTTCCGTCATCCCTATCCGGGAAGCCCTTCGAGAAGAACTCCTCCGGCGGGGCGTCCCCCCCCTGATGGAAGAACTGGCCGCCTGCGATCCCCCCAGCGCCGCTCGGATCCATCCTAACGACACCTACCGTCTTCTCCGGGCGCTGGAGGTATTCCGAAGCTCCGGCCGGCCCTTGAGTTCCTTTAAGCTCCCCCCCCCGGTATCTCCCCGGTCCTGTTACCGTTTTCTCATCCTGGGCCTTACCCGTCCCCGGGAAGAGCTTTACCGCCGGATCGACCGGCGATGCGCCGCCATGTTCCGCGAAGGACTGCCCGGGGAGGTGGAAAGGCTCTTCAAGGCCGGTTACGGCCCCGGTGATCCCGGACTTTCCGCCATCGGCTACAAAGAATTTTTCATTGAGCCCCATCCCGGGGAATACGCCCTCTCCGGGGATCTCATCGGCGTGGAAGCCCTCGTCGCCCGGAACAGCCGCCGTTACGCCAAACGGCAGTTTACCTATTTTGCCTCCATCCCGGGACTTACCTGGATTTCCGCCACCGAGGAACCCCGGGGACAGATCCGAAGGGCCCTGGAATTTTTTTTAAAGGCTTGATTTTCGGAAAAGGTAATTTCTCTATACCGCCTTGAATAAGTTTTTTTTAAAGGATAATATAGATATATGGAGAAAGATACATGACAATCCTTGGTATTTTATTATTGGTCTTTTTTGTAATTGTCGCGGTTTTGCTTATCCTTTTGGTATTGATCCAAAACGAGGAAGGGGATAGTTTGGGAGGGATTTTTGCCGGAGGCAGCGGTTCCGCCTTCGGATCCCGATCGGGGAACGTACTAACCCGGGCAACCAGCATTTTAGGCGTCCTTTTCCTGGTGATCAGCTTCAGTTTGGCCCTTATCAACAGAACCCCCGGCGGTTCCGGGGTAGAATCGGCGGTACCAGAGTCGATAATAGAAGCGGACAGTAATTGGTGGCAAGGGGACGAAGTTGAAAATACCGAACCCCCGGTAGAATCCGAATAGGTTAAGGGTCGGGGGTTACGATAAATGTTCCTTTATGACGTATTTCCGCCTGAGTTAATCAAAGTGGGGCTTGAAGCGGACGATAAGGAAGAAGCCTTTGAAGAAATGGTGGACCATTTTTGTCATGCCGTTAAAATAAATGCCCGGGAAGACATCCTTGAAGCCCTCAGGCTTCGGGAGTCAAAGATGTCCACCGGAATCCATAAGGGTATAGCGATTCCCCATGGGAAAACCAATGTGGTTGATACGGTATACGGCATTTTAGGAATTTCAAAAAAAGGTATTGATTACGATGCTTTGGATGGGGAGCCGGTTTATCTGTTATTTATGATGCTGGCCCCGCAAAAGGATACCGAACAACACCTGCGTCTGTTAAAACGGCTGGCGGAATTGTTGGATAATCCCCAGTTTTATACGGATCTGATTACCCAGGGTGATCCCCAGGGCGCTCATGGAATTATTAAAAAATATGAGGACGTACTCATTACCCTGGATTAAAAAGCAGGTTTTCCATGGATGAACAGGATGTGCTTCGGCACCTTCTAGAAGTTGAAGCGGAGGCTTCCGCCCTGGTAGATAACGCCCAAGCCGAGGCGGATCGGCGTATTACCGAAGGGGAAAAGCAAAGCCGTCGTTTGTACGATGAACGGTACGGCCGGGAGACGGACCGCCTTGAAATTCAATACGGAGAAAGGATACTCCAGGTAAAAGAGGATTATAAAAAACAGCTTGATTCCTATCGGGAAAGCCTTGCTGCTCTGCCGGTTCATAACGAAGCCTTTATCCGGCTTGTCGAAAGTTTCCTGTGTCAGGATCGTTAGGATGATAGGATCCGGGAAACGGGCATACGCCTTTGCCAAAGCCTGCGGGATAATTGGGAAATCCTTTGTAGGAAAGGGTATTGCGCGGCTTAGTCCCATAACCCGGCTTACGGAACTGGATCGTTTGGTATTTCCCCTGGCAAGCCGGGATCTTCCCGAACGGGAACTCCTCGTAGACCTGGAACAGCGTATCGTCGGCCGGGCGATAAAACAGATGAGCGCCCTGGTTTTATCCTTTAGAAATCCCCCGGAACTGCTTTTGCGCTTGGTCAGGGCTTATGAATACGGTGATATCAAAAGCGCCCTTAGCGCTATCGCCGGAGGGGAGGTAAAACCCCCGGAATTTATCGACCTTGGGGCCTTGGGAACGGTAAATTTCAACGCCTATCCGGATCTGGCGGTCATGGTAAAGGATACGGAATTTGCCTTTCTTTTGGATGAGGATGTTCATGCCGATAAAAACGGTATCCTCCTGCAGACCAAGCTGGATCGTCAATATTATACCCTCCTGTGGAATTCTCTTTTTTCCCTGCCGGAAAAAGACAGAATTGCCATTAAAAAGATCCTGGCCGAGGAGATTGCCCTCCGGAACGCCTCCTGGGCATTACGGCTCAGGGTCTATTACGGCATGGCCCCGGAGGAAATAAAAAAAATACTTGTTCCCATCAGGAACGGAAAAAAATATGTTCCCCAGGAAGCTTCCGATACCACGGATAGAACCCTGGCGGATGACGCGGCGGCCTCCTTATCCATGGCTTTGGATAATCGGCCGGACTGGGAAAAATGGAACCGGGTAGCGTTTCTCAACCCCGAAAAATCCGGGGAGTCCTGGAATGTCGATCCCCGGTACTTTCAGAACGCCGCCTCCCAACACCTGTACCGCCTGGCCCGGCAGTTCTTTCGCCGGAACCCCTTTTCCATAGATACCGTTTCCTGTTTTATTAAACTCAAGCAGTTTGAAGAGGACCTTTTGACCAGTGTGGCCGAAGGCCTCGGTCTGGGTTTATCCGCCAAAGATGTCTTCGCCATGCTGGAGGTAGAACCATGATACGCCCCAGGAAGATGAAACAGATTGAGCTCACCGTTTTAAGCCGGGATGTGGATCAGGTAATAGAATTTTTAGGCCGCCAGGCCCTTCTGCACCTTTCCGAAGATGAGGAGGCCGGGGGTGTTGTCCATGCCCTGGATACTGCGGATTACCGGCATATCCAGGAGAATCTGGAAAGAATAAGAACCGGGGCCGCTTATCTGGGGATTAAACTTCCCCAAGAGCCCGAAGAGTCCAGCCACCTTCCCGGGGAAGCGGAGGAGGCCCTTACCGATAAAATTATCACCGCCATAGGGATCTTGAGTGACCGGGAAAATACGGAAAAGGGGGAAAAAAGAAAGGTTGAGGAAGCCCTGAATGAAGCCAAAGCTTTTGCCAATCTTAACGCCCCCTTTTCCGACTTGGACCAGCTTTCCTATTTAACCCTTCGGGTTGGGCGGCTGGATCCTAAAAGACAAAATGAACTACGGGAAAACCTCTCGGACCGGGCGGTAATTATCCCCCTGGGACAAGGGGTGGCCGGCGATGACCGGGTCCTGGCCGCGGCATCCCGAAAGGGTCGGTTTGCCCTGGATTCGGAGTTAAAAAGACTATCCTTTGTTCCCATTACCATCCCCGAAGGGTATAAGGGGGTTCCCGGAGAGCTGCTTGCGGGACTTGAGTCCCGGCTCGCGGGGGTCGAAAAGGAATTGGGGAAGCTAAATACCGAAAAGACCCAGATACGGAACGAATACGGCGGTACCATCAGCTCCCTCGCCGCGGCTTACCTTATGGCTTTCCTGGTGGAACAGCTCAAGGGAAAGCTGCGGAGCACCCGGAGTGTGTATATATTATCCGGCTGGGTCCCGTCGGATGCCGTCCCAAACCTGGTGGAGGGTCTGGAAAAATGTACCCAAGGAAGGGTTGCCATCCGGACCTTTAATCCCGATGAGGTGGAGGAAGTAAAGGAAGGTAAAACAAAGGTTCCTGTTTCCCTGGAACATGGTACCTTTGTCAAGGGTTTTGAGGGGGTGGTTTTTTCCTATGGAGCCCCCCTCTATGGGACCATAGATCCCACCCCCTTTGTGGCTTTCTTTTTTACGATCCTCTTTGGCATCATGTTTGGGGATGTGGGCCAGGGCCTGGTCTTGCTCCTCTTAGGGCTTCTAACCGGAAAAAGGGGACTTAAGGTCCTGCGGGGAAGCAGGAAGTATTCTGTCCCCCTGATCGCCGTGGGGATCAGTTCCATGGTTATGGGGGTTTTAAACGGTTCGGTGTTTACCAATGAAGAACTCCTCATCGCTCCTACCAAGGCGGTGACAGGTTTTTTTATGAATCTCTTCGGCCTGACCGGAGAACCCCCCGAACGGATCCTCCAGCTTATGCCGGAAAAGGGCAGTATAGAAAAGCTTTTTTATTTTTTCGGATTTACCATCGCCGTGGGGGTAGTCCTCAATTCCGTGGGGCTTTTGGTTAATATTGTCAACCAGTATACTCTTAAAAAATATGAAAAAGCCTTTTTTTCAAAAACCGGTGTGGCGGGGATTTTGCTTTTTTGGTATGCCCTTTTTATCGCCGTAAAGCTCCTGGCGGGAGGGCGTTTTACCTGGTTTGACCTTGGGGGTTTGTTGTTGCCTGCTTTTTGTATCTTTTTTGGTCCGGTTATTTGGCGGATCATATCCGGAAAACGGCCGGTCCTGGAGCAAGGGTTGATGGTTTTTATTATGGAAGGGTTTGTGGAAATCCTGGAAACCGCGTCGACCTATATCTCCAATACGGTTAGTTTTCTTCGGGTTGGGGCCTTCGCCCTGTCCCATGCGGTACTTTCTTTTATAGTATTTACCCTTTCCGGGATGGTCGCCCACCTTGCCGGGGGGCCGGTATTTTCGGTGATTATCATGATCTTTGGGAACGCCGTGATAATCCTGCTTGAAGGAATGATCGTAGCCATTCAGGTGGTGCGTCTACAATATTATGAGTTTTTTAGCAAATTTTTTACCGAAACCGGGGTGGAATTTTCCCCCTTCCGGTTTCGCCGGGAGGCTGTTACGGGCAAGGTCCGGAATTCCGAGTAAGGGGGGCTTTTTCAGAAGGTCAGATTTTGAAAAAGCATCCATGGATTTAAATGTAGAAACGAGCCTTCCGGCCGTTTTTGCAGGGTCAGTTTTAAACCCCACCTGAGTTTTGAAACTGACTTAATTTAAAGAAAAAACCAGTCCTTTGGCTGTTTTTTTAAGCCTTTTTTAAAACCAACCGGGTTTTGAAAAGGGAAGGCTCAAGATTTTGAGGAGTTATATGATGAAACGTTTGGTTATCCTTTTTGTCCTGGTTCTCTGTGCTCTTTCAGGCACCGTAGGTTTTGCCCAGGAACTTCAGGATACCGCTGCCGAAGCGGTATCCGAGGCCCAAGGGGGGAATACTTCAGTGTGGAAGTATTTTGCCGCGGCCCTGGCGGTGGGGATCTCCTGTATTGCCGGGGGAGTCGCGGTGGGGCAGATTGGGTCGGCGGCCATGGGGGCCATGAGCGAAAATCCGGAACTTTCCGGAAAGGCCCTGCCCTATGCGGGGCTTGCCGAGGGGATATGTCTCTGGGGTTTTCTGGTAGCCCTCCTGATCATGATATTTTAGAAGCCGGTGGATTATTTTTTTATTGGGGATGAAGAGTTGGTAACCGCTTTTCGATTTGTTGGTATTGGCGGAGAAGCCGTTACCGATGCCTACCATGCCCGTTCGGTTTTTTTAAAGATAACCCAGGGCTGGGATGAAACCGCCGGAACGGTACTTCCCAATTCCGAAAGCTGCCGGGTGCTAATCATGACCGAAGAAACCGCAGATTGGCTGGGGGATGTATTGACCCAATGGCAGCTTTCCGGCCGCTATCCCCTGGTGGTGGAGATTCCCGGTACCCTGGGAAAATTGGAGGGCCGAAAGACCCTGGTCGATTCTATCCGGGAAGCCATAGGAATACGGGTTTAGGGATTTTTATGGAAGAACTGCGATCAACAGACATACTGGATCGGGAAATACTGGAAGATGCCCGAAGAAAGGCCTACCGCATCCTCAAGACCGCGGATGACACGGTGCAATCCGCCGAAGAACTTTGGAAAAAGAAAACCGAAGACGCCGTGGCCGATATAGGCCGGCGGTATGAACGCCGGGAAGAACAAACCCGGACGGAAATCATGGCCCGGCTTCCCCTGGACAAACGGAGGATTAGATCCGAAAAGGTGGAATCCTTCCTGCAATCCGCCATAGAAGGGTACCTTACCGGTCTATCCCGGGAAAGGATTCTTTCCCTTTTGGAAGAGGAACTGGCAAAACGGTTTCGGAAATGTCCTGAACTTGAAGATCCGCGGCAAGGGGAGCTTCCGGTTATCTACCGGGGACTTACCCAGGAAGAGGTCCGGGGGCTTTTACAGCGGGTATTTCCCCAGGGGGTCTGGGTCTTAAAACAGGCGGAGCCCGGTTTCAGATTACCCGGGACCTTTCCTGCCTTGGTCGCCGATACTCAGGCGGTACGGATCATCGCCTCAATCGACGGGATAGCCCGGGAATTGCTTGAGGACAAGCGGGCCGAACTGGTAGCGGCACTTTTGGGGGAGGATTTTTGGGGTGATTGAAGGTAAGGTCAGGAGAATTTCCGGCCCCATCATCCGTGCATCGGGACTCGGTGGGGCGGGACTTTTTGATGTGGTGGAGGTGGGGGAAAAACGGATCATCGGCGAGATAGTCCGCCTTGAACAGGACGAGGCGGTGATCCAGGTATATGAGGATGAGACGGGTCTCAAGATCGGCGCTTCGGCAATATCTACCGGCAGGCCCCTTTCGGCACTCCTCGGTCCCGGACTTATCGGTACCATCTATGACGGGATTCAGCGCCCCCTGGAGGTTCTCTTTAAGCAAAACGGTCCCTTTATGGCATCGGGCAGTCGAGGGAATCCTCTGGACCCCGCCAAATCCTGGACCTTTGTTCCCGACCAGGAAATCACCGCCCGGTTAGCCGCGGGAACTGAAGTGAAGGCTCTTCCGGGCTTAACCCTGGGAACGGTTAAGGAAACGGAAAGCATCACCTGTAAAATCATGATTCCCCCTACTATTCGGGGAGGCCGGCTTACGGAACTCATCCCCCCCGGGGACTACCCTCCGGATACGGTGGTAGCCCGGACCGATGCGGGGGAGGCCATTCCCCTGGCCCAATGGTGGCCGGTACGGATCCCCCGGCCCTGTGCGGAGCGGCTTGCCCCGGACAGACCCTTGATCACCGGAGAACGGGTTATCGACGTGTTTTTTCCCCTCTCCAAAGGGGGTACCGCGGCCATTCCCGGAGGCTTCGGAACCGGTAAAACCATGACCCAGCATGCTATCGCCAAATGGTGCGATGCGGATGTGATCATCTACATCGGCTGCGGGGAACGGGGCAATGAAATGACCGATGTCCTCACGGACTTCCCCAAACTTACCGACCCCCGTACCGGAAGGTCCCTCATGGAACGAACCATCCTTATTGCCAATACCTCCAATATGCCGGTGGCGGCCCGGGAAGTATCCATCTATACCGGGGTTACCCTGGCGGAATTCTACCGGGACATGGGTTATCATGTGGCGATCATGGCGGATTCTACCAGCCGCTGGGCCGAGGCCCTCCGGGAGCTTTCGGGCCGTATGGAGGAAATGCCCGCCGAGGAGGGATTTCCCGCCTACCTCCCCACACGGCTCGCGGAATTTTACGAGCGGGCCGGCCGGGTCCGTACCTATGGGGGGGCTGAAGGGTCTATTTCCATTATCGGAGCGGTTTCTCCCCCGGGAGGGGATTTTTCCGAACCCGTTACCCAGCATACCAAACGGTTCATTCGGTGTTTTTGGGCTCTGGACCGGGATTTGGCTAATGCCCGGCATTATCCCGCCATCAGTTGGATAGACAGTTATTCCGAATATGCCGGGGAAGTGGAACCCTGGTGGGAAAAAGTGAACCCCCAGTGGGCTCCGGTACGCCAGGAAGCCCTGGACCTTCTTAAAAAGGAGGAACGCCTGTCGGAGATCGTCCGGCTCATCGGCCCCGACGCCCTTCCCGATGATCAACGCCTTATCCTCCTCGCGGCGGATATCATCAAAAACGGCTTTCTCCAGCAAAATTCCTTTGACGAAGTGGATATGTACTGCATTCCTGCCAAACAGATACGGCTACTGGAACTTATTATGGAATTTTATCAGCGATCCCAGGCCTGTATCAAATTAGGGGCGCCCCTGTATAAGATCAACTCCCTTCCCATCCGGGAACGGCTTTCCCGGCTGAAAAGTGAGGTCAAAAATGACGATCCCGAGGGGCTGTTAAGTTTTGAACGGGAAATGCGGGGGGCTTTGGAAGAACTGGAACGGGGTTACCGGAACCGGGATATGTTATGAAGGGTATGTTTAAAAAAGGTTCCCGCGGAGGTTTCGTATGAGGGGTATAGAATATCGGGGGCTTTCCCGGATTGAGGGTCCGGTGGTATTCACCAGCCGGGGCCGGAATGTGGGGTTCAATGAGGTAGTTGCGGTTTATGGCCGGGACGAAGAACGGCGCCTGGGCCGGGTGGTAGATATGAGCGAAGACTGGACCGCCATTCAGCTCTTTGGAAACAATACGGGCCTGTCCGCGGATGACAGCCGGGTGGAATTTCTGGGAAAGCCCATGGAACTCCGGGTGGGTACCGGTCTTTTAGGCCGGATTTTTAACGGTCTGGGGGAACCCATCGACGGCTATGGGGATATTTTCTCTTCCCTCACCATGGATGTAAACGGCCTTCCCATTAATCCCTATGCCCGGACCTACCCCCGGGACTTTATCCAGACCGGGATCTCCGCGATTGACGGAATGAATACCCTTATCCGAGGCCAGAAACTGCCGATTTTTTCGGGAAACGGCCTTCCCCATAATCAGCTTGCCGCCCAGATCGTCCGTCAGGCGAAGATTTTGAACGCCGGTGGGGAGAGTCCTGAGCCTTTTGTGGTGATCTTCTGTGCCATGGGGGTCAAATATGATGCGGCCCGGTTTTTCCTGGACGGTTTTGAGCGGACCGGGGTTCTGACCAATGTGGTGGTTTTCCTTTCCCTGGCGGACGCCCCTTCCCTGGAACGGCTGGTGGCACCCCGGTGCGCCCTGACCGCCGCGGAATACCTGGCCTACGAAAAAAACATGCATGTCCTGGTGGTGATGACCGATATGACCAACTACTGTGAAGCCCTCCGGGAGGTTTCTTCCGTCCGGGGCGAGGTCCCCAGCCGCAAGGGTTATCCGGGTTACCTCTATTCCGATCTGGCAAGCCTCTACGAGCGGGCGGGGAAGATCAGCGATTCCACCGGGTCCATCACCCAGATCCCTATCCTTACCATGCCCAACGATGACATCAGCCACCCCATCCCGGATCTTTCCGGGTATATCACCGAAGGACAGATCGTCCTGGACCGGGAACTTACCCAGCGGGGGGTCTATCCTCCGGTGGCAGGGCTCCCCAGTCTTTCCCGGCTCATGAAGGACGGCATAGGCCCCGGCATGACCCGGGAGGATCATAAGGATGTGTCGAGCCAGCTTTTCGCCGCCTATTCCCGGGTCAAGCAGGTGCGGAATTTGGCTTCCATTATTGGAGAAGAGGAACTTTCCGGGGGGGATAAACAATACCTCAAATTCGGCGAAAAAATGGAACAAATCTTTCTTTCCCAAGGAGAATTTGAAAACCGAAGTATTGAGCGTACCCTGGATCTGGGTTGGCAGGTACTTACGGAAATTCCCCAGGATGAATTGTTACGGATTAAGCGGGAATATATTGAAAAATACCTGCTGCCCGCCCAGGCCGCAAGGACGGCGAAACCATAAATCGTAACCATGGATAGACAGGATTTACGCCCCCTTATTTCCAACGCCTTTCAAAAAACCCAATTTAGAACTTTGGTAGCGCCCGGTACCAAGCCGGCTCTTACCGACGGGCGGCTTTGTATCTCCCCGGCACTGCTCCGGCTGCTCGCGGAGGAAGCCTTCAGTGCCCTGGCCTTTTATTTCCGGGAGAGCCATCTGGAACTTCTCGCAAAACCATTGGCCTGCCCGGAACTTTCCCCCAATGACCGGCTGGTACTCTCCTCCCTGCTGGAGAACGCCGTTGTCGCCGCCCGGGGAGAACTGGCCCTCTGTCAGGACACGGGGACCGCAGTGATCTACGGGTGGAAAGACGAGGGGGTCTATACCGGTGTAGACGACGGGGCGGAGCTGGAGGCGGGGATTGTCCGGGCCTATAAAAAAAACCATCTCCGGTTTTCCCAGACCGCCCCCGCTTCTTTTTTTGATGAATATCCGACCGGGAATAACCTCCCCGCCCAGATTCGGCTTGAGGCCCTTCCCGGAGAAGCCGCAAATCCCGGTTACCGCTTTCTCTTTGTAGCCAAAGGAGGGGGATCGTCCAATAAGACCGCCTTTTTTTCCAAGACCAAGGCCCTGCTGGAAGAAAAAGCCTTTGCGGCCTTTTTGGAGGAACAGATCCCCGCCCTGGGGACCGCCGCCTGTCCTCCCTATCGTCTCGCCGTGGTGGTGGGAGGGACCAGTCCGGAATTCAACCTGGAAGTGCTCAAACTCGCCACCACCGAAATCCTGGATGGGGCCCCCTTTTTTGATACCCATGACGGCTCCGCCGGGCAAAACCGGGGGTGGATTTTTCGGGATTCCTCTTGGGAAAACCGGATTATGGAAATCGGCAGAAAAAGCGGCCTGGGGGCCCAGTTTGGGGGAACTTCCTTTCTGTTGGATGTCCGGGTCCTCCGTCTTCCCCGGCATGCCGCCTCCTGTCCTGTTTCCATCGGAGTATCCTGCAATGCCCATCGGAACCTTCTGGCCTTTATCGACGGCGCGGGCATCCATCTGGAAAAACTCATCGAGAACCCCGGAGAATTTCTGGCCGAACGGGGTATCGCGGTTTCAGACCTTGGGGACCATGCCGGGGGTACCGGGGAGGGCCTGTCCCGGATAAACCTGTCCCGGCCCATGGGAGAGATCCTGGCGGCCCTGTCCCGGCTGCGGGCGGGGGCCCGGGTCCTCCTTTCGGGGAAACTCCTGGTTGCCCGGGACGCGGCCCATCTCCGGTGGCATACCCTCTTAAGCCGGGGACAGGGACTCCCGGCCTACCTTTTCAAATACCCTGTCTACTATGCGGGCCCCGCGGCAACCCCGCTGGGTAAGGTGATAGGAAGCCTGGGGCCCACTACGGCCCAGCGGATGGATCCCTATGGGGAGGAATTCATGTCCCAGGGAGCCTCCCTGGTTACCCTGGCCAAGGGGAACCGGGGCCCCCAATGGAAGGCGGCCTGTAAAAAATACGGGGGCTTCTACCTGGGCGCCATGGGGGGAACCGCGGCCCTTTCCGCGGAACGGCACGTTCTCTCCGAAGAAATTATCGATTACCCGGACTTGGGCATGGAGGCGGTCAGGCTCATTGAAGTCCGGGACTTCCCGGCCTTTATCCTCATCGATGATACCGGACGCGTCTTCCCGTAGGAAAGCGTGAAATTTAACCACCAAGGCGAAAAAAGAAGGAAGAATGAATAGTGGGCAGTGAGCAAGTGCCTGGCACTATGGTTGCTTTGCCCCACCTGTGGTCAATACCCAAACGCCCTATGCATCCCCACCCTGAATCCGCCCGGCGGGTCTGAACCTTATCCTATCAGGTAGACACAAAGACAAGTGAGGAATCCAATAGAACTTGATACTCAGATTTCCCCGTAGGGAACCCCCTTCAAAGGCGGTGGGGAGAGTTATCCGGGTACTTAAAAAATGTTGTTCGTTCTCTTTCTCTTTTTTGTGTCAAGCTTTTGCATTGACACCCCCCTTCGGGACAGATACAATACCCCTATGAAAACTAGCTTACCCCTTATTGGCGGTTTTTGCCTGCTTATCGCCTTTGCTTCCTGTACCCGGAGCGAGGAGCTTTCCTCTGAAGCTATCGATGCCTTGAGTACCGAGGGTCTTGAAGGAATTCTGGAGAAAACCGTGACCAAACCCTGGCGAGGGGAGGAGTTTGTCCCCGGCAGGGTTGCCGGAACCTGGCGCGACGTTATGTCTGAGGACCCCAAGAGCTTTAACATCCTCGTGGGCGAACAGGACAGCGCTACCGCCGCCGTGGTGAGGAGTATGTTGGACTGGCTCGTGGACTACGACGTGGTTAAACGGGAGTGGAAACCCCGGTGCGCTTCCTTTGAAATAACGGCCGACGAAGAAGCGGGTACCATGGACCTCGTCTACACCCTGCGGGACGACCTCTACTGGAGTTACTATAATTCGGAGATGAAAATTCCGGTCACCAGCGACGACGTGATCTTCTGGTACAACGAGATAGAGGGGGACCCCGCTTTCCGGAGTTCCGGCTACAACGGTCAATTCCTTACCCTGGAGGACGGCAGTGAAGGCCATATTGATATAGAAAAAATCGACGATAAACGGTTTGTGTTTCATTTTCCCCGGATTGTAGCGGAACCCCTCTTAGCCACCAACCGTTCTATCGCCCCCCGGCTTGATTATGGGGATGCCAAACGGGAACGGGGAGTCCAGGGGGTACAGGAGCTTTTCAGCGTGGACGGGGACCCCAAAAAGATACCCTCCATGGGAATGTGGTTCCTCACCGAATACACCCCGGGACAGCGGCTGGTGTACAAACGGAACAAGGATTATTGGGACAAGGACCGTAACGGCCTTTCCATTCCCTATATTGAAGAAGAGATCATCCGGATAATTCCCGATGAAAATACCCAGTTCCTGTTATTTAAAGAGGGACAGATCGAATCCTACGACGCCCGTCCCGAGGACCTGGAGGAACTGCTCAATAAACCTGAGGCGGATTACACAGTCTTTAACGCCGAGGGGAGCCTCAGCGCGTCCTTCTGGACCTTTAACCAGAACCCTAAATACCGGGATACCCCCCAATACGAGTGGTTTACCCAAAAGGAATTCCGTCAGGCCATGAGCTGCCTTTTGAACCGGGACCGGATCGCCTCCCAGGTTTACCGGGGGCTGGCGGAACCGAAGCTCAACTTCTTCCCCGAGCCGAACCCCTATTACAACCCGGAAATAACATTGGCATACCTCTACGATCCCCCTCGGGCCCTGGAATTGCTGGAATCCATCGGCATGAAACGGGACAGCTCAGGAATCCTGCGAGACGACCGGCAGCGGCCGGTAACCTTTGACCTCACCATCCGTTCCGAAAGTACTATGGTCGCCGATATCGCTTCGATTATTATGACGGAGCTTTCCCAGGTGGGAATCACGGTGAATATCCGGGTGGTGGATTTTCAGAAGATGGTCGAACAGCTCTTTACCAGCTTTGAATGGCAGTCCATGTTGATGGGCCTTTCGGGGTCCAATATTTTCCCTACCCAGGGAAGCAATGTGTGGCCCTCCGACGGGAACCTCCATCTGTGGTATCCCCTGCAGGAAAGTCCCGCCACCGAATGGGAGGCCCGGGTCGATTACCTCTACAACGAGGGGGCCTATACCCTGGATCGGGATAAGGCCCGGCTCCTCTGGAACGAGTACCAGGAGATAATCCTGGAACAATGCCCGGTGATATACCTCCTGCGGCCCCGGAGTTTTTCGGCCCTCCTTAATCGCTGGGATCAGTCCAATGTGTATTACGATAACCTGAACGGGTTTGAGACCACCCATATATTCCTTAAGCCATGAAAAAGCAGGAGCCCGGGGGTATCGTCCTTATCCTTTTACGGCCTTTTTTTCTTTTTAAACAAAAGGCCCCCCTCGTTTCCTATATCCTGGGGCGGCTTTTTACCATGGCGGTGATGCTTTTTATGTTGGGCCTCGCGGTGTTCGGCCTTATGGAACTGGCTCCCGGAGATATCGTGGATCGGATCATGCTCCAACAGATCTTCGGGGAAAATCAAATCCGGCCGGGACAGAACCAGCAAATCATGGACCTGGAGCAGCTTGCCGCCCGTCGGGCGGAGTTGGGGCTGGACCAGCCCTTTTACATTCAGTATTTCCACTGGCTCAGCCGGGTCCTCCGGGGGGATCTGGGGACGAGCCTTATCTCCCGGGCGCCGGTATCCTTTCTCCTCGCCTCCCGAATCTTCAACTCGGTCCTCCTCAACCTCTTGTCCCTGGTTCTCATCACTTTTTTTTCCTTTGTCCTGGGGGTCTACTTTTCCACCAAGGCGGGGACCAAAACAGACCTGGCGGTGACCTTTTTTGCCCTGGTCCTCCATGCTTTTCCGGGGATCCTCATGTTGATCCTGCTTCAGCTCTTCGCCTCGGTGACCGGGCTTTTCCCGGTAACCGCCTATCCTCCCTTCCCCTTTGCCGAAGCGCCGGTGCGGTTTACCTTCTCCTACCTCCATCACGTCTTCCTCCCCCTTCTGGCGGCTTTTCTGGGGGGTATCGGGGGAACCCTCAGGATGATCCGGGCCACCATGCTGGACCAGTTGGGACAGCCCTATATCACGAGCCTCCGGGCCCGAGGTATCGGGGAATGGCGGATCTATTTTAATCACGCCTTCCGAAACACCCTGAACCCCTATATCACCGGAAGTGCCAACCTTCTGGCAGGGCTCTTTTCGGGTTCCCTGATTCTGGAGATCATCTTCGCCTACCCCGGTATGGGGCGGCTTATGTACGAAGCGGTACTCCAGGAGGATATCAATCTGGTCCTCTCCAATATCATGTTTGTTTCCTTCCTGGTACTGTTGGGGATGGTTCTCTCGGACATAATCCTGGCCCTGGTGGATCCCAGAATACGGTACGGGAAAGGGTAGATGAAAAAGTTTTTACGCTACCTCCGTTTGCGGCCGCTGGGTTTTTTCGCCTTCATTACCCTGGTTCTCCTCTACCTGATGATGATCTTCGCCGAATTCATCGCCCCCTATGGAGCCGCCACCTCCTTTGCGGATAAAACCTACCATCCCCCAAACCTGCGTCTTTTTGAAGGGAAATTCCAGGCCCAGGAGGCCCGGGTGATAAATACCGTAAACTGGCATTATGCCCGGGTCAGGGGTTCCTATGGGTCGGTGGTCTTTTGGGGCCGGGGGGAACCCTATAAACTCTGGGGTATCATCCCCATGGATAGGCACCTCTTTACCGCCCCCCCCGGCTCCTATCCGGCCTTCCTGCTGGGGGCGGATCATCTGGGCCGGGACCTCTTTTCCCGGATTGTCTACGGCAGCCGGATATCCCTGACCATCGGTTTTATCGCCACCGCCATTTCCCTGGGGCTTGCCATCCTCTTCGGCGGCCTTTCGGGGTACTTTGGGGGCGCCACGGATTGGACCATCATGCGCTTCGCTGAATTTTTCATGCTCATTCCGGGACTCTACCTCATCCTCTTTTTACGGTCCCTGTTATCCTCAACCATGGATTCCGGCCAGTCCTACATGATGATCACCCTGATCCTCTCCCTGGTGGGGTGGCCCGGCTCAGCCCGGACTATCCGGGGTATGGTCCACGCGATTAAGCGGGAAGAATTTGTGATGAACGCCCAACTGGAAACGATCCCCGCGCCGGTGATTATCGCGGGCCATATCATTCCCCAGATCGCGAGCCTCCTTATCGTGAGTATCGCCCTTTCGGTACCGGGGTTTATTATGACCGAAACCACCCTGTCCTATCTGGGACTGGGGATCGTGGACCCCGCGGTAAGCTGGGGTTCCCTGATCAAGCGGGATATTTCCACCCTGAGTAACCTCAGAAACTATCCCTGGCTGCTCTGGCCCGTTTGGTTCCTTCTGGGGGTAACCCTAGGGTTTAACTTTATCGGCGATGCCCTCCGGGACTTTTTCGATCCCTACCACAGTTTAGGGAGGGGGGGAAAAGAAAAGCGGAGGAGTTTGGGGATAAGAAGGCTTTTGCCCTCCTTTATGAAACCCAGGGGAGGCGATAGGCCGGCTTCAGGAACGGAATCTTTACCGGCCCCTCCCGGGTCCGGCGCCCCTATACCTTTACTGGAAGTACGGGACCTTGAGGTGCGTTTCTCCGTCCTCCGGGGACTTACCCAAACCACGATTCAAGCGGTCCGGGGGGTGTCCTTTTCCCTTAACCGGGGGGAGATCCTGGGTATTGTGGGGGAAAGCGGTTCGGGAAAAAGTGTTACCACCCAGGCCATACCGGGTCTTCTGCCCCATAGTGCCGGGATCAGGGGCTCCATACGATTTGAAGGGAAGGAACTGCGGGGTCTGGATGTGCCGGAACTCAGGAAATACCGGGGGAAAAGGATCGGGATGATCTTCCAGGAACCGGGCCGTTCCTACGATCCCCTCCAAAATATGGAAAAGGTCTTTCTTGAAACCTTCCGCAACCAGGAGCCGGGGATAAGCCGGGAGGCCGCCATGGAACGGGCGGTGTCCCTCCTTGAAGAAACCGGCCTGGAGAACAGCCGGGAACGGCTCTCCAATTTCCCCCACCAGTTTTCCGGTGGACAGCTCCAGCGGATCGGCGTGGCTCTGGCCCTGGCCCAATCCGCGGAGTTCTTGATCGCCGATGAGCCCACCACCGCCCTGGATGTGACCATTCAAAAACAGATTATCGATCTCCTCAAATCCCTGCGAAAAAGCCGGGGGCTTGCCATTGTTTTTATCAGTCATGATATCGACCTGGTGGCGGACCTTTCCGACCGGATCATGGTGATGTATGGGGGGCTGGTGATGGAATCGGGGCCGTCGGAACTTATCCTTGACCGCCCCCGCCACCCCTATACCAAGGCCCTTCTTGCCGCTTCTCCCCGGTTCGGCAGTCATTATTCCCGGGAACGGCTTTTTTCCATCCCCGGTAAGGTAACGGACCCCGCGAACCCCGAACCGGGCTGTCCCTTTGCCCCCCGCTGCACTTTGGCGGAAGGCCGCTGCGCCAAAGAGGTCCCGTCCCTTTGGTCTGAAGGAAACCCCGGGGGGGCCTATGAACTCCGCTGTTTCCGGGGAGGCATCTGATGGCGGTAATCACGGTAAAGAATTTACAGAAACGTTTTAACCTGGAGGCGGGTTTTTTTGCCCGGTTCGGCCGCTTTGTGTATGCCGTGAACGGGGTATCCTTTTCCATCGGGAAAAATGAGTCCTATGGGCTGGTGGGGGAATCGGGATGCGGAAAAACTACCACCGCTCGGCTCCTGGTACGGATGTACGAGAGTGACGGGGGAACCATCCTTTTTCAGGATACCACCGATGTCAATGCCCTAAAATCGGGGGAACTTAAAAAATACCGGGAAAAGGTCAAATATGTGTTCCAGGACCCGGCCCGGTCCCTTGACCCCCGGATGACTATTTACGAGGTTCTGGTTTCGGGGTACCGCCGGTCCTCCCGCTGGCCCGGGGAAAAACGGGGCCGAAAGGAGGCGGAGGCTATCATGGAGGAGGTGGGTTTGGGGAAGGCCGATCTGGAACGACGGCCCGCGGAATTTTCCGGCGGGCAGCGGCAGCGGATCTCCATCGCCCGGGGGCTGCTTATGTCCCCGGACCTGCTCATCTGTGACGAGGTGGTTTCCGCCCTGGATGTTTCCATCCAGGGGCAGATCCTCAACCTCCTTTTAGATATCCGTTCCCGCCGGAACCTTTCTTTCCTTTTTATCGCCCACGACCTTAAGGTGGCCGGTTATTTCTGCGATCGGATCGGGGTCATGTACCGGGGGGAACTTATGGAAGAGGCCCCCGCGGGGGATCTTTTCAGGACCGCCCTCCACCCGTACACCCGGCTCCTCTTTTCCGCAGTTATCGGCGCCGCCGTGGAGGTTCCTTCCGGGGCAGGGGAACTCAAGAAAGCGGTTACCCTACTCGCGGGCTGTGCCTTTGCCGATCGCTGTCCCCTGGCGGAAGATCGCTGCTTCCGGGAACATCCGGAGTTGCGGGATCTTAGCGGAAGCTCCGGGGAACAGGACCCGGGGAATCCCGGTGAAAGCCATCACCCCCACCGGGTCCGGTGTTTTAAGGTTGGATAAGTCTCCGTGGTGACGGGGTGTATCCCGAATAAAAGCAAATATCTCTGCCCTAAAGGTGGATAGTGCCGACCTTGACAAAAGTACCCCCTGAAGGTATCGTATTATATATGGTTTAACCGGTTCAAAGGTATGTACCGGAACGTCAAAACCCTGTATACAAAACAAAAAGGGGAAAGGGGCCGTATAGTGAAATTCAGGCAGCGGTTATCCCGTAAGCGCCGATGAAAACCAAATTACCTTTTATTCTGATTTTTGCCGTCTTTTCGTTCCTCGTTGCTTCCTGTGACGTGTATATTACCAATAACGATGAGCAAAAATATTTTTCCTCCTACCTTTCGAATACCGCTTGGGAATGTATCGCGCAGGATTTTTGGCCGGAAGGACAGACCGTAAATACCGCCAGAGGTCAGCTGGAGCTTAAATCTGACACCATTATCGTTACCGGCCCGGTAAAAGCCCTGCGCGATTTTACCCATACGGTTTTACTTTCCGGCTATTCAGAAGAATCCGCAAGCGGTCGTGACGACAACGGTTATTGGGAAGAAGGCTTAATCCACATTCAGGACAAGGGAACCTGGAAAAGCGGTATAGCCTATAAACTTTGGACCGCCGGAGACCGTACCACTAAAATGTTAACCCTGCTCGATGGTACCCCTAATGAAACCACGTTAAGACGGCTTACGAAATGAGGCTGTTTCATTTGAAACAGTTGCCTTAGATTTACGGAAAAGCGGGCCGGCTCGGTTTAGGGGTTCCTAAAATAGTTCAAAAAGTATAGTCATCTGACCATTGAGGAAGGGGAGAAAATTTTGTCTACGGATCCAACAAACGGGGTTTATCTTTTTCAGGGGAATAATCTGGTTGTACCGGAGGATGTTTTGGAAACACCCGGTTTCCGGGGGCTTTCCCCGGAACAGATCCGGAGGGCCTTTGGGGAGGTGGTTCCCTTTTTGGTACCCTCCACCGATGGAACTACTACCATTGCGGGGTGTCTTCTGGATGATACGGTATCCCTTCCCCCCCATTGGTGTTCTTTGCCCAGCCGTTCTGCCCTCTCTCTCATGGCGGCGAATGGGGGGGAAATTCTTGACGGCGGCGGGTTAATCGGACGATTTTTTCGGGTTTATCATATTATGCAGTGGCGGAGGGAATCGGTTTTTTGCGGAAGCTGTGGAACCCGGAATGGGGATGCCCCGGTTGAACTTGCCCGGCTCTGTCCTTCCTGCGGCAGGCTGGAATATCCCCGGATATCTCCGGCTATTATCGTCCTCATTCTCCGGGACGATGGCAAGGCGCTCCTGGCCCATAATAAAAAATTTGCCGGTAAGGTCTACAGTCTTATTGCGGGGTTCACCGAAGCGGGAGAAAACCTGGAGGCGGCCGTGGGCCGGGAAGTTCGGGAAGAGGTGGGGCTGGAGGTCCGGGATACGACCTATGTAGCGTCCCAGCCCTGGCCCTTCCCCAATTCTTTGATGATCGGCTTTAAGACCCGTTATGCCGGGGGTACGATTACCCCCGATGGGGAAGAGATTGAAGATGCCCGTTGGTTCCGCCGGGATGAACTCCCCGACCTTCCGGGGTTTGGTTCGGTCTCACGGTACCTTATCAATCTCTGGATCGAAGGGCGTTTGTAGAATTTAGTGGTTGATCCCTCTCCGGCTAGGGTTTATAGTTAAAAAGGGAGGTAACCATGGGGATAGCAAGCCTGCTTGAACTAAAACCGTTTTATGAGATCGTAAAAACTGCGGGAGGCCCTCCTAAGGATACGGTTCCTTTTATTGGGTGTCCCCGGCAGCATCCCTCGGATAAGAACAGAATTATTCTCATTTACGATCCCTTGGGGGAAAATACCAAGCTCTTGGAATTTAAATTTGAGGATGTGCTCTGTGTAGAGGATGTCCTCTCTGCGGTCACCGAAGCCGGGGAGGGGGTGCCTCTGGTAAAGCTATGGATCCGCAAAGGGGCCCATGGGGTTATTTTGGAACCCTTTGAGGTGGAGGAGTCGATACCCTTTGCCGGTAAATACCAGGATAAACATGAAGGGCTTTTAAGGTCCTCTATTCCATGACCCCTCCCCGGGGTCGGTATTTTATCCCTTCTCCTAAGGAGGATAAATACCAAAGGATCCAATGTACCCTCTGTCCCCGGTCATGTTTTATTTTGCCGGGGGCATCAGGCCGGTGCGGGGTCAGAATTAACCGGGATGGGGTGGGGACCATCCCTTTTTACGGCCGCATCACCTCCGCAGCGGTGGATCCTATTGAAAAAAAACCTCTCTACCATTACCGGCCCGGTAGTTTTATCCTATCCTTGGGGTTCCTGGGTTGTAACCTTTTTTGTCCTTTCTGCCAAAATTGGCATATCTCCCAGGGTACCCAGGCGGATACCCGGTTGTTTCCTCCGGAGGAAGCGGTGGCGACAGCCTTGGCCGCTGGGTGTACCCAGATTGCTTATACCTATTCGGAACCCCTGATCCATATTGAATATCTTCTGGATTGTATGAAAATCGCCCATGCAGAGGGAATAGCCAATGTACTGGTGAGTAACGGGTGTTTACAGGGAGAAGCGGCGGCGGAGGTCCTGGTCCTGATCGATGCGGCCAATATCGATCTTAAGTCATTTTCCCAGGATACCTATGCCCGGACCCTGGGGGGAAATTTAACGGCGGTGCTTGATTTTATCACCCTGGCATACCGGATGGGAGTACACCTGGAAATTACCACCCTCATAGTACCGGGCCTTAACGACGGAGAAGAGGAAATTGCAGGGGCCATAGGATTTTTGAAGGACCTTTCTCCCTGTATCCCCTGGCATCTTTCGGCCTATCATCCGGACTACCACTGGGATGCCCCCTCCACGGATGCTTGCGAACTTGAAAAAATCGCCCGCCGGGCCCGGAAGGACCTGTCGTATGTTTATACGGGAAACATCCCCGGGGAAACCAACGACACCTCCTGCCCCCACTGCGGCAGCCTTTTAATTAGACGCCGGGGATATTCGGTAGCTATGAAAGGGATGGTTTTAGAAAAGACCAAGGGAAAAAACACCTATTACTGCGCCGCCTGTGCAAAACCGATACCGGTGATCCGCTGGTAAGCGAGCTACGTTTTTTGGAGCCTCCCGGTACCGGCCAATGAAAATCCCCGGGCATCCCACCTTCCGATCAATATTTCCACAGGAGAAATTTATAGCCCAGGGATAAACCTATCCTTTCCAAGGTATATTGCAGCCTGTTTATGCTCTGAACGTTCGTCACCCCCAGGTCCCTGTTGTAGCGCATATCAAAAAGGAGACTTCCGGGGCCAAGGGGGAATCCCAGATCCATGCCAAAAGAAACACCGAAGGGCGGATCTATCGTATAGTTATAGTTTCCGTCTGAACTGCTGGTTTGTACGTTTATTTTGCCCAGGGGCAGCACTCCATAGAGGCCGGTATAAATGGATAGATCAAAAGCGTCAAACTCAATAGGCATCTTTATCAAGAGGGGGAAACTCAGGGTCATGGGCTTAAATTTATTGTAGGTTCCGTCCCCGTCGCTTTCTACCGCCTTGAAGGTATCCTGGCTAAAAACCGCCTCCAGCCGGAGACTTAAAAAGCGCATAATCCTGAATTCCGCAAGTAAAGCGGCCCCATAGCTAAAGCTCCGGCTTAGGCCGCCTTCATAAGTCCGGGTTCCTTGGGGAATGGAATAGGTATTGAAAGTAGCACCACCCCGAAGGCCAAGATAGAGCCGCCCCAGGGGACGTTTATTCTCCTCCACAGGCTTCTCTAAAACGTCACCGACATTGGTGGTTACTTCGGTGGCTGTTTGCGTTTTTGGGGTCATGTCTATCATAACCAAGTCTTCGTTAGGAGGAATTTGGGAAAAAATCCAGCTTACCAACATCGGTATATACGTAAGGGATTCTTCATCATCCTCGCTGACCATCTCATCGGTATAGACCAGGCTTCCCGTGGAAGAATTCCAGAGCCAAAGCTGAAAATGCTGCAAATCTTCGGTATCAAAATAAAATTCCCCGGTAAGTACATATTTTGAGTCCCCCAGATATTTTGTATTCGGGGATAAGTCCGGGGACATATAGAGAATCTCCGGGTATTCGGCTACCGATATTGTCTGGGGATAGTAACCGTCCTGATTGTTCACTTCCGCGACCACCGTATCATAGAACTGAATGGGATCTATCGTATCATCCAAGCCGGCAAAGGGCATTATTATTACTCTCCTGGCGTCACCGGCGGGTGTTATCTGCGCAAATCCCCCCCAGGGAGTCAACAACAGAGATATCAACCATATAAAAGATATCTTTTTAATCATTTTATCTCCTTAAAAAGTCAACTAAAAAGATAAAAAAACTTTTCATATCGAGTCTTTAAATAAATTATGATTGATAATTCATAAAATGTGAATATCTTTCAACGTTTTTCACCAAATAAAAGTATGATGGTATCGGGCACCGGTTTTATGGGGGCTCTTTTCCTTATAACCAGAGGATGAGTTTCCCCCGATCCGGGAGAAAACCCAGGGATTTAAGGGCCGCCGCATATGCTCCGGAGGCGGCGGGACGATGGTTAACGGTTTCTATAGTGATTTTCCGCTCCGGATGAACCGCCCTAGTCCCCGGAAAGGTTAAAAATGCGAGGGCATCCCCCAGGTCGGGATCCTCCGGGGAGATAAATAGGTCGATATCCTTAGCCCCCCGCCCGGCAACAACCAGAAGCTGGGATCCCCGAAAGCAAAGCCGGGTATTTTGCTGCCGGGGCGGGAGCCGGGGATCAAGCCCTTCCAGAGAAAGTCCCGCGGGACTTGCGGGGTCCGCGGCGTTCATCCAATAAATCGAAGTTTCCCCTTCGGTTTCTTCCAGTTCCCCGGGGATTTCCGGGGAGGCGAATTGGAGGGAATTGATACCCTCAAAAAAACGGCCTGCCATTACTTCCCCTGCCAGCTCCAGCCGCCGGATAGCCGGGAGCAGCCGGGCCCAGGAGAGGTGGGGGAGTTCCCGTTCCAGGAGGGGTCTGCAGAGGATACCCCATCGTTTAAGGAGAAGCCTGACCCGGTCTCTTTCAAGTTCCTCCATCTCCAGGGGATCAAAGCCCCCCAATTTATCGTTAGCTAAATCCTCCCCATAGTCCGGCTCCAGGGAAAACCACCGTCCCGGTACCGGAGGGCCGGCCCGCCAGCGATCCCGCAACGCCCTGGGGAGACGTTTCGGCCTCCCCGGGGGACGGATTGGGAGGGCTTCTTTTTCCCGAGGTACGAAACCCCGGACCAAGCCCCGGCGTACCGGTTCCCAGGAATCCGCCGAAAGCCGGCCCTTCCAGACTTCTTCCCAGATGGCCGCGGCGCAGGAAGGGTTATCCATACCCAACGCTTCCTTTATTTCCCAGAAATCTTTGGGGGAATTAAAAAAAGTGGGATCTCCCCTGCCTTCAAAGGGAGGGATCGCCCCCAATTTTTCTCCCCCGGCAAGGTCCATATCTTCGGGAGGACAAAAGGCGGTCCGTTCTTTCCCCGTACCGTACCAGAGGAGTTCCCCTGCCCGGATCTTCCCATCCAGGGTCTCCCCGGAATAATCAGGGTCCCGGATGGGAAGGATATCCCGTTCCCAGAGGACCGCCGGGGCGGTATAACCCCATAGGGCTTCCCATGGCGCGATCCCCCGGGAGGATCCCCGGGGAAGTATCCCCTGACGCCGGGCGAGGTAAGGGATAAGGAGGACCGCCGGCCGTTCCTTGACTTCCCGCCGGGCCTGCTTTCGGGAAAGGCGAAGGAGGAAGTCCAGGTTCTCCCGGTCACAGACATACCCCGGTTCTTCCCCCAGGGTTACATCCCGGACCAGCCAGCCCTCTTCGGCAAGGGCCGCCACCGCCCCTTCCATTTCCGCCGGGGAAAGGCCGAAAAAGGCCCCAATCCGGGAGAGGGAGAGGGGGCCCTCATAACGAAGCCAGGGTCCCAGCAAAACCGGGGCGTCCTGTTTCCAGGAGAGGGCCCATTCCCGGTGAACCACGGCAGGAAAAGCCCCCCCCTCCCGCCGGACAAAACCTATCTTTCCTCCCAGGGTTGGGTCTTCCCGGCAGCGTTTCCGGAATTCTTCCGGCAGTACCCGGAGAAGGTCCTCCCATTCATCCTGGGGAATTGCTATCCGTTCCTTAACCCATTCCGTAAGCCCCCGCTCATCCTCGGGAGCCCAGCCGGGAAATTCCCGCCGGAGCCGGGCACAAAAGTCCGCCGTCACCCGGGGGGACAGGGGAGGCCGGGACCGGGCATTTTCCAGGGCTTCCTCAATAACCAAACCGGAAAGGGATGGCCCTCCCTTTCGTAGTTCCCTTTGTTCGTCATATTCGTAGAGAAGGGTATTGGTTTCCTTCCAGACCAGGTCCCGGGCAAAGGGGCTTGGTTTTTGGGTTCTAAAAAAGGAGATCGCCGTCTTCCCCTCCCGAATATCCCGGAGAAGGCCGGTAAACCCCGTGAGGTCGAATTGGTCTCCAAGGCAGCTCCGCCATGCTTCAGCCACCATGGGAAAATCACCGTAGGAAGAAACCTCGTCGAAAAGCCGTTTTGCCCTTTGCCTCATGACCCAGAGGGGGGTCCGTTTTCCGAATCCCGCCCGGGGGAGGAGCAGGGATCGTTCTGCCGCTTCCCGAAAAGAAGCGCCGAAAAGCCCGGAAGACTCAAAGCGCCGGTAAAATTGCCCCTCCCCCCGGAGTTTATCCCCCTGGTACTCCCCCAGGGTTTTTAGATGGCGAATCAACAGTTCTTCCGGCGTACCAGCAATGGACCGGGGCAAAAGGAGGAGAACGGCGTTATCGTCGGGAAAGGTTTCTATCCGGGTGTGGAGGGCATCTTCCAGTTCCTCCGCCAGGGCCAGGGCCAGGGGATAATTCACCATGCCCCCCCGGAAACTGTGGAGGATCACCTGGTAGGAATCCCCCCGATTCACCGGATCATCGACAATTTCCACCGGGATAAATCCACTCCCCGGCAAGGGAAGATCCCCCTGGGTGGATCTTTCGGAAGAGATAAAATCCATAAGTTCCCGGAATGCCGAATCGGAAAGTCCCAGCCCCGTAAAGTAATCCCGGTTATCCGAATTAAGACGGTCAAAATTTTCCAGGATCCGCCTCACCAGAACAGGGCTGCGGAAAGCCGCTTCCGCCTTCCAGAAGGGGGTAAAGTCGGCTCCCGCCGGGAGGGGGCTGACCTCCACCGCTTCAGGGCCTATGGAAAGGATCCGCCAGGAACGGTTGCCGAAATCAAAACAGTCCCCAATACGGCGCTCCCAGACGAATTCCTCATCCAACTCCCCAATTTTGGTTCCTTCGGGGGTCCGCAGGGAATAAGCCCCCCGATTGGTAATAACTCCCCCGGAAGCGTAGAGGAGAAGCTTTGTCCCTTTAAGGGGACAGAGCTCTCCGGTCTCCCCATCCAAGTAGAGCCGGGGCTTTAAATCCCTAAGCCGGAGGGCCTCATAACGGCCCAGGAGCATCCGGATGACCCGGTCATAGGCGGAGCGGGAGAGGGTTTTAAACACATAAAACCCCCGGAGGGTATGGTATAGCTCGTCGATGTTCCGGTTTTTTTCCACACAGAGGGCGAGCATAATCTGGGCCAATATATCCAGAGGATTTTCTATGGCCCTTGTTTCTTCAATCTCCTTATCTTGAATCGCAGCCCCCAGGGCCGCCGCCGTGAGCAAATCCAGGCCGTGGAAGGGCAGCAGCCTGCCCCGGCTTACCAGCCCCACCCCATGACCGGATCTCCCGATCCGTTGGAGGGCCCCGGTGGAAGAAGCGGGGCTCCCCGCCAGGATCACCTCCGCGATTCGGCCTATATCTATCCCCAGTTCCAGGGAAGAGGTGGCCACCACACAGGGCAGGCGTCCCGAACTTAGCCCGGCTTCCACCTCCCGGCGTACCTCCCGGGAAAGGGAACCGTGATGGGTAAAAGCAAGGGTTTCTTCCGCGGCCTCGTTTAAAAGAAAGGCGATCCGTTCCGCCCGGCGGCGGGAATCGGTAAATACCAAGGTAGCCCCGCCACCGGCTCCATGGTTTACGGCTATCCGTTCCAGGATGGTGTTGACCAGGACCGTGTATCGTTTTCCGTAGCGGTCCGGTTTCCGGAACTCCCCCTGGTCGGAGGGGAAATCGATGACCAAGTCGATGTGCTTTTCCATGGGGGGCGCTACGATGGAGACCTGCCGCTTTTCATACCCCCCGTCTAAGGCTTTAAGGCCGCCTACCAATTCCGCGGCCCCTTGGGGGGGATGTATGGTGGCGGAGAGGCTTACCCGCTGGAATTCTCCGGCAATGAGGGCCAGCCGGTCCACCTGGCAGAAGAGGAAACTTCCCCGTTTGGTTCCCAAGACCGCGTGGATCTCGTCGAGGATTAGATACTTCACCCCCGACAGGATAACCCGGCTCCGGGGGTTGAGGAGCATGATGGCCAGGCTTTCCGGGGTTACGGCTAGGATGACCGGGGGAGCTTTAAGAAAACGCCGCCGTTCCCCCTGGGGAGTATCCCCGGACCGGGTTTCCACCCGAAGTTCTGGAAAGGGGATGCCCTGGGCTTCAAAGCAGGATCGGAGGGCGGCTATGGGTTCCAGGAGGTTCCGCCGGATGTCTTCGTTGAGGGCCTTGAGGGGGGAAACGTAAAGTACCGAGAGGCCCTCCGGTGGATAGATTCCCCGAATAAACCGATCAATAACCACGAGGAAGGCGGTGAGGGTTTTTCCGCTTCCTGTGGGGGCCAGGGCCAATACGTGTTCCCCCCGGACGATCCGGGGCCAGGTTTCCTGCTGGACCGCCGTAGGTTTTCCATAGATTTCGGCAAACCAGGTTTGTATAATGGGATGGAACAGTTGGGGCAGCATGGCATTTTACTATCCTGGGGGACAGCGGTTTTGTCAAGGCGGCTGTTTAGGGGGGAGCCTATTTGGAAGGTAATACGGGTACTATACAGGGTATCTACATTAAGATAAAGTGATTAGGATACGAAAAATGGCCGAAAAAAAATTATTATACGGTAATCTCGCGGTATTTCTTTTTTCTATAGCCGCTCTTTTGGTGCTGATAATTTCAATAAGTACCAGCATCCTTATCGACTCCATCTCGAAATTTCTACTGGAAAATATTGAGGAACGGCTCTTGTCCGCAAGCCGTTCCGTTGCGCATCTGGTTACCCCCGAGGAACTGGCGGAACTGGTTGTCCCCGAGGATATGGAAAAACCCCTTTTTACCGAAATCAGGGAACGGCTTATCGCCTTTGCCGATGAATCCAACCTGCTTTTTGTTTACTACATCCGGCCGGTGGATAATAATATGTGGCAGTTTATCATGGATAATGATCAAAGCGAAGATACGGTAAACCTTGCCTCCGACCTCATAGCCGATGAAGAAGCTCCTCGGCGGGTTCTGAACGAAGGCCGGGCGGTCACCGTAGATCTGGGAGAATATTCACCGGGTTATGACCACATCCTTTCGGCCTTTGCCCCGATATTTGACCGTACCGGAAAGATTATCGCCATCGCGGGGGTAGATATCAGTGATGAGCAGCTTATATTGACCCGGTACCGGATCAGAAGCCATTCACTGATGTTGCTGCTTTCCATAATTTTTGTTATTGTTTCGGGTTTTTTGAATTTTTTTGTGTATAAAAAAAAGGAAGCCACCTTTTCCCGGCGTTTCAAGCAGCAGGAGCTTATGTCCCTTTTGGCGCAGAGTTTTATTTCCGCCCAGGATATCACTTCGGTCATCAACGACGCCCTGCGGATAAGCGGCGAATTCCTTAAAACCAGCCGGATCCTTATCGGCATTGCCGAGGAAAATACGGCGGTAAGCCATGCGGCCTATGTTTGGTGTGGAGTGGACACGATTATTACCGCCCAGGCCACGGAAGGGCTCAACGATATTATCAACAGCTTTCCCCTGGAACAGCCCGTGGATATTCCCCTCATCTCCTGTGATGACATCCATGAAAATTCCCGGTATGGGGTTATGGAGATCGTGGGGGTCAAGGCATTCATCATGGTCCCCCTGTATTTGGACGGCAAATTCTGGGCGGTGCTGAGCGTAGAGGAATGTCAAAACGTCCGGAAATGGACGGAGAGTGACCGGCAGCTTATCATTACCCTGAGCAGCCTTATCGCCGGCGCCGTGAATCGGGATCTGCGGGAAAAGGAACGTGACGCCGCTCTTACCCAAGCCGAACAGGCAAGCCAGGCGAAAAGTATCTTTCTTGCCAATATGAGTCACGAGATACGAACCCCTATGAACGCCATTATCGGTATGACCACTATCGCAAAATTCTCTCAGGATATCGCAAAAAAAGAAGACTGTCTAAAAAAAATCGAAGACGCTTCCAACCATCTTTTGGGGGTAATCAATGATATTTTGGATATGTCAAAAATCGAGGCAAATAAATTTGAGCTTTCCTTTACGGACTTCAATTTTGAAAAGATGCTTCAGAAAGTGGTGAATGTGATCAATTTCCGGGTGGGTGAGAAGGAGCTCGATTTTTCGATATTTATCGATAAAGATATACCTTCTTGCCTCTACGGGGATGATCAACGCCTTGCCCAGGTAATAACCAATCTGCTTTCTAACGCCGTTAAATTTACCCCGGAACAGGGTTCGGTACGGCTGGATACGAAACTGGAAAAAGAAGAAAACAGGGTGTGTACCATCCGGATCAGTGTGGCCGATACCGGTATAGGCATGACCCCGGAACAACAGTCGCGGCTGTTTTCCTCTTTTGAACAAGCCGATTCAAGCACTTCCCGAAAATTCGGCGGTACAGGTCTGGGGCTGGTCATTTCAAAACGTATTGTATCCATGATGGACGGTGACATCCGGGTGGAATCTGAACCAGGGAAGGGTTCTACCTTTACTTTTTGGATAAAATTAAAACGGGGAAAGCATCCGTCGGAAAACCTCCTGGCCCCCGGAATAGGATGGAAAAACATCCGGATCCTTGCGGTAGATGACGCGGAGGATATTCGGGAATATTTTAAAGAGATCGCCAAGGAAATGGGTTTGTCCCTGCAAACCGCGTCAAACGGTGAGGAAGCCTTGGAATTCATCGAAAAAAAAGGCCCCTATAATATTTATTTTGTGGACTGGAAAATGCCCGGCATGGACGGTATCGAGCTTTCCCGCCGGATTAAAGAAAAAGGCGGCGCTTCCGTGATTATTATGATATCCGCCGCCCAATGGATAACCATCGAAGTTGAGGCCAAAACCGCGGGGGTGGATAGATTTTTGTCCAAACCCCTGTTTCCTTCCACTATCGCGGATTGTATTAACCAGTGCCTGGGGCATAATAATCTTGTCGCAGATGCCGGACAAAGACTTGAAAAAATAGACGACTTTGCGGGCCGGCGGATATTGTTGGCCGAGGATGTGGAGATCAACCGGGAGATAGTGATTGCCCTGCTTGAGCCGCTGTCCTTGATTATAGACTGTGCCGAAAATGGCGCCCAGGTGGTAGAACTTTTTATTAAGGACCCGGAAAAATACGCGCTTATTTTTATGGATGTGCAGATGCCCGAAATGGACGGTTATGAGGCCACCCGCCGTATCCGGGCCTTTGAGGAAGATCGGCGAAAAAACTTGGGCCGGGAGTTTTCCTTAAAAACTCCCCATGATTCGGAGGCACCGCAAGAAATTCCCATTATCGCCATGACCGCCAATGTATTTCGCGAGGATATTGAAAAATGCCTGGCGGCGGGAATGAATGCCCATGTGGGTAAGCCCCTAAACCTTGACGAGGTACTTACCATCCTGCGGATTTATCTGAAAAAAAAATAAGCCTCTGCGAGCGGCGCCCGGACCAAGGTCCGGTACGGTAGCTTCCTTTTTTCGCTCAATTTCAGGAAATAACTCCACCAAACCGAAGATAAAGTTCATCCATATTCAGCATATTCGCCGCATATTGTTTTCTGCGGAGCTCCGGGGGGAGGAGATAGTCGTATTTGTCTGTTAAGGGAATATCTCCGGCAGCGGCATATTCCGGGGGAATGCCCTGGTCAAAGATGCTCTTTAAGCGATTTCTCAATTCGGAGACGGACAATTCCGAGGTGATACGGAAAATATATTCCTTTTCCCGGGAACAGGAGTTTAAACAAAGCCGCTTCCGGATCTCTTTGTGCCGGAACAGGGCCGCCAAAGTCCGCATAGCCCGGCTGCCCAGCCAGGGGATAAAGAAAAAGACCCCGGGACCGATGGAAATAACATAATCCTCCATGAGGTTGAGTTCCCGTGCCCGCCTTCGTCCTTCATCCAGCCGAATCCGGGCTCCTTCCGAAAGATAGGGGTAAAGCTCCCCCTCGGCGAGGATGCTCCGCATCCGCTCCACAATCCGGGAATGGGTTTCCCCCCGGGAACCCCGCCAGACCCGTTCCCCTCCTTCTTCGCCGGGGATTACCATAATTTCCCGGCGCCGGAGATCCCACCCCTGTACCTGCCAATACCGTCCCCCCAGTACCAGATTGGTCCCTTCCGGTGGGATAAAGTGAATTTCCCCCAGTTCTTGCCCCTCCTGGGTGACCCGGTATATTTCTTCATCGGGAAAAACCGAATAAAAGGAGTAATGGTTCACTAATTTTTCCCCCGCAAGACCAATGATAAGGCTCCCTTTTTCGGTCTTTTCCAGATAGTCCAATGCCAGGAGACGACGGAGCAGTTCCCGGTAATCCTCTCCAGGAATTTGCGCAAAGGGGGGGAGGGAGAGGATCTGCCGGGCTAAATCCTGGGGAGCGCTTTCTCCATGGGAGCTGAGAAAACTTAAGGTCTGGTGGCAGAGGAGGCTGAAGGGGAAGGGTTTGACCGGGGCCGCTTCTATCCATTTTTCTTTGAGGTAAAGCTCTATCACCGCGATGGTCTTAAGGAGCGCCCAGGGGATACGGGTATCATCCGCCTGCCCTTTTTCAGTATCCTCAGGACAGGTAAAGTAGATCTCCGCCTTACCGGTCCGCCGGCCGGAACGGCCCAGGCGCTGGACTAAGTTTGAAACTCCCGCGGGAGGTCCTATCTGGATAACCCGATCCAGGCTGCCGATGTCGATACCCAGTTCCAGGGTCGCCGTGGCGGCAATAACCACCGGGCCTTCTTTTTCCCGGAGTTCCCGTTCAGCCTCCTCCCGGAGGGCCGCCGAGATACTCCCGTGGTGGACGTGGAATACCGTATCCTCATGGTATTGTCCCGCCAGATCCCGCAGTCGGGCTATGGTTTCCTCCGCCTCAAGGCGGCTGTTGGTAAAGATGATACACCGTTTACCCCGGCATTGGCCGTAAAGCTCCCGGTAATACCGGTCCCCTGCTCCGGGATTCTCCCGGTTGAAATAATCCAGCCTGAGACGGACCTGCCTTTTTGGTTCCTCCCCATAAACCAGGACCGCTTTCCCGCCGGTCCCCAGGGCGAGCCAGCGGAGGGCTTCCCCATAATCCCCCAGGGTCGCCGAAAGGCCTATTCGCCGGGGCCGGACACCGGCGGCGCGCCCAATGCGTCCTAGGTGGCAGAGGATCTGGGCCCCCCGGTCACTCCCCATAAAGGCGTGAACCTCGTCAATAATCACGAAACGCAGATCCTTAAACAGGGGGGCTATTTTCCCCGGATGCTTCATAAGGAGAGCTTCCAGGGATTCGGGGGTTATCTGGAGTATCCCCGCGGGATTATCCAGAAACTTTTTTTTGTATCCCCCCGGAATATCCCCGTGCCAGGGCAGGACCGGAATTCCCCCCTTACTGAAAAGGGAGCCGAGCCGCGCAAACTGATCGTTGATCAGGGCCTTGAGGGGACCTATATAGAGTACCCCCACCGACACCGAGGGGTTTTGGGCCAAAAGAGAGAGGATAGGAAAAAAGGCCGCTTCGGTTTTACCCGAGGCGGTTCCCGAGGCGATGAGTACCTGGTCCTCCCCATGGAGAATCGCCGCAATGGCCGCTTCCTGAATACCCTTAAGGGTATTCCATCTTTTTTCGTAGATGTACTCCCGCACAAAGGGCGCGAGCCGGGAATAGGCCTCCCCGGTATTTCCCGGATCGGCTTCCTTCATAGGTCAAAGGAGGCGTACAGGTCCTCCTCCGGGGGCGGGTCCTTTATGGTAAAACCTTCCCGGCTTATCAGGGTATTAAAATCCAGGTGGGGATCCTCCCTGAGGATGTTGAGGAGGCTGAGAAAATCCCGGGTGATCTCCCGGGGGGTGATGAACTCTGCGGCCCCGGGAGCGGAGAAGACCAGGTTCATAAAAGCCACCAACTCCGATTCCCCAAGACGGCTTTCATAGTCGAAATGCCGGGCATGGATGTCGGTAAGCCGTTCTAAAAGGAGGTAGATCTCCTCCGGGGAGAGCTGGGCCAGCTTGATGATGGGACTATTAAAGTCTGCCCGGCCTTCCCGGACAAAACGGCTGTCCGCCAGGCGGCTCTTCAGGGCGGGATAGCTGAACAGTCCCCGCCGTTCATCCTCCACAAACTGGGGGGTCCCGGCCAGGTAGATCCCCAGGTGCTGAACCTTTCCCTGCATCACCTCGTTAAACATGGCAAGGAGTTTTTCGTAATTGTTTTCCCGGGACTGACGATGGGAGATCTTGTAGAGGTTCACACATTCATCTATAAAGAGGAGGAGCCCCCGGTACCCCAACTGGGCGCTGAAGGCGGCAAAGAGTTTTACGTATTCATACCAGTTCTCATCGGTGATGATCTCCCCCACAGGAAGGAGGGAACGGGCTTCGGTCTTGGTAGCGTATTCCCCCCGAAGCCACTTGATGGCGCCGTGTTTTTTTTCATCCTCATCCAAGATAAAGGCCTTGTAGTAGGTGGAAACCACCGCGGCAAAATCATAACCATGGGCAAATCCTTCCATTTTGGAGATAGTCTCAAAGATCCGCCATTCAACCCGGGAAACAAGACTTTCGTCAAAGGGGGATATCCCTTCCGCAATAAGTTCCATCTTTATGGCGTTGATCCATCCCTGGAGTATCCCTTCCAGGGCCCCTCCGTCGGGCCGGATCCGGGTGGAAAGCCGCTGCATCAGTTCCCGATAGGTTTCAAGCCCCTGGTTATCGGAACCGGAAAGACGTTTTTCCGGGGAAAGATCGGCGTCGGCGACCACAAAATTTTTTTCCATGGCAAAGTTCCGTATGGCCTGGAGGAAAAAACTCTTCCCGCTGCCGTAACGACCCGTTACAAAACGGAAGACCGCCGCCCCCTGGTTTAAATTTTCAAGGTCCCGGAGGATAGCCTCAATCTCCCGTTTCCGTCCTACCGCCACATACTCAAGACCCACCCGGGGGACCACCCCGGCGGAAAAGGAATTGATGATCGCCGCGCTTATCCGTTTTGGTATGGTTCCCCTCATGTGTTCCCATCCTCAAAGGCAAAATATCCCCGGATGTCCTCCGTATATTCTGCCGATATTTGGGGCGCTTCGTCCATGGTTTCAATGAGGATATCGTGAAAAGACCCTTGAAAGTGTTCATTAATTTCATCGATGAGGAATTCCGGCATGGTCATCGTGGTTTTTGCCAGCGCCCCCAGGGCATTTTTTTTCCTGTCCCCGTCGTCCCCTCCCGCCAGGATCCGCAGGACCTCTGCTTGGATTTCGTCAAGTCCCGCGAGAAAATCCGCAATAGCCGGAGGCCCCGGTTCCGGCAGGGAAAGCCCCCGGATTAACGGCAACGGGGCTTCCGTAATATCGGATAGCTTATCTTCCGGGGGCTCCCCATCATCGATATGCAGCAAGTCCCGGACCTCGTCGGATTCGATCCGGAGCCGGCTCACCCGTTCAGGCTCAAGTCTGATATCCGGACCCCCATCCCCGGTCAGGGGGCGGCCCCGGATTTTATCCGGTTCAAACCCGAGTTCTCCGTCAATAAGGTTCTTCCAGACCTCTTCCAGGACCGGCTCCCTGCCTTTTTTTTCAAACCCCAACCGCTCTTTGAGTTTGTATTCAATATAAATGGCCAGGGCGTCAAAAAAATCCAAAAGGGGCCGGTGGCGGTAAAAACAGATCCACTCCACGGAATAGGAAGAGTTGCCGGTACCGTAGAGTTTTTCAAAGCCCTGGACCAGCACCGGTTCCGTATGGGGGGGATAAAAAAATTCCAGGAACCGCTTCCCATAATTTTTCCGCAGAAAAGCGTCAATCCCCCGCAGGGCGGTTTCTATGGTTCTTTCCAGCAGAGGACCCTGGGGACCCCGGTGGAAGGGACCGTTCCGTACCTTAAGGGGGAGCATCGGCTCAAAATCGGTAAAAGCCAGGGAAGTATCCCCTTCGATGTACCGTTTGTGGAGGAGGAGGTCCCGAAACAAAACCAAAACCGGTTCCCCCTGGGGGGGGATCAGGTGAGGGAAAGCCCGGTCCCCTATTTTGTAGAGTACCATAAAGTCCATAAACCAGGGGAGAAAGCGGGCATCCAATTCGGGTTCTTCCTCCCGGTAGATCCTCCAAAGCCGCAGGAGTTCCTGGAAATTATCCAGGGGTTCCCCCTGTCCCATGGAGAGGATCAGTTCCCGGGCATAGAGGGTTATATAGCCGGCAGTGGTTTTACGGGGATTTCCCCGGCGGAATTCTCCTCGCCACCAGAAAAAATAGTCCCGCTGTTCCGGTTCCAGCCGGTTAAAATCCAGGTCATGATCATGCCGGAGGGTATAGGCCCTATAGGGTACTTCCTTCCCGTCAAAGAAGAACCACTGCTGTTCCTCCTTTAATTCCGGGGTCCTAATGCTTTTGAATTTGGTCCGGATCACAAACCGGGCCCCTCCGGATATGACGACGTTACTCCGGTCAATACCTTGCCAGGCCAATTCCTCCTCATCCGGCCTGAAAGGGCAGGGGGGTCTTCTGATTGTCCGGGGGGAGAAGTAATACCGCTGGGGCATCCTGAGGGATGAATTTTCATCCCGGATTACATATTTCCCCAGGGCTTTCAGGTTACCCCGAAGGGAGAAAAAATCCCGAAGTTTCACCCCATAGGAACCGGGGTAATGGTTGTCCCAGGAATGAGTAAAGATCCCCAGCCGAAGCCGGGTTTTTATCTTTTTAAGCGTATCAAAATACCCCGCTTCCCTGGATATACCTGAATTTTCATAGGTAATCCCTTGGGGTTCTATGAAAAAGAGGATATCGCATTGGGGCATAAGAAAATCCAAATTGTTGGGTATGTCTTCGAAGCAGCACAGTCCGATCCCCCGGAACTGGGAGGAGAAGAGGGAATTTCCCTCCGTAAGTTTTCCCCCGGCAAGGGTGAGGGGCGCGGAAGCGGGCCAAACCGTGGGTAAGACCCGGCAAAACCAGGCGTCATAGTAATCCCGGGTCATAAATACAAAAACCCGTCCGTCCCCAAGTTCACCGGAAAGCCCCCGGAGATATACCCCCAGGGATGCCGCGGAGCGTTCCTCCCCATGGGTCAAAACCCCGCCGGGGATACCGTAAGACGTAAGAAAATCCAGATGGGATCTGAAGATCCGGTCCGGGGGAGCGGATATTACCCAGGGGTTATCTTTCAATTCCAAATCCGTCCAAACTCCCAAAAGGGCATCCCCGCCCCGGCGCATGACCTCCAGGGGTTTGAGTTTCAGGGGTTCCAGGAGTTTTCCCCCGGCGAGCCTTCCCAGCGGGCCGATGCCTAAGCTTTCCAGGGTTTCCCGTTTGACCCATTTATCCCCCAGGGGTATAAAGGCTTCCTCAAATTGCCGGGACAGGGCCGAAGCGGGGTAGTACCGTTTTCCGTATCTCAGGGTCGGAACGGCCACCGGTTCCCCCACCCCCCGCCGGACCTGGGAGACACAGGACAAAATCAGGGAGAGTTTTTCCCGGGGGATCAAAGTCCCTTCCGGGGGGACAAACAAGGACATAGCTTAAGTATACAAAAAATCCACCCGCCGCAACAGGCGGCTTTCCTTAGGGATGCGTATCTTCGACGGCCGTCCCGATGGGGCTTTTGAGGACATCCCGGTGGAGTACCAAAACTACCTTTCCCTCCCGAAGGAGCCTCCGGTTTTCCTCTGATGAAATAATGAGGAGGGCGTCTTCCCGGTCTATGATTGGGTCGGTGGGACGGATCCCAAAGACCCCCCGGGCAATTATCCGCAGGGGGTTGGGGCCCACCAGATTCAGCAGGTCCTCGTCCAGGCCGGAAGGGGTAGGGCGGAATATGGCGCTTTCGGATACATAGCGGATCATCCCGCCGGTTTTACCAATCTCGGGGGTCAGCATATTCCGTTCAAAGATCAGGTTCATTTCGGTATCCCAAATTTTTGGAAAAAAACAGGGCAGGGGAAGGGCCTGGATGTTTCTTCCGTGGACCGGCAGTTCTTTATCGGCGATGATAATGATCCCCGTATGGGCCGTTGTGGGGACCGGGGTAAGGGTCCGCGGAATTTCCGCGGGACGCCGGTGGCGGATCAAGGCGGCGCCCATGGTATACATACTCATGGTATATTGGGAGAACATGGAAACCAGGTCCGCCGACAGGGCGGGAGGGACCTGTCCTGCGGAACGGACAAAATCACCGATAGCCGAAAGGGGCAATTCCCCCCGGTTAATCATATCTTCCATGGTTTCCGAAGAATCCATGGGAAGGGAGAGCAGATAGGGGCGGATTAAACGGGGATATTCGGTATTGATAAGCGCTTCAGCCCGGAACCTTTCCGTGGGGATCCGGATCCCGGCGGCGGGCAAATTCACGGTCACGGTGGAGTTAATTTGCATCCGGTCCCATTCGATGATCCCCCGGATATCCACACCGGATTCCTCAGCGATCCCCCCGAGGGTAGTCAAAAAGAAAAAAAAACATACGATATTTTTTTTCATACCCCTATCTTATCGGCGTTTTCAACATTCTTCCTTCACGAAGAATATCATTTAAGGACATCCCATTGGCTTCCGCCAGAACTTCCGGATCCACGTTATAGGCCAGGGCGAGGGACCAAAGGGTTTCCCCCCGTTTTACCAGGTGATTCCCCGAAAAAACCGGGGAAGAAGGCCCTGAGGGCTGCTTTTTATAGGGCTCGATCTCTTTAAACGCGGGGATAAGCAATTTGGCACCGATTTTGAGGAACCGCTCTTGGATACCGGGGTTGAACGAAAGAATTTGATCCACGGATATATCGTAATACTGGGCTAATGCCGAAAGGGTATCGCCGGATTTGATAACGTAAACATAATATTTGATCAGCGTCAGGTCCTTCCGAGCCAAGACCTCGGCGATTGCCCCGGCATAGGAAGCGGGAACCTTAAGTTCATAGTTAGGATCCGAGGGGGTTATCCGGTGGAGGAGTTCCCTATTTGCCCATTTAAGTTCCGCCGGATCTACCCCCGCCTGTGCCGCCAATAACTCCAGATCCACCGTTCTGCCTACCGTAACTTTAGTCCAGTGGGGATCCTCCACCCAGAGGGGAGCCATGCCAAACCGCCGGGGATTGGAAAGAATATAGGAGACGGCGAGTAATTTGGGGAGATACTGGATGGTCTCGGTCTTAAGCTGTTTCCGTTCGGCCAGGAGCCAATAATCGGTAATCCCCGTCTGGGCCGTAACCCGGCGGATAGCTCCCAATCCCGCGTTATAGGCTGCCAGGGCCAGGGCCCAGTCATTAAAATACCTATAATTTTCTTCCAGTTTACGGAGGGCCCCGATGGTGGATTTCCAGAAATCCAAGCGCTCGTCCAACAAATCGGTTATCCGCATATCGAAAGGGGCCATACTGTTCTGCATAAATTGCCAAAGTCCGGCGGCGCCGGCCCTGCTTCTTGCCGAAGCCTGATAGCCGGACTCAATGACCGGAAGATAGATGAGTTCCGGGGGAAGCCCCCGCCGGGCTATCTCTCCGCGGATAAAGGCCAAATAAGGACCGCCTTGGGTCATGATGGAGTTGAGCCATTCAATTCCCCGGGGGCTTGAATACTGACGGATATAGTATTGGGTTAGTTCCCGTTCCAGCCCCGGTATGGAAGGAAGGACCTCGTCCCCTTTGAGAGACATAAATCGCTCCGGTAGGAAGACCGGATACTGGCGTTGGGGCCGTTTCCAAGCCATTGGTTCAGGTTCGTTTTCCTCGGACAAAAACTCCTTCTGGATAGAAACCGGTACCTCCCCGGCCGTTTCCGCCTCCAGAGGCATTATCGCCAAAGTCATGAGCCAAAGGAAAAAGAACCCCCCGGAGGATGGCTTGTTTTTTACGGAAAAAATAGTCCGGAGCTTCATCAAAATTTTTCTCCATAATATACCCCTGCCCATTCCCAATGACCATGAATATCAGGATCCAGGGGAAAGTAGATTTTTCTGAAGTACAGGTACCAGGTCGAGATACCCTTGGACCATCCCCAGGTCCGTAAATATGCCTCATTGGCATTGGAAGCGGCGTCCAGTTCCGCGGCATAGGAAATCCGGGTGTCCCGCATGAATTCGGAGATGTTGAATTCCGCCATCCCCGCGTCATCCGTAGCCTCCTGGGACCAGGAACGGGCAAAAAAATTCACCTTGGCCCGGTAACTCCATAGCCGGGAACTGCTTCCCGAATCCAGGGCGCTTTCAATGGCCGTAATCAGGGCATTGAGGTTTTCAAAGGTCCAGTCCTTGGGGGAGTTATAAAAATCCACAAGTTGTTTTGCATAGGTATAGGCGTCGGCAAAACCGCTCACTATGGTTCCGTTGTAGGGTAAAAAATTGGTATAGGTTTTTATAGCCCGGTTCCAATCGCCGATCCGCTCATAGGCCTGGGCTAGTTGAAAATAAGCCACCCCCAAATCTATTTTGTCGGAAAAACGGGAGATAAGCTCCTCATAATACCAAACCCGCTGTTCAGGATCATCCACCAGATTGATCAGCTGGCTGAGGCATGCCAGGTGTATGGATTCCTCCTGGATGGTAAGGTCGGGATAATTTTTTATTATCCGGTTAAAATACAGGGCGGCCACGGCATGGGCATCCTGTTGTATATAAGCGTAGGCAACTAAAAGTAAATAATAGGCGTTATAGGCGTCATCGGGGTGGGTATCGGTCCAGAAGTTTAAAAAATTTATCAGTTTACCGTATTCTTTAAGCCGGATGTATTCTGCGGCGATTTCCCTAATTACTGAAAACTGTTCTATCCCAGGCTCTGTTTCCGTTGCCAGCAGATCAAAGAGGGTTTTTAACATTTCCCGGTTGTTTTTGGAGCCGCCGGTATAATACCCATTGATCCCCGCCATTTCTTCGGCATTGATATGATTACAACTTAAAAAGACCCCACTCCCCCCACAGAATATACCTAAAACGACCGCTAGTAAAACGGTTTTTCCCCTTTCCCCGGGACAGCACTTTTTCACGAATCGATCCTAACATAGAAGGTCTAAATAAACAAGCGAATTGCCCATTGGCAAAAACAACCATATATTGCTATATTAAAAATATGGTTCCACCCGTAATCCGTCGGATCATAGCCCGGTTTGTCTTTTTCAGCGGTATTTTGCTTATGGCGTTCGGAAGCGTTTCTCTTTTGGAAACCTTTCCCGGGGCCTTCCGAATTTCCGTTGTTTTTGCCTTCTTATTTGTAATTATCGGTGTTCTCTACGCCATATTGGCGTTAAAATTGAATAAACGTTCCCTCTATCTTTTTTTTGCGGCCTTTTTTATCCTGCTGGGATTTTTTCTGTTTTTCTTTACCCTCAAGATTATCCCCATGACCTTTGCCCAGGTCTGGCCCTTTTTGTCGGTTTTTACCGGACTAGCCCTGTTTCCTGCGGGCTGGCATCGGTATGGAAAAATAAAGATAGGGTATATGGTATCTTCCCTGGCCTTTATTGTTCTGGGGTGTTTGCTGCTTATCTTTTCCTTTGATATGGTCCAATTTACCTTCAAAAAATTTGTCCTGCAATGGTGGCCTTTGATTCTGATTTTAGCGGGAGTTATCCTGGTTCTGATATCCCTGGGGACGAAAAGCAAGCCTGAGGATGTAACATGACCGGTTCTTTTACATTCGAGGGGGTGCGGGTTTTTTCAGGAATAATGCTGATTATTTTGGTCATATTAATCTTTGCCTGTCAGGGAAATGCCCAAATAGTGGGTGTTACTCCTTTACCGGCAGGGCCGCCCCCGGGCCGTACCGGTACACCGGCCCGGCCCACGGTTTCCTCCGAGGGGGTCGCCGGGGAGATCCGTTCTTTGGTGGAATTGGGAACCCCGCCATTCCTGTTCAAGGCTTTGGATCTGATCCGTACTCGGGACCTGGGAAATACCGAATTCGGCAGGGTCATGATCATGGTGATCGTTTATATGATTCAAAAAATATATCCCGATGTATCGATAAACCTTCCCCATCCGGATCCGCCCAAAACCCATGAATATACCCGGATATTTCTGAATGCGGAACAAGGGAAATATACGTATCCCCCCCCGGAATCCACGGATTTTCTTGAATATGTCCTCCCCTTTTTTGCCCTGCTTTCGGTAACCAAGGAAGAAGCCTTTCTTCAGGCCATACCGGATATCCAAAAGGCAAAACAGTTAAATCCCAATTCGGCGCTGGCCTCCTATTTTCTTGGTATGGCCTATGAACATTCCGGTCGTTTTTCCGAAGCCGAGGAGGAATATTCCCTGGCCTATGAATTATCCCATGATTGTTATCCCGCAATCCTGAGCCTGACTCGGATTATGAATATCACCGGGGAAAGGGAGGATGCCCTCCGCCTGCTTTCGGATCTGGTGATCCGCTATCCCGATAATATCGCCATAAAACGGGAGATAGCCTTTGCCTACTATCATAACCGGGACTGGTCCCGGGCGGAAGCTGCCATAGCGGAAATACTGCAACGGAATAACCGGGATAGTGAATTCCTCCTCATGCAGGCCCATGTTTTGGTAGAACGGGGGCAGTTTCTCCAGGCCCAGGCGCCGCTGGACCTCTACGCCTCGGTAAATGCCAATAACCGGCTATACCTCTTCCTCCGGGCCCGGATTCAGGCTGAGGGGTACCGGAACCGGGATGCGGCCCTGAATTACCTTAGGTCCATCCTCCGGAACAATCCCGGGGATGATGAGGCGGCGGTTTACGCAACCCGGCTCCTTATGGAGTCTCCGCGGAAGGAGGATCAAGCCGAAGGACGGGAATTGCTTCAAGGGCTCTTAAAAATTGAATCCTACCCCTTAACCGTATTAAGCCTGGAGGTAGAAGACGCTATCCGCCGGGGAGCTTGGAAGGAAGCGGAAACCTATTTGGAAAGACTGCTTCGGGAACGGCGTTCTTCCCGGGATTTGCTTTTTGCCTATCAGGTTGAACGGGGACTGGGGAACAAGGACGAAGCCCTGGCCTATGCCCGGGAACTTTACGAGCAGGATCCGGCCAATGACGAAGGGGCTGTTGCCTATGTTTCCGCCCTGATCGATATGGGAAGACAAAATGAAGCCGGTCAAATGATAGAAAGCCGGCTCAGTTCCCTTCCGAGTGGGGGCTTGAAAAGCAGGTATTATTACCTCAGAAGCCGTTTGCGAAAAAACGAAGAATTGATGATGAACGATCTCCGGTCCAGTCTTTTTGAGGATCCCCGGAACCTTTCCGCCCTTATCGCCATGTTTGAAATTTACCATTATCGCCAAGATGAACGCCGGGCGGTATATTATCTGAAGCAAGCCATAGCCCTGGCCCCTGAAAATCCCCTGGTACGGCGTTACGAGGCCGAATATAGCGCCCTTTTAGGTACCGCCAACTGAGGAACCGTCCAGGGACGAATCTCCCCGTCACAGCGGAGCAGATAAATTGAGAGCATACCCCTAGCGTTTTTAGGGTAAAAGATATATACTTTTATTGAAGGAACAATTATGCAGAAATATATTTGTGATGTATGTGGTTATGTGTATGATCCTGCCCAGGGGGATAATGCCGGGGAAATTAAACCCGGTACTCCCTTTGAGAGTCTGCCTCCGGATTGGATCTGTCCCCTTTGTGGTGTGGGAAAAGAGAATTTTTCCCCCATTGATTGATCGGGCGAGGGCGGGATATGCTGTCAAGATCGGATTTTATTTTTACTATTGGCTATGATGGTCCCATGGCGGTTGTGGATGGTCAGGCAAAAAAAAAGTACGGCGCCCTTTCGACCAGGGAATTAGCCGAAAAAGGACTTTTCCGGGCGGCTTATTCATCGGCGGTTTTTTCCCAAAAATCTGAAGAGATAGAAATTGTGGCGGAGTTTTATAACAAAGCCGCCGGAACTTCCTATACCGCCTCCTCGTCCTTGGACCGCCTTTTTGGGGTTTTTCCGGTTGAATCCGGCCGGGCGCTTATTTTGTAAAGCCCTGCCCGCCGCCGGTAACTAAAAAAGGATTCGCCCGGTAGCTCTCGAGCCGATGGCATACTATCTTCCTATGCCCCTTGATATTATCTTCTTCCCGTGATACCGTATCTAACAATTCAGTTTTAAGGAAGTTATTGTATGAATACCTTTGTTTTTTCTCTGCTGATGGGAGTTCCGGGAGGTTCCGGCGGAAGTGGGAGTCCCGGTGATATTTTTACTACCCTGATACCCTTTGCCCTGATTATCGCAATTTTTTATTTTCTCATAATTCGGCCTCAAAATAAAAAACAAAAAGAAACCCAGCGTATGCTATCGGCCCTTAAAAAGGGCGATAAAATCATTACCATCGGTGGTATCCATGGGGTAATCCAGACGGTAAAGGAGTCTTCGGTGGTGGTGAAGATAGACGAAAACACCAAGGTGGAATTCAGCCGCAGCGCTATTTCCACGGTCGTAACCACCGCTAAGGCCGATAAAGAAAGAGTTGAGGATAAAAAAACCGAATCATCCGGGGATGAATCAAAAGCGGAAGATGAGACAGGGGAAACCCCGGAAAAAAATTAATATCCGGGACGCAAAACCGGAGTAAAGCCCGGATTCATAAATACGTTATGTTGGAGTAGCGGCATGAGTAAACGATATCGGCTCTTCATCATCCTTATAACGGTGGTGGTGTGTTTTGTGTTTTTATTTCCAACCATCCGTTGGTATTTTCTGGAGAAGAAGGAAGATCAGGCCTTAGCATTGGCTTCCCGGGAGCAAATTAAGTTGTATGCATCCCAAACAGCCCGGGCGGATTTACAGGAACTGATTAAAGCGGCCCGGGCCGGGGAAAATGTACCGGAACGGTTAAATTTTTTAGAAATCCAGGCAAAAAAGATCCGTAAGGACACTAAAACCCCGGCTCCCGCGCAATGGGATGCCCAGGGGGTTCTTTCTTCTTTTTCGGGAAGGCAGGAAACCCTGGATGCTATCGAGACCTATTACCGGGAAAGGTATTTTGATCTCAAGGATCTTCAGAAAAATGCGGTTCAGCTTGGGCTGGATCTTTCCGGAGGGATGAGCATCGTTTTGCAAACCGATTTGACCGGCCGCAAGGAGCGTCTCGGCCGGGCTTTAACCGATGCGGATCGGACCGAGGCGATAGACCAGGCCCTGGAGGTTCTTAACAGCAGAATCGACCGATTCGGCCTTACCGAACCGGTTATCCGCCGCCAGGGAACGGACCAGATCTATGTGGAAATTCCCGGCGCCGCCGATCCGGAACGGATCAATTCCATCATTATGGGTAAGGGTAATTTGGCCTTTCACATTGTGGATCGGGACGCCACCACGGCCTTTGACGCCTATTATAATTCCCATCCCACCACCACCTTTGATAACGAAGGGAACCTATTGGATCCGACCATCATTCCCTCCGACGTGGTTATCCGGGGGGTCTACGGTAAAGACCAGTACGGCCTGGATGAATTTACCGGGTATACGGCGATAAAAAAAGAGGTGGGTCTGGATGGAAACCATATCCAGAGCGCCATCGTGGAGCGGAATTCCCTGGACGGTAAACCGGAAGTTACCTTTATGCTGGATACGGCGGGGGGTGAAATTTTTTACCAGCTTACTTCAGCCCATGTGGGGGAGCCCCTGGCCATTGTATTGGACGATCGGGTTAAATCCCAGGCGACCATTACCACCGCTATCCGGGAAGCGGTGCGTATCACCGGGTTCGGCCAGGAAGAAGCCAATAATTTAGCCCTTACCTTGCGGACCGCCGCCCTGCCGGTGGAATTGGAGGTGGTAACCCAACAGGCCATTGGAGCTTCCATGGGGGAAGATACGGTCCGTCAGGGACTTTATGCCCTTATCGGAGGGCTCGTGGCGGTAATGGTCTTCATGCTTTTTTATTATAAAATCGCCGGGATTAACGCGGTAATCGCCCAGGTTCTCAATATCTACCTGATGTTTAGCGTACTTTCGGCTTTTAACTTTACCTTGACTCTGCCGAGTATAGCGGGATTTATCCTAACCATCGGTATGGCGGTGGACGCCAATGTAATTATCTTTGAGCGGATAAAGGAGGAACTCCTCCTGGGAAAAAGCCGGAAAGCGGCGGTGGACGCGGGATTTGACAAGGCCTTTTGGGCCATCATGGATTCCAATATTACCACCTTTATCGCGGCGCTGTTCCTCTCCCAGCTTGGCTCCGGGCCCATCCAGGGTTTTGCGGTGAGTCTTGCCATCGGGGTGTTTTCTTCGGTTTTTACCGCCCTTTTTGTATCCCGGCTTATATTTGACTTTGGTACGGATGTACTGGGAAGCAAAAAGATCAGCGTCAGTTGGAGGATCAAGGGATGAAGCGTATCGTACATTTTTCCAAGGCCTTTTTCCCCACCGCCATAATATCGACGGCTTTGATAATCCTGGGGATTATCGGCTATGTGTTGTTGGGTGGGTTTGAATTGGGAGTTGATTTTCAGGCGGGGCTCATTCAGGAAGTGCAGTTTGCCCCTACCGCCTTTAGTTTAACCTATACGGGGTTGGGGAACGCTTCGGTTTCTATGGACCGTTCCGGCCTCTATATCGTTATCTCCGGTTCCGGGGTTGAAGGGACCACCCATGCGTTCCCCTATACCGAATATACGACCATCGGTTCCCTCCTTGGGGGCATCCGGGGTAAGGGTGTGGCGGGTCTTGCGGTTTTGGATGGGGCTTCCCTGGGTAATATCCCTTCCCAATCCCTGATCCAAAGTGCCCAGGGAAATCCCCAGCTTAGTTCCGTTCCCTACGGGATACATTATCTTCCTCCGAACGCCCCCCCCATTGGCATAGATGAGGTCAGGCTCGCCCTGCTTCCCCTGGGTACGGTATCCGTTCAGGTATTGGGCACCGAAGAGGAACGGCGGTTTATGATCCGGATGGAGGACAGTGAAGTAAACAACAAAGAGGGGGTTCCCGCGGAAAAGATAATCAATACCCTGGAGACGAATTTCGGTGAGGGGGGGGTGGCGGTTACCCGGTCCGATTATGTGGGTTCCCGGTTTTCCAAACAATTAACCGATCAGGCGGGACTCCTCATGGGCCTTACCCTCCTCCTCATCCTTATCTATTCGTCGATCCGGTTTAAGCCTCAATTTGCCATCGGGGCGGTCCTTGCCATAGCCCACGATGCCCTTATCATGGTGGCCTTTATCACCTGGACCAGGATGGAATTTAACACCACCACCATCGCCGCCATCTTAACGATTCTGGGGTATTCCATCAACGACACCATTGTTATTTTCGATCGGATTCGGGAGACCCGGCGGATTTATCCGGAGGATAGTTTCGTCAATATTCTGGATCGGTCCCTTTCGGAAACCCTGGGGAGGACTGTCATTACCACGGTAACCACCATGTTGGCGGTCCTTTCCCTCTTCATCTTTACCACCGGTTCGATGAGGGATTTTGCCCTGGCCCTCCTGGTGGGTATGGTCTCCGGGGTCTACTCGACCATATTTATCGCCTCGGGGTTCACGAGTTTTTGGGAAAGTGCTGTCCTTAAACGGCGGGCAAAAAAACTAACTGCCGGTACCATCGCGGTACCGTCCAAGGCATAGAAAGGGTAAAAAACCGCCGGTGAAGGTAATCAGGGCCCGGGTTTTGGGCTTTTGTATGGGGGTGCGCCGGGCGGTGGAAATAGCTCTGGATGAGGCAAAGGGTGTTTCAGGGCATATACCGGTATATACCTTGGGTCCCCTGATCCATAATCCCCAGGTTCTGGAAACTTTAAAGGACCAGGGGATAGCGATCCTGCAAGAGGGTAACTTTGATGATCTCAAAGGGAAAACGGTCCTTATCCGAGCCCACGGGGTGAACCCCCAGGTAGAAGAAAGACTCCTCGCCGCCGGAGCCCGGGTACGGGATGTAACCTGTCCCCGGGTCAAGAAAAGCCAAATGGAGGCCCGTTCGTTAACTGAGGCGGGGTATTGTCTTTTTTTAGCCGGTGAAAAAGATCACGGGGAAATAATCGGTATCCAGGGCTACGCGCCGGATTGTGTGGTGGTGGCCAATCCCCCGGATGCGGAAGCGGCGGCGGAAAAACTCCACCGGCAAGCCCCCCAGGCAAAGACCGCTCTTTTGGGGCAGACCACCTTATCCGCCGATGAATATGGGGCCATAGGGGAGAGGATCCGGAAATGGTTTCCGGAACTTAAAATCATAGATACCATTTGCGGGGCTACCCGGGACCGGCAGAACGCCCTGAAGGAACTTTGCTCCTGCGTCGACGCGGTAATCATCGCCGGGGGAAAAACTTCCGCCAATACCCGGCGGCTTCTTTCCATCGCCCAATCTTTGAACAAGCCCGCCTGGCTGGTGGAAAACGAAGGGGAAATCCCCGGAGAAATCGGAACGTATGCCGTGGTAGGGCTCAGCGCCGGGGCTTCAACTCCGGACACCGTCATTGACGCCGTTGAAAAGGCCCTATACGCCCTTTGATCGATCGATCATTCCTTTGAACGTTTCTTGATCATCTGCAGGGCGATAGCCAAGAGGAGAATGATCCCTTTGACGGTATTGTTGATCTCCGTGCTTAACTCAAAGGCGTCGATTATCCGGCTTACCAAAGTAAAGGACAGGGTGCCGAAAATGATACCCGCCACTTTACCTTTACCGCCGGACATGCTGATTCCCCCCAGAACGATCCCCGCGATGGCGTACATTTCAAAACTCACCCCGGTGGTGGCGGGGGAAACGCTCCGGTTCATGGCGACATTGATAAAAGAGGCGAAACCGACCAAAAGACCGCAGATGACAAAAAGGGAAACCTTGAGCCATTCGGTGTTTATACCGGCAAGCTTTGCGGCCTTGGCGTTACTGCCCAGGGCATAGATTTTTTTACCGTATTTTGTTGAAGTACACATATAGATACAGGCAAAAGCCACCAGCAGGAATACCAGGCCCACAATGGGTATGGAAAAGATCGGTGAATTGCCAAACTGATAGTGGAACAAGCTGAAGGAATCCTGGGAAGGATCAAGCTCATAGAGCCTTGAATGGCTTATATAGAGGGCCATGGACCGAAAGATCAGCATGGTGGCCAGGGTTACGATAAAGGGCGGCATTTTAGCGAGCCCCACCAGGATGCCGTTAAAGAAACCCGCGGCGATGCCGAGCCCCAGTGCGGCAAGAAGGGCAAGAAAAATACTGCCGGTGGCGTTAAAAGCCATAACCGTAAGCCCCGAGATCAACACCAGACCGGATCCGATGGAGAGGTCTATATCTCCGACCAGAATGACCAGCGCCATGCCGAACCCCATAATTCCGATAACCGCGCTCTGCCTGAGCATCAGCATAACACTGCCCCAGGTAAGATTTTTGGCTACCACCACATAGGCAATAAGGATGGCGATAAAAATAACCACATAGTTGTACTGTTCCCAAAGGCTGAGAATTCGGTTCCCCATGGACTCTCGTTTGGGGGTAATAATTACTTGTTCGGTGTTGACATCACTCATCGCTTACTCCAGGGCCACACCCACCGGCGGTACCGCGCCGGTGGCATGCAGCATTACGGTGGTTTCATCAATGCTATTTCTGTCCAATATCGCATGAATTCTGCCATGATAAAATACTATACATTGATCCGCTACTTGCTCAATTTCAGGTATTTCCAGGGTATTCACCACTATGGTTTTTCCCCGTTCGGAAAGCTGCAGGATCAATTTATAAATTTCACCCTTGGCGCCCACATCAATACCTTGGGTGGGATTATCCATTAAAAAAATATCCGCGTTGGTATTAAGAAGCCGGGCCAAAATGATCTTCTGCTGATTGCCCCCGGACATACTGGTGATCAACACCCGGTGGGAACGGGCCTTGATATTCAGCATTTTTTTGTAATGGTTGTATTTTGTCACTTCCTGTTTTATAAAAATATGTTGTATCCGGCCGGACAGGGTATGCTCCGATATATATTCGTTTTCCAATATTTGCATAAAAGGCAGGATCGAATTTTCCTTGCGGTTGGAAGGTACCATGCCGATCCGGGCTATCTTCATGGCCCGATGGATGTTGTAGTTGTGAATTTTTTTCCCAAATATGGCAAAATTCCCGCCATTGAAGGGGATAACCCCGAACATGGCTTGAATCAAATTGCTGGCCCCGGAACCGGCAAGACCGGTGAGACCGATAATCTCGCCCTGACGCACCTCAAAGGAGATGTCGTGAAACCCGGGACCGGAAACTTTATCCAGTTTTAATACCACTTGACCCAGATTACGGGAAGTGTATACTTCCTTATTCGAAACTTCCCGCCCCACCATGGAAACCGTAAGCTCCTGGGGGGTGGTATCGCTGATTCTGCCGGTTTTGACAAAAAAACCGTTCCGCAGCACCGTATAGCGATCCGCGATGGTAAACACCTCGGGCATCTTATGGGAAATAAAAATAAAGGTGATCTTTTTTTTCTGTAAACGTCTAATTATTGAAAAAAGGTGCTCGATTTCCGAAGTATTCAGGGCGGTGGTGGGCTCGTCCAGGATGATAAGCTTGGCCTTGGCATCCAGGGCCTTGGCGATTTCCAACAACTGCTTTTGGCTGGTCTCCAGGTCCGCTACCAGGGCTTTAGGGTTTATCTTTACCCCCAGGTCGTCAAACAATTCCCGGGAACGGGCGATCATGGCTTTTTTGTTTAAGGTCCGGGTCTTATAGAGGATCTCCTTACCCAAAAAGAGATTTTCAAAAACCAGCAGATCGTTAAAAAGGTTCAGTTCCTGATGAACAAAGGCAACACCCGCCTTTTCTGACTCCGTTACCGAAGCGTTTTCCAGGTTGAAGCCATTCACCTCCACTGTCCCCGAATCCTTGGTATACACTCCCCCGAGAATGTTCATCAAGGTGGACTTCCCCGCACCGTTTTCACCAAGCAGGGCATGAACTTCCCCTTCCTCAACCTCAAAGCTGACATCACTGAGGACAGGCACCCCGAAAAAAGACTTAGAAATATGCTTCATCGAAAGAACGTTCATAAAGTCCTTGTGAAACGGCTTAAAAAAATCCCGGATATATCGCCGGTAACAAAATCGATAACTTTATTACCGGCCCTTGCAATTTTTTAGGTCAAAGCTTTACAAAGCTGCATTTTTTAAAAGTACCGTTCCGAAATCACGGTCCTGTTAGGCCAAAATTTCGGAACTACCTCACCGAGAAGTCCTTCACAAAACTAAAACTCGACCGGTTTTATGAAGGACCCTCAGGTATAGCGGCTCATTTATCACCGAGCCGCTCGCGCCTTAATCAAACCCACGCCAGCTGGGGTTGTTTTTGTTAGCTGCCCAGCTCGCCGTATCCACCAGATGGGGCGGCTCATGGAAACGCTTTGTGGCCTTATCGGTATAATGGACCGTAATATCCTTACCGTTAAGGGCGTCTTCCATTAATTGGATGGCATCAACAAAAAATCCGGGCCGACAGGTGGGGCTCATGATAGCCACTCCGTCGGGCTGATAGAGCTGATTCCCCGCGGTAGCCTTGGTCCTGCCCATAACATCGTAGAGAGCGGTGAGGCCGCCGCAGCCGGTAATGACCTTGACGGTGGACTCAAACACTTCCCGTTCCGCGGCTTTGGCCGGGGTCTGGAGTAATTCCAGAATTCCCATCACAAACTCATCGTCCATGGTCCACAGCCACTTTGCCAGGGTCTGGGGGGTCTTGCCGGCTATATAGGATTCAAAGTAGGTCTTGGCGTTGTCCCGGGACCAGTTGGCCACCTGGGAAGAGGTAATGGAACTATTGATTTGGGCATCGGTCCACTTTTTATTGGCGGCAATGGTATGGGACTGTCCCTGATCATCATTAAAGGGACGTTTTCCCGTGAGAAACTCCCGGAAACCTGTACCCCGTTCGACGCTTACCGCGGAATTGTCTCCGGGAAGTTCCCAGATTGCCTCTCCGGGGGTAAGACCCTTTTCGACCATATAATATGCGGCCCCTGCCCCGATGGCGTAATTATCGGCACTCATGGCAATAAGCATTTTTTCCCTGATGAGGGGACTTGTCCCGTCAAGAAGACGATCAAAGAGGATGAGGGGAATATTCGCCTGGGCGATCCGCTCTACCGCGGCCTGGACCATATTATCACTGGCCTGAATAACCACTCCGGCGGGTTTCTTGCTTTCCGCCAGCATGGCTTCAATCTGCTGGATCTGCGCGTCCGGGGAACCCGCCGCCCGGAATACATAGGTATATTTCCCGCCCGCCGCGTTTAACTGAGCGATCTTTTCCTCTGCAAAACGCGCCGCCGATCCGGTCCACCCGTGGTCCGGAGTTGGCCCAAAAACATAAACCGTATTACCTGCCTGCTGACTACCGGTTGCCCAGACATTACCTGCCGCGAGAACCAGCAGGATTGTTATGCTAAGCAGCATTATTCCCATTTTTTTCATACTATCTCCTCCAAAAAAAGATTTTAAACAGCCCCAGAGATATAACGTCCTGAAAAGCTTTCTTAAAAGGTATAATACCGGAGGGGGAATTTGTCAATAGCGGTAAAAAAAGCTATCATACCCCCCCGGGAATATCAAATTATCCGGGGCCGCTTGCCTATTATTGAACACTTTACCAAAATACAGTATTATTCACTCATAAGGAGACCCGATGAAGGCGATTGAACTGGAAAAGGCCTTTGATCCAAGGGGTTTTGAAGACCGGATCTATGCCCAATGGAAGGAGGCGGGGGCCTTTAAACCCGAGGCCGGGGAAAACCGTGCCGGGCCTCCCTATGTGGTGGTTATTCCTCCGCCGAATGTAACCGGGGTGCTTCATCTTGGGCATGGCCTTAATATATCCCTTCAGGATATCGTTATCCGCTTCCACCGTATGCGGGGGGAACCGACCCTTTGGGTCCCGGGTACGGATCATGCGGGGATAGCCACCCAGCATGTGGTGGAAAAACGGCTCAACGCACAGGGGAAAAGCCGGCACGATCTGGGCCGGGAAAAATTTGTGGAAGAAACGTGGCGGGTAAAAGAAGAACACCACGCCGTCATATCCCGGCAGCTTGCCCGAATGGGGGCCAGCGTGGACTGGTCCCGGGAACGTTTTACCCTGGACGAGGGTCTCTCCAGGGCGGTGCGGGAAGTTTTTGTTACCCTCTACGAACGGGATCTCCTCTATAAGGGACATTACCTGGTAAATTGGTGTACTTCCTGCGGAACCGCCCTGTCGGACGACGAGGTGGAGCATGAGGAAACCCCGGGAAAAATGTACCATATCCGGTATCCCTATGCCGACGGGAAGGGGGTTGTGGAACTGGCCACCACCCGGCCCGAAACCATGTTGGGGGATACGGCGGTGGCGGTCCACCCCGAGGACGAACGTTACCGGGACTTGGCGGGAAAAAAGGTACTCCTTCCCCTGACAGACCGGGAAATTCCGGTGATAACCGACACCTATGTGGACCGGACCTTCGGTACCGGGGTGGTAAAGATCACCCCCGCCCATGATCCCAATGACTGGGAAGTAGGCCAACGGCACGGTCTTGCGGTAGTGAATATTCTTAATCCCGACGGTACCCTCAATGACGAGGTACCGGAAACATACCGGGGGCTTTCGGTGAAGGCTGCCCGGGAAAAGATCCTTGAGGATCTTAAAGCCGGGGGATTTTTTATCAAAGAGGAAGATATTACCCACGCCGTGGGGCATTGTTACCGCTGCCATACGGTGATAGAGCCCTTCTTGTCGGAGCAGTGGTTTGTCCGGATGAAGCCCCTGGCGGAAAAGGCCCTGGCCGCATGGGAGCGGGGGGAAATTATCTTTTATCCCCGGAAGTGGGAGAATACCTACCGGCATTGGCTCCGTAATATCCGGGATTGGTGTGTAAGCCGTCAGCTCTGGTGGGGACACCGGGTTCCCGCGTGGAATTGCGGCTCCTGCGGTAAAACCACGGTTTCCCGGGAGAATATTTCGATTTGCCCCCATTGCGGGTCAACGGAGGTCAAACAGGACCCGGATGTCCTGGACACCTGGTTTTCCAGCTGGCTCTGGCCCTTTAGTACCCTGGGATGGCCCGATGTTTCTTCCGGCCAAGCCCAGAGCGGGCAGGCCGATGATTTTAGCCGTTTTTATCCCACCACCGCCTTGGTGACCGGATATGATATTATTTTCTTTTGGGTTTCCCGGATGATCATGGCGGGGCTGGAGTTTACCGGAAAGGTCCCCTTCAGGGATATCTATATCACCGGGCTTCTCCGGGATAAGCAGGGCCGGAAGATGAGTAAAACCCTGGGGAACGGCCTTGATCCGCTGGAACTGGTGGACGATTACGGCGCCGACGCCCTTAAGTTTACCCTGGCTTTTTTATGCGCCCAGGGGCAGGATATCCTTATGGATAGGGAATCCTTTAAGATGGGTTCCAAATTCGCCAATAAAATATGGAACGCCAGCCGTTATATCTTGATGAACCTGGAGGGCCGGAATTTGGTCCGGGAGCCCTCCCTGCTTCCGGTGGATATCTGGATCCGGTCCCGGCTCAATACCGCGGCGGCGGCCATGGAGGAGGCTTTTCTTTCATACCGGTATAACGACGCCGCCCAAACCGCCTATGAATACTTCTGGAATGATTTCTGCGACTGGTATGTGGAAGCCACCAAACTCTCCGTGAAAGAGGGGGATGACGCCGAAAAAGACCGGGCCACTACGGTACTCCTGGGGGTTCTGGCCGAATCTTTGGCGCTCCTCCACCCGTTGCTGCCCTTTGTGACCGAAGAAATATACCAGAAGCTCCCCAATACCCAAGGGCTCTTAATGCGCGCCCCCTATCCCCGGTATGACAAAAACCGGTCGGCCCCCCAGCGCGAGGAACAATTCGCCTTCCTCCAGGAACTGGTCCGGTCGGTAAGAACCCTGCGGAGTGAATGTACGGTTCCTCCGGATAAAAAGGTACGCCTGCTGGTACGCCCCGATAAACACCATAAGGAATTTCTCGGGGAAAATGCGGGCCTCGTAAAACTCCTCGCGGGGATCGGAGATCTGGAAATTGCCGATCCCGTTACCGGTCAAGGGGAGGATCCGGCCCGGCCTAAAACCTCCATAGGACTGGTCGGTTCGGCCTTTGAGGCCTTTGTATTTATCGCCGAAGCGGTGGACACCGCATTTCTCAAACAGAAATTCACCAAGGAGCTTGAAAAGGATCGGCTTTTTATCGCTTCCCTCAAAACAAAACTGGCCAATGATAAATTCGTAAAAAACGCTCCCCCGGAATTGGTGGAGGGGGAGCGGATAAAGCTTGACGAGGCGGTAAAACGTACTGAAAAACTTGTATCCTATATCCGGGATATGGCGTAGGGATTCGGGATGACCACTGAAGAGATGCTCCGGCTAAAAGGGACCTTTCTCGCCCCCTATATGCAGCTTGCTACCGCCCTTATCGGTAAAGTCCGGGAAGGGGGGGGGAATATGTTCCGTCATCAGATTGATACCATGGCGACGCTGATCGATTACGGCTATATTGATTCCATATTGCTCAAGGCTTCGGTGGTCCATGATTTGCTTGAAGATGTTCCTGATTTTAACCACAACCTGCTGTTATCCATTGATTTTGAAAGTCCTGCGGTTTACGATCTGGTTTTGGAAGTTACCCGGTTTCCTGAAGAAACCAAGGGGGAATTTCTTACCCGGATCTATAAAAATGGTTCCCTCCCCGCCAAGATCCTAAAAGTAGCCGATCGTATATCTAATATGATATCCCTGGGTTTTGTAATAAACCGGGAATTTATCCACCGGTATACCGAAGAAACGGTCCGGTATATTTTTCCCATCGCCGAAGAGGTGGATAAGGCCATGTTTTCGGAACTGCAGTCCTTGGTTGAGTCCCGGAGAAAATTTCTATCCCTCATGTGAGGGGACAAGGCTCGGTTGGTTTTGGACAAATCCGTGGAAAAACCGGTCGTTCCCCCGGTTTTTCACGTAATTCAAAAGAAGTTATTCCAAAAACTGAAGTTTTGGAACCGTTTCAGGTAAAAAATTTCGATCCTTTGTGGAGATTCCCCTATTCCTTTTTGATCACATTGACTATTTTCCTGTTTTTTTTTATGCTTAAGTATAAAATGAAGCTGTCCCAAAATCCGATGGTCCGGAAAGACCATGATTTTGATATAGCAATCATAAATTTAACGAAAACGGAGTTTAGACCGTTTTTCTAAAGCCGGTTTCAAAAAATTTGCGTTTTGGAACAGGTTAAAAAATCATTTTTGGGGGTTTATATGAAAATAGCAATTAATGGTTTTGGTCGTATCGGCCGCCTTGTGTTTCAGTCTATTGTAGACCAGGGACTCTTGGGCAAGGAAATTGACGTGGTGGCGGTAACCGATATTTCCACCGATGCGAAATATTTTGCATACCAGCTTAAATATGACTCTACCCAGGGCCGGATGAAGGCGGATATTTCTACCAAAAAGAGTGATCCTTCCCAGGCGGAAGACGATATTTTGGTGGTAAACGGTCATTCGATCCGGTGTGTTATGGCCGAAAGGGAATTGAAAAACCTGCCCTGGGGCAAGCTTGGGGTTGAATATGTGATCGAATCCACCGGTCTTTTCACCGATGATAAGGCCTTTGGACACCTGGAAGCGGGGGCTAAAAAGGTGATTATCTCCGCTCCCGCCAAGGGTAAAGAGAAGAAGATTCCCACTTTTGTCGTGGGGGTAAACCAGGATAAATACGATCCCGCCCAGGATCATGTGGTATCCAATGCCAGCTGTACCACCAATTGTCTGGCTCCGGTGGTGTATGTTATTCAGAAAGAAGGCATCGGTATTGAAAAGGGGCTGATGACCACCATCCATTCCTATACGGCTACCCAGAAAACCGTCGACGGGGTCTCCAAAAAGGACTGGAGGGGAGGCCGGGCAGCGGCGATAAACATCATTCCCTCCACTACCGGCGCCGCCAAAGCGGTAGGTGAAGTCCTTCCCGAAACCAAGGGAAAACTTACCGGTATGTCCTTCCGGGTTCCCAGCCCCACGGTCTCCGTGGTGGACCTGACTTTTACCGCCGCCAAGGATACCTCCATTGAAGAGTTGGACGGCCTTTTCAAAAAAGCCTCCGAATCCTATCTTAAAAACATCCTGGGGTACTGTAAGGAGGAGGTGGTTTCCACCGATTTCCTTCATGATTCTCGTTCTTCCATTTATGACAGCCTTGCCACCTTGCAAAACAACCTTCCCGGGGAAAAACGGTTCTTCAAAATCGTTTCCTGGTATGATAATGAATGGGGGTATTCCAATCGGGTGGTAGATCTTCTCAAATATATGGCAAGTAAAAAGTAACGGTTGGTTGAATTAAAAGAGAAACCGCAAGGATGCAAAGTTGAAGCCGGTTAACGGCGTCAATAACGGAGTACGCAAGAGGGATGATGGGTATTTCTTTGCGGACCGGGTGATAAACTTTGTTTTTTTGCGGTTTTTCTTTATCGAGAGCGCTGTTTCAAAGCCCCATTGATTTTGAAACGGTATCAGGGACCATAGAAGGAGTATCAGAATGATAAAGACCGTAAAAGACGTGGACCTTGCGGGTAAACGGGTCATTATGCGGGTGGATTTTAATGTACCCATGAAGGATGGGGTGGTACAGGATGATACCCGGATTACCGCGGCAATTCCGACCATACGCTATATCCTGGATCAGGGAGTTAAGACCCTGACCTTGATGAGCCATCTGGGGGATCCCGCTAAGGATGCAAAAAAAGCCAGGGAAAAGGCTGAAAAAGACGGAAAGACTTTTGACGAGGCCGCCTATATCAAGGGTAAACACCGGATCGCCCCGGTGGCGGCCTATCTTGAAAAAAAACTGGGAAAACCCGTGATTTTTGCCGGGGAAGACTCGGATTACGGTAAAAAAGCTTTTATCGATTCCCAAAAACCCGGATCCATTATTATGCTGGAAAACACCCGGTTCCACAAGGAAGAAACCGCAAAAGAAGCGGAAGAGCGGGATAAACTTGCCCGGGAGCTTGCCTCCTATGGTGATGTCTTTGTAAACGATGCCTTTGGTACCGCCCACCGGGATCACGCCTCTACCGCGTCCATCGCGAAATTTGTTCCGGTTTCGGTGGCGGGATTCCTCATGGAAAAAGAAGTGAATTATCTGGAGCCCATTGTTACGAGCCCACAAAAGCCCCTGGCGGCCATTATCGGGGGCGCTAAGGTTTCCTCTAAAATCGCGGTCTTGGAGAGCCTCCTTAAAAACGCCTCCGCCCTCATTATAGGGGGGGGTATGGCGTATACCTTCCTCAAGGCCCAGGGGCATAGGATAGGGAAGTCCCTGGTGGAGGATGATCAGCTGGATACGGCGAAAAAGATTCTGGAAGCCGCCCAAAAGGCGGGGGCCCGGATTGTCCTTCCGCTGGATCATGTGGGAGCCGAAACCTTTGACCCCGGGGCAAAGCCGGTGGTCGTTGACGGTATTGATATTCCCGATAACCTCATGGGTATGGATGTGGGACCCAAAACCCTGGGGCAATACCAGGAGGTCCTGGCCAAAGCCAAAACCATCGTTTGGAATGGACCGGTGGGGGTCTTTGAGTTTGATAATTTTGCCAAGGGTACCGAAGAGGTGGCCAAACTGGTGGCGGAAGCCACCGGCAGAGGGGCTATTACGGTGGTAGGCGGCGGCGATTCGGTGGCGGCGGTAAACAAATTCGGTCTGGCCCCGAAAATGAGTCATGTTTCTACCGGCGGCGGCGCTTCCCTGGAACTACTGGAAGGGAAAAAGCTCCCCGGAATCGAAGTTACAAGAAAATAGGAGTGAATGTATGAGAAATTACTATATTGCCGGTAACTGGAAGATGCACAAAACCCGTTCTGAGGCGGCGGAACTTGCCAAAGCCCTGGTGGCCCAGCTCAAGGATGGAAAACACAAGTATCTGGTGGCTCCGACCTTTACCAGCCTTGAGACCGTGGGGGCTATTGTCAAGGGGAGTAACATCTTGTTGGGGGCCCAGAACTGTGCCCCCGAGGAGCAGGGAGCCCATACCGGAGAGGTTTCGGTGTTACAGCTCAAGGACCTGGGGGTTCAGGCGGTGATTTTAGGGCACAGTGAGCGGCGGCATATTTATAAAGAAGATGACGAGTTCATCAACAAAAAAGTAAAGCTTGCCCTTAAACATGGCCTTGAGGTGATTCTTTGTGTTGGGGAACTATTGGAAGAACGGGAAGCCGGCAGGGCCGAGGCGGTCTGTGAGACCCAAACCGTCAAGGGTCTTGCGGGGGTTGCCGCCGGGGACCTGGGGCGGATAACCATCGCCTATGAGCCCGTGTGGGCCATAGGTACCGGTAAAACCGCCACCCCGGAAGATGCCGATGCCATCCACGCTTATATACGCAAGGTGGTGGGAAAACTCTACGGCGCCGATGCCGCCCAAAAGATCATCATCCAATACGGCGGTTCGGTAAAACCGGAAAACGCCGCCCAGCTTATGGCCAAGGAAAACATCGACGGTGCCCTGGTGGGCGGCGCGGCCCTCAAGGCAGATACCTTTGTGCCTATTGCCAAATTCGGGTGATTTTATCAGGCGAGCCCGTTTCAAAATTTATTTGGTTTTGAATCGGGCATGGGAAAAAGCGGTCTAAAGCCTGCTTTTTTCAAATCCATATGGCAGTTTCAAAATCATGGTCCTGCCGGACCATGATTTTGAAACTGGTTTCTATATCGATGGTTTTAAAATTTGATGTTTTAAAACCCCATGCTTTTAAAAGGGATAATTTATGATGCGTATCTTGACGGCTTCCACGGAAAATATAGATGATCCGGCGGCCGCGATTGATGAAATAAAGGCGCAGCTTGATCTGGAACATCGGCTGCTAAAAAATTCGGTTGGGATTGTTGCCTGCCATTACGAATTTGTAATCTCCGGAACCGCAACGGCTATCAGTGAAAGCCTCCCCTTTGATATTGCCGGTACCAATTCATCGTTACAGGCGGTTAATAATGCCAAGGGGACCCTGCTTTTTACCCTGTTGGTGTTTACCAGTGATGACGTATCCTTTAAAACCGCCCTAACCCCCTCTTTACGGGAAGGAGTACTGGAGAAAAAAATCGTCGATACCTATAGGGAGGCGGCCTCCGCCCGGGAAGAAAAACCCGTCCTGATCTTCACCTTTGCCCCTTTTATGCTAGAAAATTCCGGGGATGACTATGTCCGGATCCTTTCGGAGGCTTCCGGAAATGTACCCTGTTTTGGAACCCTGGCGGTGGATGATACCCCGGATTTTCGGGAGTGTTATATGCTTTTTAACGGAGGACATTACAAGGATAAGATGTCCCTGATCCTGGTATACGGCAATATAAGTCCAAAGTTTTATTTGGCCACTCTCTCGGAAGATAAACTCCTGGATAGGGCTGCCTTGGTAACCTCCTCGGAAGGTCATATTCTTAAGGAAGTAAACGGCCGGCCCGTGGTGGAGTACTTTGAAGATATGGGGCTTACCAAGGCCAGTGAGACCAGCTATGCCATGGCCTCCCTTCCCTTTATGTTGGATTATGGGGACGGTACGCCGCCGGTATCAAAGGTTTTTATCGGTCTCAACGCACAAAAACACGCCATCTGTGCCGGGGCTATGCCCGAAGGTTCCACCATGTATTTGGGGGTATTTGACAAGGATGATGTCCTCCTTACCTCGGGGAAGCTCATCAAAAAAGTCCTGCAGGAAACGCCTTCCCCTATGGCCATTATCGGTTATTCCTGTATATCCCGGAGTATGACCTTGGGAAGCGATTTGTTTGCGGAGATTGACCTTGTTCTGGGGGAGATCACCAAAAACACGCCGTTTTTCTTTGCCTATTCGGGGGGTGAGATGTGCCCCACCCGGATTAATCCCAAGGCAGCCATTAATCGTTTTCACAATAACACCTTTATTCTTTGCGTTTTTTAGGAGGGGAGTTTTGTGTCATCTACGGATACCGGGATAGCTTCTTTAGAAGAAGAGATAAAACAGCTTAAGATTCAAAATTCAAAATTAACCCGGGATCTCAGAATTACACGAAATTTTCTTGATAGGGTCAGTAAAACCGTGGAAGCCAAGGAAACCTTGGGAACCATGTTAACTGCGGCAAACGCGAAGCAGCGGGCCTACACCGATATGCTGCTGGAAAGAAGTCCGAATATTATCATGCTTTTTGACGATGCCGGCCGTTTGGTGTTGAGTACGAAAATGTTTTTAACCCTCACCGGAACTCATAATTTTGATATTATAAAAAACAAAACCCACAGCGAGTTATTTGCTCCCTATTTTGACGCAAACGCCCTGCGGGATCTTGAGTCTGCCATTGGAACCGTGGTGTTATCCAAGAACACCATCACCCTGAACCGATGGGTTGATTTTGGCCGTCAGGGGGATCCCCGGTATTATTCCATTGAGCTTATGGGGATCGGCAGTTCCCGGGGCGCGGATGCGGGCATTACCGCGGGATTGTTAGCGGTTTTTATAGACTTTACCGATTTTCTCAGGGAGAAGGAACGGGCCGAAGCCGCCAACAGCGCCAAATCAAATTTTCTCGCTATTATGTCCCACGAGATCAGAACCCCCATGAACGCCATCCTGGGACTTAATGAGCTTTTAAGCCGCAGTAACCTGGATGCTACCCAGCGTAAATACCTGCAGGATATCAGAAAATCAGCCCAATCCCTGTTGACCATCATAAACGACATCCTTGATTTTTCCAAAATCGAAGCCGGCAAGATGGAGATCATCAATTCCGATTACAATCTGCGCTCCCTGCTGGATAATCTCAAGGCGATGTTTGATATCATGTTTAAAGAAAAAAAACTGGCCTTTAATTTTTATGTTGATGAAAATGTTCCCCCCTTTGTTTACGGTGATGAAAACCGGCTGCGGCAGGTATTGACCAATATCCTGTCCAACGCGATGAAATATACCTATGAGGGATATGTTGATTTTTTTGCCCGGTTATTACCCGAGGGGGTTCTCCGTTTTGATGTAAAGGATTCGGGAATAGGGATCCGCAAGGAAGATTCGGAAAAACTCTTTCTGCCCTTTGAACAATTGGATACTCGAAAAAACCGGAACGTGGTGGGTACCGGTCTGGGGTTGGCGATCTGTTATCGTCTCTGTCAGCTTATGGGGGGGGATCTCTGGCTTGAAAGCGAATACGGCAAAGGCTCTACCTTTACCGTTGCCATTCCCTATTTCGAGGCCCAGGGTAATGCCGAGCTTATCGACTCCGATGAGGTTAAAGATTTTTCCGCCCCCGACGCGAAGATCCTGGTGGTGGACGATATTGAGATCAACCTGGATGTCGCCGAGGCGATGCTTGCCAGTTTCGACATCAAAGCGGATCTGGCGCAAAAGGGAATACTAGCCATCGAACTGGTACAAAAATTTTCCTATGATATTATTTTTATGGATCACATGATGCCCGAAATGGATGGAGTGGAAACGACCAAACGGATCCGGGAAATGGGGGAACCCTTTAAAAAAATTCCGATTATCGCCCTCACTGCCAATGTTATCAACGGGGCGGAGTCTATGTTTTTAGAAAATCAGTTTAACGACCTTTTACCAAAACCCATAAATCTGGCTTCCCTGAATCATTGTTTGCGCAAATGGCTGCCGGAACAAAAAATTCACGATAAGACGGTATCGGCTTCGTCTCCGGTCAATTGACCCATCTCTTCAGGGGGACAATCCCTTTAAACCGTGGAACAGGGCGGGCTAATCCGGGACGCGAACCTGGACCGAATTGCCCCCCGGTTCCGGTATAACAACCAGTCCCAGGGGCGTATCCTGTACGTGTTGGGCAGCGGTGTTTTTTCCGTGCAGCCCCCGCAGGAGTGCCCTCCAGGGTTTTTCCTTGGCGCCGGTTTTTACGGTCCGGCGTTGAACGGTATATAAATCGCCTTGGCGCGAAACAAAAATTTCCGCTTCTTTTTCTCCGGAGGTATCATATATCATCGCCCGGGCACTTTTTCCGTCGCCTATGGCGAAAATCTCCGCGGTTACTCCCGCTGCATAATCGTAATCGGGCCGTTCTTCATTATCACCGGTGCAGATGATCGAATTCGGCGGGACCATGAGGGGAAGGCTCGTATAACCGTGTTTCTCCTTGCGCCATGCGCCTCCCCGGGTGGTCTCTCCGGTTAGATAATTAGTCCAGATACCTTCCTCCGGTGTCAGCGGTTCGCCGGCCGGTACCGGAAGGTACCATGAAACGACGCCATCCGCGGAAAAAACAGGAGCCACAAGAAGGGAAGGTCCCAGCAGGTACTGGCGATCCAAATAGGCACAGGCGGGATCTTCGGGGAATTCCAGGACCATGGCCCGCAGCAGGGGAATGCCCTCTTCATGGGACTCAACGGCGGCGGCATACAGGTACGGCATAAGACGGCACTTGAGTTTTACAAAAAACCGGAGGACATCCGAAGCTTCATCATCGAAATTCCAGGGTACCCGGTAGGACTGGTTTCCGTGCAGCCGGCTGTGGGAGGAGAGCAGGCCGAAAGCGGCCCACCGTTTGAAAAGATCCGGCGTGGCGGTCTGTTCAAAGCCGGAGATATCGTGGCTCCAGAAACCAAAACCCGTAATACCGAGGGAGAGTCCGCCCCGCAGAGTTTCGGCCATGGATTCATAGGTGGCCGCACAGTCCCCGCCCCAGTGAACCGGAAAACGCTGGCCCCCTACCGTGGCGGACCGGGCAAAGACCACGGCTTCACCCGGTCCCCGGGTTTCCTCAAGCAGGGTAAATACCGCCCGGTTGTAAAGGAAGGTGTAATAATTGTGCATCCTCTTTGGATCCGCTCCTGAGTACCAGACCACATCCGTGGGGATCCGTTCACCGAAATCGGTCTTGAAGCAGTCCACCCCCATATCGAGGAGGTTTTTCAGTTTGCCGCAGTACCAGGCCGTTGCCGCGGGGTTGGTGAAATCTACGAGACCCATTCCCGCCTGCCAACGATCCCATTGCCACACATCCCCCGACGTTCTTTTGACAAGGTAGCCTTTGGCCATTCCTTCGGCGAAAAGCGGTGATTTTTGTGCAACGTAGGGATTGATCCACAGGCATATCTTGAGCCCCTTTTCATGGAGCCGCCGCAGCATTCCCTTGGGATCAGGGAACAGTTCCCTATTCCATTCAAAATCAACCCAGCGGCATTCCCTCATCCAGAAGCAGTCAAAGTGAAATACCGAGAGGGGGATATTCCGTTCCCTCATACCGTCGATGAAGGAAGTCACCGTTTTTTCGTCATAGTTGGTGGTAAAGGAGGTGGAAAGCCAGAGTCCGAAGGACCAGGCCGGGGGCAGGGCCGGCCTGCCGGTGATACCGGTGTATTTGCGGAGTATATCTTTCAAGGTATCGCCGGCGATAATATAATAATTGATTTTCTGGCCGGGGACGGAGAACTGAACCGCGCTTACCACTTCGCTGGCGACTTCAAAGGACACCTTTTCCGGTTCGTTTACCAGAACCCCGTAACCCCGGCTGCTGAGGTAGAAGGGAATGTTTTTATAGGCCTGCTCACTGGCGGTTCCCCCATCCTCGTTCCAGATATCCACCGTCTGTCCGTTTTTAACAAAAGCGGTGAACCGTTCCCCCAAACCGTAGATCGTTTCCCCGACCGACAGATCGAGGTACTGTACCATAAAACACGCCCCACCCGCATCGGTATAATACGCCGAATTCCTGCCTGAAATTCCCGTGAGCTTTTTTCCGCCGCGAAACAGGGAAACATTCCAGGTCTGTTTTGACGATACCAGGGAGAGGGCGCCTGAATGGAGGCTGATGGTGGCCTCGTCTTCTTCAACATGAGCGTCGGCCGAAAGGGAGGTAAGATCAAAGCAGGGGCCCCGTTCGGCGGAACCCCGGTGATGGTACATGGTTACCTGGATAACATCATCACCGGCGGATGAAAATTCCGCAGTGATGAGCGGGATACTGACGATCCGTTCATCGGGGAGTTTCCTGTCCGTGGCATACACGGTAAAGGAATTCCGATCTTTTTCGGTGTCCACCACGTCGACCAAGTTGATGCGCGACAACCCTTCCCGTATTTCCCAATAGCCGTCCCGGAATTTCATCTTTGTCTCCCTTTCCTTTTTTGCATGCCTAACGGAGTAAAAGCCGTAAGTCTTTACCCAAACTTTGTACCGTCCCGGCTAAAGACGGGAATCCTCTCTAGGGGGGCATTAACCCTGAGGCTCCCGCCCCCTTCAAAGCTTTCGCCGGTCCAGGCATCGGTCCACTTCTGTCCTGAGGGAAGGTAGACTTCCCGTTCCCGGGCCCCTTCGTAGAGGATGGGCGCCACAAGGTAGTTGGGACCGAACATGAACTGGTCCTCGGTATCCCAGGACTTTTTATCCCCGGGAAAGTCGTAGAACAGGGGCCGCATCACCGGGGTTCCCCTTTCGTGGGCGGCCCTCATTTGATCCGCCACATAGGGCCGCAGTTTTTCCCGGAGGAAGAGGTATTTTTTGCAAATTTCATAAACTTCTTCCGTGTACGACCAGACCTCATTGTCGGCGCCGGAACGGCAGGTAGCCCCACCGGTGGTACCATATTGCGGCTTGATAGGGTCCCGGTAACCGTGGAGCCGCATCACCGGACAGAAGCAACCCCACTGGAACCATCGGATGAAAAGTTCGTGGAAACGGGGGTCCGTCACTTCGCCGCCGAAGAACCCCCCTATGTCGGTAGTCCACCAGGGGATCCCCGCGATACCCATATTGAGACCCGCCGCAAGCTGGTTCCGCAGACTCTCGAAGGTGGAATGGATGTCCCCCGACCAAACCAGGGCACCGTAACGCTGGCTCCCCGCCCAGGCACAGCGGAGGAGGTTGAGGATCCTATCCTGTCCTGCTTCCTTCATGCCGTCAAAGAAAGTTTTCGCATACATGAGGGGGTACACATTGCCGATCTGAATGTCCGGCCCCAGATAGTAACGGTAGTTATCAAAATCGTAGACCGTATATTCCGGTTCCGCTTCGTCGAGCCAAAAGATTCTGACCCCCTTGTCATAGTAATTCTTTTTCGCCTTTTCCCAGACATAGGAACGGGCCTCGGGGTTGGTGGCATCAAAGTGGATGGTGTTCCCCTGAAAGTCCATACCAATACGGTAACCCCGTTCTGTACGGATGAGGAGACCCCGTTCCAGCATCTCCTGCCAGTTTTCGCTCCGCCTGTCTACGGTAGGCCAGACGGAGACCATGAGTTCTATGTTCATCTTTGTTAACTCGGCGATCATGGCGTCTGGATCCGGCCAGTAGACGGGATCGAATTTCCATTCCCCCTGATAGGGCCAGTGGAAAAAGTCTACCACAATAACAGAAATGGGGAGTCCCCGCTTTTTGTATTCCCTGGCTACCGCTAAAAGTTCTTCCTGGGTCTGGTAGCGGAGCTTACACTGCCAGAAACCCGTGGCGTAGTCAGGCATCATGGGGACGGTCCCCGTGGCCTTGGAGTAGGCTTCCTCTATTTCGGCGGGTGTGTCTCCGGCGGTGATCCAGTAGTCGATCTTTTTCGACGACCGCGCTTCCCAGGTGGTGAGGTTTTTCCCGAAACAGACCCGGCCCACGGCAGGGTTGTTCCAGAGGAAGCCATAGCCCAGAGAGGAGATCATGAAGGGGACGCTTGCCTGGGAATTGCGGTGGGCGAGTTCCAGGTCACTCCCCTTAAGGTTGAGGTAAGGCTGCTGATACTGGCCCATGCCGTATATCCTTTCATCCGGCGAGACCGATTCAAAACGGACGGCGATCTCGTAATCGCCGCCGATGATGGGCCGGAATTCCCGGGCTTCCAGTTCCAGTGAACTGTAGGTCCGGTCCTTTATGTCCAGGCGGCTGCGGAGGTATTCGTTGAGGAGTAGTTCTCCCCGGGCGTTGTACACCTGTATCTGGCCTATCTTCGAGATCCGCGCCTCTATCCTACCGTTTCGTATGGAGCCGCCGTTTTCTCCGATGGTAATCTCGACAGGGCAGGGGACTTGAGGAAGCAGGGCCCAGTCATCAATATTCCCCCGGTCAAGCCCACCCGCTTCCCCGCTTGAGCCGGGTATCGTCGCCAGTTTGGTGGATCGGACCCGAAGGCTGTTTTCGCCCCAGCCTTCTATCCAGAGTTTTTCCGCGTCATAGCGGTAAACAAGACGGTTCTGTTCTTTGGTAAAAAACGATGACATATTCTTCTCCTTGGGATTATTCCTTCAAAACCGGCGTTCTGAAAAAACCCTATTTATTTTTTGTGCCCCCTGAAACGAGGCTTAAATACCAGTGATCTTTCCCCTCCGTCACGGTAGGACTGTGGCGGATGAGAAGGGGTTCCATTAATTGCGAGAAACAGTAGAGGGCCCCCATGGGTATGAAGAAGACAGGGGGGGGTAGAAAATACACCACCACCACTGCCCCGGTACTTATCGCCAAAAGTCCCAGGGTATAGTGGAGATAACGGAAACACATATATACGGAAAGTTTTACCACCTGGGGTATGGTCATGTGAAAACGGGAAAGGACGGGAAAAGCATACATCAATACCCCCAGGAGCAACGCCGCGATAACGGTGTAGAAGCAGAGGAGGAAAACACCGAAATAACCCCCAATATCGGCGGCGATGTTCCGATTGACGAACAGCAGGAAGATCAGGACGGCGAAGAATATCCATATAAGGGTAGCCTTGACAAAGTTTAGTCTGAAGGAACGCCAGAATTCGGCAAAGATATGCCCCCGTTCTCTCCGTATTGCCTTGACCATGGCGTAATAAAAGGCAGTGACGGCGGCTCCGGCGGTAACAAGGGGAAGGGAACAGAGAAGCCAGAGAAGATTCAGTGCCACGGCATCGAAGAATTTTTCCATCCAGGCATACAGCCCTCCCTCAAAGAGCCGTTTCTTTGTTTTGTCCGATTTCATTCTTTTACGGACCCTGCGGTCATACCGCTGACGATGTATTTCTGCAAAAACACAAAAGTAAGGACCACAGGGATCACCAGAATACAGCCGTAGGCCATGATACAGTTCCATTTGGTACCGTATTTATTGGTAAACTTGTAGATGTTGGCGGTCAGAGGCCGCATTTCCGGCTTGACATTGAAGGTCATGGAATAAGCCAGATCGTTCCAGCCGCCCAGGTAGGAGATAGTCGCCACGGTGATGATTCCCACCTTGATGGCCGGGATCATGATCTGGATAAAGGATCGGAACACCCCGCAGCCATCGATCCGGGCAGCATCATCCAGTGATGCAGGGATGCTTTTGAAGTAGGGCCGCAGGGTTACCACGATGAAGGGAATAGAACTCGATGCGATGGCCATGGCTGGGGAAAAGTAGGTGTTAAGGATGTTAAGTCTGGAAAAGATCAGGTACATAGGGGTAAGCATCAGGGACGCGGGAAGCATCTGGGTGACGAGGAAGGTGAGAAGAAAAGCCCTGTTACCCGGTACCTTATACCGGCCCATACCGTAGGCAGTAGGGATCCCCAATGTCAGGGAGATCGCCATGGAACAAAGGGCGATGACAAAGCTGTTTTTCAGGGATATGAGAAAATCTTTATCCCCCAGGTTTCGCATCCAAGGATCGAGGGTAAACTGGTGGGGAAAATAGGTAACGAGCTTCCCGAAGGATTCCGTATCGGTTTTGAAGGACATGCAGAGGAGCCAGTAGAGGGGGAAGAGGAAGATCACCACCACCATGAGGGAGATGAGGCAGAGCAGGGTATTTCTTTTTTTTGCCCTGGTACCGAAAAAAAATTTAATCATCCTACTGCTCCTCCGTGACGCTCATGCGCAGGTAAAAGAGTCCGATAAGAAAGAGGCAGAAGAACAGAATTATGGCCGCCGACGAACCCATGGAAAATTTGAATTCGGTAAAGGAGAGCCGGTAGGAATAGGTTCCCAGCACATCGGTGGCGTTAAGGGGACCTCCGGCGGTCATAATAAACATCAGATCAAATGCCTTGAAGGTGTATATAAAGCCCAGCATCAACACTGCGAAAATCGACGAGCGGATGCAGGGGACGGTAATTTTCCAGAATCGTATCCACGCGCTGGCCCCATCCATGGCGGCGCTTTCATAGATTTCCTCGGGAACATTTGTAAGCCCCGAGGTGAGGAGAAGCATATTGAAGGGAATGCCCACCCAGCAGTTCATGGCAATGACCGCCGACATGGCCATCGTCCCATCGGCCAGCCATATGGGGAGGTCTCGAATCAGTTTTAGCTTGAAGAGTAGATCGTTGATCACCCCGATCTGACCGAACATATTCTTGCCTACCATGGCGGTAACCGACATGGGCATCATGTAGGCGATAAGAATGAGTCCCCTGATAGGTCCGGCATAGGTGAATTTTTTTGAAAAGAAAAGGGCCAGAAGGAAACCTATGGTGAATTGTATGGCGATACAGGCCAGGGTAAAAACGATGGTGTTTCTGAACACCAGGCGGAAGACCGGATCCCTAAAAAGGTAAAGGTAATTGGAAAGTCCCACAAAAACATCGGAACCGCTTCTGAAAGTTTTAACATCCACATCCCTGAATCCAAGAATAAAATTGTATAACAAGGGATACCCCAAGAGGGCAAGCATATAGACCATACCGGGAAGTATGAAGGCGTACCCTTCGATGTTCCTTTTTGCTGATAAACTTGTCCTCATGGGACCTCCTTTGCGGGTTCTGCCGGTTACTGGGCTACCGGGGTCTTTGCCAGAATCGGGGCAATAGCGGCGGCGCCTTCGGTCATGGAATCCTTGGCGGATTTCTGCCCCAGGATGGCGGCTTGTCCGGAGGTGTAGATTACCTTGGAAATAGTTGGCCATTCGGGATGGGGCCCCCGGGCTACGGCATACTGCATTCCTTCGGTAAAGACGGAAAGGTACTTGTCCTTGGTCCAGATGTCCCGGAGCAGGGCCGAATCGCTACGGACGGGGAGCTTCCCGGCCTGTTCGGACCAATAGGCGACATTCTCCGCGGTGGAGATCGTCGCGAGGAATTCCACCGCCAAGGCCTTGTACTTGGTACCGCTGCAGATGCCGAAATTCTCACCGCCGATAACAGAGGCGTATTTCTTATCCCGGGGAAGGAGGGTGTATTCGACGTCGAAATCTTTGATATCCGGTACATTCTGGGCTACATGCCAGGTACCGGATTCCACCATAGCGGCTTTACCGGCGGCAAAGGCATTAAAGGCGTCTCCCTGGGTCCAGTTTACCACTTCTTTGCTCATATATCCTTTCTGTGCCAGATTGGCGATAAATTCAATACCCCGGATCGCTTCGGGGGAGGCGAGATTGGACACCGAACCGCCCGCAGCATAGATCCAGGGGATAAGCTGAAAGGTGCCTTCTTCGTTAGGTATCGCGCTCATGGCGAAACCGTAGATCTGCTCGGCCGGGTTGGTAAGTTTGGCACAGACCGCCTCCAGTTCTTCCCATGTGGTGGGCTTCTCGACCCCTGCAGCTCTGAGCATGTCCATGTTGCAGGCCAGGGCCAGGCAGTTGGTGTTATTGGGGAGGCCATAAATTCTGCCGTTGGCATCTTTGGTGCTGCTCAGGGGACCGGGGTAGTATTTGTCAAGCTGGCCCCAGGCGGTAAGCTCGTCGGTGATGTCCTCGAATACCCCCAGGGAGACGAATGAGGACATGTCCGGGGAATCCACCATACCAATATCGGGAAGCTGGCCGGAAACGGCGCCCACGGTGTACTGGTTCATCAACTCTTCCCGGGAAACAAAGGTGACATCAATAGTCACCCCGGGATGGGTCTTCCCGAAATCATCGGCGAATTTCTTGAGGACGCCGGACTCCTGATCCGAGGCGAAATAATGCCACAGCGAAAGGGTGACCGGTTCACTGCCCGCCTGGGCGTCGTCCTCCGTCTTTTTTTTACATCCGGCGAGCAGGCCCACGGCCAGTACCGCCACAAGGGCGAATTGTAACGCTTTTTTATTCATTTGTTCCTCCTGATTATGATGTACGTACATCATGAGTTACGTATATCATAATTCAATTCTTGTATCGTGTCAACAAAAAAAATGATAAAATATATAAAATTCTCTGGGAGCGGCGTTTTTCCATTGCCCTTTTTTCATAACTGTAGTAGAAGTAGTAATGCATATCACTCAGAAAGATATTGCCAGAAATCTCGGGATCTCCCTCATTACCGTGAGCCGGGCCTTTAATAACTCGGGGTATGTTTCACCAGAACTGAAAAAGCGCATTCTGGATTACGCGAAGAGGCAGTCCTATGTACCCCATCGGGCTTCCCAGATTCTAGTACGGAACAAGACCAGGCGCATCGCGGTCTTCACCTCCACCTTTCCGTCCTTTGTGTGGGATGATATTGAGAAGGGTGTTCTAAGCGCCGCCGGGTATATCAGGCTTCTTAACTACGAGGTTCGTTTTTTTAGGATTCCCGATTTTGATACGGAATGTTATCTCAAGACTCTGAGGAGTGAAATACGAAACGGCCTTGACGCTGCGGCTTTTCTCTGCGGGCGCATGTACCGCACAGAGGAAATCGTGGCCCTGGCCGAAAAAGCCGGCATCCCCTATATCTTTTACAATGTGGACGATCCCGAAACAAACCGGATCTGTTATATAGGGACCGATTATTCGTCGGGGGGACGGCTTGTGGCGAATTTTATCGGAAAATCCCTCAGCCTCAAGGGGGCCGGAAAGGTCCTGGTGATAGGGGTCAACGAGGATGTGGATCGTATGACCGACGGTCCCGATATCAACGCCAAGCGGATTCGGGGCTTTCTCGAAGTGCTCAATAGCCAATATCCCTTTGCCGCAAGCCGGGTTGAGTATATCGACGTGAAGTCGGCGACGGGCATCGGCTCGCAGATCAAAGGGCTCCTTAAAGACAACGAAGGCAGGGTGGACGCGGTGTATTTTGTCCCCGCCTATATCGATGGCTTTCTCGACGGCCTTGAGACATACGATTACCGCCGGGCGATTACCCTGCTTCATGACGTTAATGACCAGGCCCTGGGCTGCCTTGAAAAGGGCCGCCTCACGGCCATGGTGTTTCAGGACCCGGTACTCCAGGGGTATACCGCGGTACGGACCCTGGAAAATATCCTGGAATCAAAGATCAGGGAACGGCAGCGGGATATAGAGATAGTCCATACCCTTATTTTCAGGGAAAATATCAATTACCTTAAAAACCACTATCTTTTGAGCCGGTTTCAAGAAGAATAAAAGGTCAAACCTCCTATTGACCTTTTGTGTATAGTGCTTCATAATTATAAAACTTACCGGGTTTCCCCTATTTTTGTGTGGAACCAGGAGTATTTTAATGGAAAGGAGACTCTGAAGTGCCCTGTGGAAGAAAACGCAAACTGAGAAAAATTGCAACCCATAAACGAAAGAAAAAGCTTAGAAAAAATCGGCACAAGAATAAATAGTGCGTCCATGAGGGGCTATTTCGATGGATAAATTTGAAAGCGGCTCAAGTATTGTTATTCTCGTAGATAGGCGTTTATAAAATTTGATGTTTTGTAAACGATCCATGTGATATTTTTATTATGCATGAAGGTATGTCCCTTTTATCCACAATTCATGAACCCCAGGATCTTTTACGGTTAAATTACAGTGAATTGAATCGTCTTGCCTTTGAATTGCGGGATAAAATAATGACCACCGTAAGCCGTAACGGTGGCCATTTGGCTTCTAATTTAGGGGTAGTGGAACTCGCCATTGCCCTGCACCGGGTATATGATTCTCCCCGGGATAAGATAGTCTGGGATGTGGGACACCAGTGTTATGCCCATAAGCTGTTAACCGGCCGTTTTGAGGCCTTTTCCTCCCTCCGCAAAAGCGGAGGGCTTTCTGGTTTTCCTAAGACTGGGGAAAGTCCCCACGATGCCTTTGGTACGGGACATGCCTCAACTTCCATTTCCGCGGCCCTGGGTCTCCTCGCGGGGGAACGGCTCCGGGGCGGGCCGGGCCGGGCGGTGGCGGTGATCGGGGACGGGGCCCTTACCGGCGGCCTCGCCTACGAAGCCCTCTCCCATGCGGGACAGTTGGCCTTACCCCTGGTGGTCATTCTCAATGATAATAAGATGAGTATTAGCCCCAATGTGGGAGGGCTTTCCAAATATTTAAGCCGCCTTAGTATGAAGGCCCGGTATCAGCGTTTCCGCCGTAAATTTGACTCCCTGGTTAAAAAACTGCCCCTTGTCGGCGAAGGGGTATACGGCGGTATTGTCCGGATAAAACGGGCGGTTAAAGCCATTTTTTATACCGATAATTTTTTTGTGGATCTGGGGTTTGAGTATGTGGGTCCCATTGAGGGACACCATATTCAGCAGTTAGAACAGGTTCTTAAGGATGTCCGGAAGCTGGATCGTCCGGTGGTGGTCCATGTGATTACCCGCAAAGGGAAGGGTTACGGTTTAGCCGAAGAAGATCCCGGAACTTACCATGGGGTTTCTTCCTTTTCGGTGGAGGGGGGGCTCCCGGTATTTCGGAAAGGTACCGCCTTTACCGATGTTTTTAGCCGGCTTATGCTTGAGGCGGGCCGAAACGATCCCCGGGTGGTAGCCATTACCGCCGCCATGGAAAAGGGGACCGGACTGTCCGCTTTTAAAGAGGAATTTCCCCACCGTTTTTTTGATGTGGGTATCACCGAGGAACATGCCGTTACCTTTGCCGCGGGCCTTGCCGCTCAGGGCTTACGGCCGGTGGTAGCCGTATATTCAACCTTTATCCAGCGGGCGGTGGATCAGGTTATCCATGACACGGCCTTGCAGAAACTCCCGGTAACCCTGGTCCTGGATCATTCCGGTTTTGTCAGCGATGACGGAGAAACCCATCAGGGGCTGTTCGATATTGCCCTTTTTCGCCCAATTCCCGCTTTGACCATTTTGGCCCCCGCGGGGGAGGCTGAACTCAGGCTCATGTTGCATTGGGCCTTAGCCGAGGCAGGGCCTACGGTGATCCGATATCCCAAGGGGCCCTGCCCCCCGGAGCATGATGGCTTTACCCTTCCACTGGAGTGGGGCCGGGGGGTATTTATCCGGCGGCAAGGCGCTTCCCTCTGCCTTGCCTTTACCGGCAGCCTCTACGCCCAGGTTTTGGACGCCGCGGCAATCCTTGATGCCCGGGGAATTCCGGCGGATCTTTACAATCTGCGGTTTCTAAAACCCATAGACGAGGCTTATTTCGTAAATATCCTCAACCGTTATGAACTGTTCATTGTTATTGAGGAGGGAGCCCGCTTTGGTGGTTTTGGTGAATATGCAGCCGCCTTGGGACAACGGGAAAATTGCAGCACCCGAATTCTGACCCTTGGGGTTCAGGATAGGTTCATGTCCCAGGGAAGCCGGGAAGAACTGCTTCAAAGGAACGGCTTGAACGGGGAGGGGATAGCCCGCTTTGCCGCGGGGGAATATGCAAAGGCGCCGGGGATTCTTTTCTCTCAGACGGCGGTACCATGAAAAAAAACATATTTCCCTCCGACGTATGGGGATGGTGAAAAATGGAGTGGTTGCAACAGCTTACCGCGTTTTATAATCTGATTCGTCCCGTCATTGATATTGCCCTGCTCGCTTTTTTACTATATAAAGTCTACGATCTTTTGGTAAAAACCCAGGCAATACAGTTGGTAAAGGGGGCGGGACTCCTTGCCCTGGTGTACGGCATCGCCTTTTTATTTAATCTGAGTACCCTGCAATGGATCTTGAATATCCTGGGTCCCGGCCTCCTTATCGCCATTGCCATTGTTTTTCAGCCGGAATTACGAAAGATCATGCTCCGTATCGGCCGGGGAGAACTTTTTCGCTTGGATAGTAAACCCCGGCTCGGTCAATTGGAAGCGGTGATAACCTCCGCAGAGATCTTATCCCAGCAGCGAAGGGGCGCCCTCATAGTGTTTCCCCGCCGGATCAACATCAAGAATATCATTGATACCGGTACCAAGATGAACGCGGAAATTTCCTCCGGCCTTATTGTTACGGTATTTGAATTTGACGGCCCCCTCCATGACGGGGCCATGATTATTCAAAACGGGCGGATCGCCGCGGCGGGCTGTTTTCTGCCCCTTTCGGAGCAGCAGGATATCCGGAAGAGTTTCGGTACCAGGCACCGGGCTGCCCTGGGTATGTCCGAAGAATCCGACGCGGTTATCCTGGTGGTTTCCGAAGAAACCGGCGCTATTTCCCTGGCCTTTGATGCCAAATTATATTACGATCTTTCGCCCATTGAGGCCCAGCGGAAATTAAAGGAAATCCTCGATCAAGGGGTATGGGGGAGGGCGGCGGAATCGGCAAATACTGAGCCGGATGCCCTGGATGACAGAAAGGATGTTTTCGTTGAACAGTAGAAAATTAATCGCCCAGGCGGTTACCAATTGGCCTGCCAAAGTTCTTTCGGTGGCTGTGGCCATTGTATTGTTTATTTTTCACCGGATGAGCATCCTGGAAGAACGGTTTTTTTCCATTCCCTTGATTATCGAAGCCGCTGCGGAGATGATCCCTGCCAGTTCTTATCCCCGGACGGTCCGGGTAACTCTCCGGGGAGACGCGAACAGCATATTTCCCATTGCGGAGGAAGATATCGAAGCTTATCTGGATCTTAATAAATATACCGAGGCGGGAATCTACCGGGCGCCGGTGGAGATCCGTAAAAAAGGAACCGCCCTGGGGGTGGATCCTCTGGAAATAGGGGTGGATCCCCTGGAAATTTCCCTGGAACTGGATCATAAGGTCAATAAATACGTGTCCCTTATCCCAAAGTATCAGGGATACGTGGAAAGCGGCTATGAATTGGTTAGTTATACCCTGGAGCCTACCCAGGTGGTGATAGAAGGTCCCGAAAAACGCGTAAGCGGTATTTCGGAACTTGCCACGGAGCAGGTGGAATTGAGCGGCCGGAACGCCGATTTTTCCATCGCCGTCCATATTTTAAACTCGGATCCCCTGATCCTCGTCCGGGGGAACGGAATGGCGGAATTCCGGGCTTTTATCCGAGAGGCGATTATGATCCGGACCCTGGATGAACTACCCATTGAGATTACCGGTTTGGATGATTCTTTAACGGCGGAACCAGAAACCCTGCTGGGCAGCATCCGTCTTGAGGGGGCTCAGAGGGCGCTTGAGAACTATATCCCTGAGGGAGCCATTCTGACCCTGGATTGTTCCGAGATTACCGAGGAGGGCGAATATACCATACCGGTGCAGGTAAATGTACCGCCCCAGTTTACCTTTACCCGAAATGAACCCGAAGAAGTACGGGTTTATATTTACTATAATTTCCAGCCATAGGATGTCCGGGTATGATTATCGGTATTGGAATTGACGTGATCCACGTGCGCCGGATGGAACGTTGGCGGACTATCCCCGGCTTACTGGACCGATATTTTCATCCCCAGGAGCTTTCCGCGGCCCTGTCCAGGGGCGGGGGGGCGATGCTTTCCTTGGCCGCCCGTTTTGCCGCCAAAGAAGCTTTTGGCAAGGCCCTGGGTACGGGCTTGGCCGGGATAGTTCTTAAGGATATTATGGTGGTAAATCGTCACAATGGCCAACCGGAGATTGAAGTTTTCGGAACCGCCCGGGAGGCATTACGGCACAGCAGAGCGGATAGGGTTCATATTTCCCTGACCCATGAAAAGGATAATGCCATAGCTATGGTGATTCTCGAGGGTCATGAACCGGGAGGCGGCCATGAATGAGGAGCGGGAGTTAAAAATATCCTTCCAGTCAAAAGAAGAGTATATCTGCCCTGTTTGTGAAACTAATTTTCACCGGGAAGAACTCCTCTCGGGATCGGGCAGGCTTATTGCCGGGGCCATTACCGACGAGCTCCACCGGCTTTATGAACCATCGACAAAATATGGCGATATCTATCCGCTGGCCTATCAGGCGACGGTTTGTCCCGAATGCTGGTTTGCCTCTATTGATAAGGATTTTGTTAATCTGCCGCCGGCGGCCAATCAAAAGATAAAGGCGGACCAGGACAGACGGATTTCCGAGGTGAAACAGCTCTTTTCACCAGTGAATTTTTATGCCCCCCGGGGATTAATCGAAGGAACCGCTTCTCAATACCTGGTCCTCCGGTGTTATGGGTTTTATCCTAAAGAATTTTCCCCTACCATCAAACAGGGAATTGCCGCCATCCGGGCGGGATGGCTCTTTGATGAACTGGATAAAAAAAATCCGGGGCAGCATTACGACTGGCTTTCCCAGCTTTTCAAGAAAAAAGCCCAATTTTTATATTATGAAGCGATTCAACGGGAGCAGAACGGCAAGGAAAGTCTCTCGGGTATTTCCTTTTTCGGCCCCGATACGGATAAAAATTACGCCTATGAAGGGGCCCTCTACCTTTCGGCCCTGCTTCAATTAAAATACGGTCCCCGGGGAGACCCTGTCCAGCGGGCCGCTTCTTTAGGAGAGGCAAAACGGACCATCGCCAAAATTTTCGGCCTGGGGAAATCCTCCAAAAGCAAACCCGGCCCGCTTTTGGAGCATGCCCGAAACCTCTACGAAAGAATCAATAAAGAACTAAACGAAACCGATGACTGATACCGGTGATGTCCAACGAAATATCCGGCTCCTCATTGCTTATGATGGTACGGATTTTTCCGGATGGCAGCGTCAGGGCCGGAGGGAATCGGGGATGGAACAAAACCGGACGGTCCAGGGAACCATCGAGGATGCCCTGGCAAAGCTGCACAAAAAAGCCACCATCATCACCGGTTCGGGAAGGACCGACGCGGGGGTTCACGCCGTGGGGCAGGTGGCCAATTTTTTTACCCCCCTTCGGGGGATGGAGGCCCAACGGTTTGTCCCCGCCCTCAACAGCCTTCTCCCCCGGGATGTACGGATCCTGGAGGCCCGGGAAACCCTGGGGGATTTTCATGCCCGTTTTGATACCCGGTCCCGAACCTACCGGTATCAGCTCATCTGCGGCCGTCCCGCCCTTCCCCATGAGCTCCGGTACGGTCTTCAGCTCTGGCGCCGCCCCCGGCTGGATCTCCTCAATGACTATGCCCGGCTGCTTCATGGGGAAATAGACTGTTCTCTTTTTACCCCTCCCCAGGACCCCGGTCTTTCCCGGCTGCGGTATATTTTCGGGGCCTTTTTTTTTGTTCAACAGGATACGCTGTTGTTTGAAATTCGGGCCAACGCCTTTTTGTGGAAAATGGTCCGTTCCATAGCGGGAACCCTGCTCCACTATGAGGAAAAAAAGCTGCCCCCCGGTGAATTTAAAAAAATTCTGGTTTCGGGGGTGAGAAAACTCGCCGGTCCCACGCTCCCTCCCCAGGGCTTATTCCTTTGGAAAATCGAATGCCACCGGGACGGATGACGGAGGATCACCATTTTTTGAACCGTGCCACATACATGGGGCCCATGCCCCCCGCAAGATCCGGCAACAGGATCCTTCCGAATTGGGTTTTTTCCCCTTCGGTAAAATCCACCTCATCCGGCAGAAGGTCATCCCCGTATTTTTTTATTAACCGGGATACCACGCCGTCGTTTTCTTCCGGCGAGAGGGCGCAGGTGGCATATACCAGGGTACCGCCCCTTTGCAATAACAAAAATGAAGCGGAAAGAAGGGCCCATTGCCGTTTGGCGAGGAACCGGGGTCTCGCGGCGGTCCATTTTTCCAGGGCTTTTTTGTTTTGAATCACATGCCGTTCACTGGAACAGGGGGCATCCAAGAGGATTCCCCCAAACCGGCCCCATTCGCCTCTTTTTCTTCCCTGAGCGGCGGCGTCAAACCCGGAGACGATCACCCGGGAACGTTGTTCGGCATCCAGGTACTCATCCAAAACCTTTGCCAGGCGCCTCCTCCTTTCATTGGAAAGTTCGTTGGATAAAAGACGCAGCCCCGGGCCCATCACCGAGGCGATCACCAGGCTTTTCCCCCCGGGGGCGGCGCAGGCATCCAGGATGATACCCTCCGGGGGAAGGCGAAGGGACCGGGCCACCAGTACCGAAGCCCTGTCCAGCATATAGGGGATACGAAGCCCTTCGTCATAGGCTGTCGCGGCCACCGGTTTCAGAAGACTTGCCCGTAACCCTTCCCAGCGGGAACCGTAAATCCCCTGGTAATAGGTCTCAAATTCGGTATACATCCTAAATATCCAGGATCGTGAGGAGTCCCAAAGCCCCCCCCAGGTGGAGGAGTTCCCCTAATTCCACCGCCGCTCCCAGGGTATCCCCGGAGTATCCCCCCAGGTGTTTTTGGTATTGCCGGGCAAGGGCCCAGGAGATCAGGGGACTTAACAGGGGAAGACCGAAAAGGGAAAGAGCGGAGAGGGGAGGGGCCTGGACTCCGGAACCGTTAAAAAATCCGTATACTTTTAGTCCTCCATACACCAGGACGGCCCAGAGGCTAAGACCGATAAGGGCCCCGGTTACTCCCCGCCAGGGTCTGGCGTTTTTTGCCAAGGCTCCCAGTCCGTCAGGTTTCAAGGGTTTACTTATTCCCGGGATAAGGGCCGCGCTCAAACGGCCGCTGAAGGGATAAGCGAGAATCGCGGCGGGGAATCGGGGAATCCAGACACAGAGGCGATATAAAAGATAAATTTTCAAAGTTAGGAGGAAAAAACAGGCAAAAAAACCGTAAACCCCCATCCGGGAATCCTTTAGAATGGCCAGCCGTTTTTCCTGGTCAAAATTTCCCAGGAACGCATCGGCGGTATCCGCAAGGCCGTCAAGGTGAAAGAGGTTGAAGCCAAGGTACTGGACCAAAAGGACCAGGATCACCGTGATAAACCCGGGACCGCCCAGAAAAAAAACCAGAGCGCCCAAGAGGGCGGGGAAGATCCCGATAAGGGGAAGGTAAAAATCAATCCGGGAGGGATCAAAAGAAAAACGAACCTTCAGGGGAATCCGGGATGTCAAACTCAGGGTGGAGAAGAACCGGTTCCACATTCTAATAGTTTTCTTCCTCAACGCCGCTGGTACTTACTCCCGCTTCGGAAAAAGAGGACATCTCCCGGGAGAACCGAACCCCCAACTCTATGATAAAACCCCCGATAACCGCCCCGGTACCTTCCCCCAAGCGCATATCCAGGGAAACAATGGGATCCAAGCCCAGGGCATTCAGGACCGGCTTATGGCCCGTAACCTTGGAAAGATGGCCGGCAAACAGGTAATTAATGACCGTTTGGTCAATCATAAAGGCCATGTAGGCCGCGGCCGTTACGGGAAAGCCGTCCAAGACACAACCGATTCCCCGGTCCTTAAGTCCCAGGATAAAACCGGTCATCATGGCCAAATCAGGGGACCCCACCTGTTCCAGGATGCCTTCCCCGGTTTTAGCGGGTTTCCGCAGGGCCACCCCCTTTTTTACGATTTCCCGTTTATGCTCCAGCATTTTTTCATCGATCCCCGTCCCCCGGTCAATCATCTCTTCCGGGGAAAAACCCGCAGCCACGAGGAGTGCCGCCGCGGTAGCCGTATTTCCGATTCCCATGTCGCCGATGGCGGTGAGATCATATCCCCGTTCCCCGGCATCACGGGCCAAATTTTTCCCCGCTTCCAGGGAATTTTCCAATTCCTTCCCGGTCATGGCCGGTCCGGTCATAAAATTGCCGCTTCCCCGGCTGATTTTCGTCCGGATAAAACGGCTTTTTGGTTTGAGTTCCCCATCCTCCGGAAAATCTCCGGCCACACCGGCATCTACCGCGGTAAGTTCCCATCCGGTTCCCTGTGCCAGGGCATTGATCGCCGCCCCGCCGGAAAGAAAATTCAGGACCATCTGCCAAGTGACCTCCCGGGGATAAAGGGATACCCCTTCCTGGACCACGCCGTGATCTCCGGCAAATACATAGATCCCCTTTTTTTCAAGTTTGGGGGGAACGAGGTTTTGAATTTTTGCCATTTTCATCGCATAAATTTCCAGCTTCCCCAAACTTCCCCGGGGCTTGGTAAGATTATCCAAAAAGGCCGACATGGTCTTTTCAATGGCCGTATATCCATCTTCTAAATTTTTCATGATTCCACTCCTTTGTAAGACGAGGCTACTTTAAAACTGAAGTTTTTGGAAGCCTCTCTAATTACGGAATAAGGTCAAACTCCTTCAAGACGTCTATGCTTCGGGAAATTTCATCCCAGGAAAAAAGTTCCAGGTTGATCACCCCCGGAAATCCCCGAAGCCGGGGAAGCAGTTCCTTAAGCCAGCCGTTTCCTGCATCCAGGGGACGGTGATCCGCAAGCCTTCCGTCCCGGCCCGCTTTTTCCGGATCCAGGTCGTGGAGGTGTATTTCCCCCAGACGGTTTTGATAAACCGTAAAAAAAGCCGCAGGGTTTTTCCCTTCCAGAAGCAGATGGCCCGTATCCATACAGAGCCCCGTATCCTGGGGAAGCCGGCGGAGGAGGGTTTCTTGCCTGCCGGGAAGGGTATTTTCAATCAGGAAAGGGTTTCCCCCGAAAACAGTTTTATCCCCCTTGCCGTATTTCTCTGCCCAGAACGACAGAAGCCTCTCCTGGGTTTCGGCCGCCTCCGGCGGGTAAGGATGGACAATAAAATACCGGGCCAGGGGAAGGAACCTTTCGATAAGCTCCCCGTGTTCCGGTTTTACCTGGTCCGGAAGGTGGACCGTATAGGTAAAACGCCGTCCATGTGCTACGATGATCTTCCATTCGGTATCCAACAGGGCTTTTATTTCCCCGTCGTATAAAAAAAACAGCAGTTCGACGCCGGTTATTTCGGGTTTATCCGCTAAAAAGACAAGATTTTCCCCATACGTACCGGGAATTACCCAGGAGGGAACGGATAAGTCCATCAGACTGTCTTGAAAATCATCGGAGTTCAGCCTTTTTTTGGTTTTTGGCGAGGAGCTTCAATTTTTTTATCGTTTCGTCCGAAAGAACATGCTCCATTTTACAGGCATCCTGTTCCGCGGTTACCGGATTTACGCCGGCGATATCCCGAAGAAAGGCGGTAAGAAAATGATGCCGTTCCCGGATATCCGCGGCATGGGCAATACCCTTAGGGGTAAGGGCCACATTACTGTACCGTTCATGTTCCAATAACCCTTGTTCTTCCAGGGTCTTTAAAGCGGTCAGTACCGAAGGTTTTGAAACCTTCAGGCGGGCCGCGATATCCGTCACCCGGACCTCCCCTTCATCGGCAAGGAAACTCACCATTTCAAGATAATCTTCTAAAGATTGGGTCATATTATCTATATTTTGGGCGATTTATCCGTACTTGTCAACGCCCCGCATTGTCGCTATCAAGGCGTCATGGAAATGTCCCCGGTACCCGCCCCTGGGCTCCGCATAATGCCATTTCATCCCTGCCGGTTTCAAAATACGCACGGTTTTAAAAATATGCCTAATAAAATACTTTAATATGTATGATATTATGAATAAAACTAGCAATAAATCTACCAGATATATAATAATGTATACATCATCATGTATTTTATTAACAACTGATACCGATCTCGCCGCCTTATTTTATAGTAAGCTGACAGGATCCACATCCACTTCCACATAAACGCCGGTATCCCGGCCTTTTTTATACTCCTCCAGGATGGTCCCGGCGGCACGGTGAAGGCCCCCCATGGAAGATCCCCGGAGGAGGAGCTGCCGCCGGTAATTGCCCGCGATGATCCCGATAGGACATTCTGCGGGGCCCAAAAAATCCGCTTCCGGGGGTAAGTGGCGGCGGGCGATGGCGGCCATCCGTTCTACGGCCCTATCCGCCCGGGCCGCTTCCCGGGCCCGGGCGGTAAACCGGATCAGCCGGGTATAGGGGGGAAAGTTCAGGGCCTCCCGCTGGGCAAGTTCAGCCTTATAAAACCCCTTGATATCCAGGGCGCAGGCCCGGGTAATGGCCGCCTCCCGGGGCCGCAGGGTCTGGACTATCACCTTGCCGTCGGGAAAATAACGCCCCGCCCGGCCCGCTACCTGAACGATCAGGGAAAAGGTCCGTTCCGCGGCTCTAAAGTCCGGGAGATGGAGCCCGGTATCCGCCAGGACCACCCCCACCAGGCGTACCCCGGGAAAGTTTAAACCCTTGGCCACCATCTGGGTCCCCAGGAGCAGATCAATACCTCCGGCTTTAAAGAGTTCCAAGGTTTCCCGGAGGCTTCCCTTTTTCCCCGAGGTATCCGCGTCTATTCTGCGGATCCTCAGGTCCGGAAAGGTCCGGCGGACCTCCTCTTCGATCAGCTCGGTCCCGAATCCGGTAAACCCCGCTTCCAGGGAACCGCATTGGGGGCAGCTCCCCGGGGGGCTCACCGAATAGCCGCAATAATGACAGATCGCCCGGCCCCGGCTTTTATGGTAGGTTAAGGACACCGAACAGTTACGGCAGGTCAGTTCATACCCGCAGTTTCGGCAGTGGTAAAAATAAGCGAATCCCCGGCGGTTAAGAAAGAGGATGGTTTGTCTTCCCAAAAGCGCGGTTTTATGGATCTCCCTTTTTAATTCTTCCGTAAGGCACCCTTCGGTATGCTCCAGGCTGACCGGTACAATCTCCGGGGCGGCGCCGCCGGAGAGCCGCCGGGTCAGGTCAAAGCGCCGGATGACGCCGTCTTCCATGAGTTTCCAGGCCTCCGCCGATGGGGTGGCGGATCCCATGACCAGCTTGGCGCCGGAAAGGGCGCCGCGGCGCATCGCCACCTGCCGGGCATGGTAACGGGGGGTGTTTCCGGATTTATAGGAACCGTCATGTTCCTCGTCAATGATAATGAGCCCCAGGTCCCGTACCGGGGCAAAAACCGCGCTCCGGGGTCCCACCACGATCCGTACTGCTCCCTTACGGATCCGTACCCATTCGGTAAGCCGGGCGCTGGGACTCATCCCGGAATGGATGGTGGACGCCAGGGAACCAAAACGCCGGCCTATGGCCTCCGCGGTCTGGTGGGTCAGGGATATTTCCGGAACCAGGTAAATCACCGACTTACCCTTATTAAGCAGGGACTCCGCGGCCCGGAGGAATACTTCGGTTTTTCCCGAACCGGTTATCCCGTAAAGATAAAAGAGGGCAGGGGAGGACCCCGCTGTTTCGGCGAGGATCCCCTCCAGGGCCTGCTCCTGTTCTTCCGACGGCTCAAGAATTTTTTCGGCGATGGGATCATCCGGAAAGGAAACATATTCTCCGGTCCGTCTTCCCGAGGGGATCATCGCCGACAGGGCTTCCCCCATACCGCAGAGGTAATACCCCGCCACCCATCGGGCAAGGTTGATATCATCCCCGTCAAAAACAGCTTCCCCATCCACCACCCGGCGGATGGGTTTGAGGGCTTCTTCCCCGATTTCCGGGGGCAGCTCCGTCTTTTCCCCGATAATATATCCCAGCCGTTCCCGCTTCCCCAGGGGGGTCATGGCCCGTTTACCGATGCTGGCTTCGCCCTTGGCATCGGTGAGATAGGTAAAAACCTCGTTTTCCCGGAGGGGAATATCAAAAACCAGATCAAAATAGGCCATCCTAGGGCGTTCCCCCGGCGGCTTCTCCGGCATAGGTTTGATCCAGTTCAGAGAGCTTTACCCTCAGGAGCTTAAGGTCCTCCCAGGCCGGGCGTTTTTTGGATTCGTCCCGGAGGAGGGCGCTGGGATGGTATGTGGGGAGCAGGGGTATCCCCTTATATTCGGTAAAACGGCCCCGGAGGCTTCCCAGGGATGCCGCGGTTTCCAACAGAGCCTGGGCGGCGATCCTTCCGGCGCTGAGGATTACCCGGGGTTTTAAGATGGCGATTTGCCGGGCCAAGAAGGGACCGCAGGCCGCGGCCTCCTCCGGCAGGGGCTCCCGGTTATTCGGGGAACGGCATTTGACCACATTGGCAATAAAACAGTTTTTATCCCGAAAAAGGCCTATGGAGGCGAGCATCCGGTCCAAAAGCTGTCCCGCCTTCCCCACAAAGGGCCTGCCCGTAAGATCCTCATCCGCCCCGGGACCTTCTCCTACCACCAGCACCAGGGGCTGGCTTACCCCTTCCCCGGGAACCGCCTGGGACCGATCCCGGTGGAGGGAACAGGCGGTACAAAGCCGGATCAGGCCGGCCACGGTCTCCAGGGTATCCGCTTCCGCCAGGAACCCATTCAGGTAGGGCGCTTCCGGATCCCCGGAGGAAGCCGGAGCCGCATCATCGGAAAATTGATAGGCCTCCCGGAACCGTTTGTAACCGTCCCGTAGGCGGTCATCGGTAATATCGAGAAAGAGGGCGAGCTTTTTTTTTTCTTCGGCGGTCATCATATCCTTATATTCGTTATAACCCGGATATGGTTTATGATCAATTGTGGTAGCAATTTTTATACTCCTATAATATTATGAAACGAACACTGAGCCTTTCCTAAAACGTTAGTTTGGGGAAAGCGCCGGTTCCAAGAATTGAAAGAGGAGGCTTATATGCAAGGAACCATGAAAGGGGCATTTCTTCCCGGAAACAGTACCGCGGTCCTTAAAGATTATCCCATCCCCACCCCGGGATGGGGACAGGTATTGGTTAAGACCAAGGCGTCCACCATTTGCGGCAGTGATATCCGCGCCATTTACCGGGAACACCTGGGAAAGGGTCCCGAAGGGTACCAGGGGGTTATCGCGGGTCATGAACCCAGCGGTCAGGTGGTAGAGGAAGGTCCGGGGATCCGGCGGTTTAAAAAAGGTTCCCGGGTGGTGGTGTACCATATCTCAGGATGCGGGGTCTGCCATGATTGCCGTATGGGGTACATGATATCCTGTTCCTCCCCCTTCCGGGCCGCCTACGGCTGGCAGCGGGACGGGGGTATGGCGGAATACATCCTCTGCGATGAAAAGGACCTGGTGGAGCTCCCCGATGAATTGACCTATGCCGACGGCGCCCAGGTTGCCTGTGGATTCGGTACGGTATATGAGGCCATACAAAAAGTAGGGGTCAGCGGAAACGATTCGGTCCTGGTGGTGGGCCTTGGTCCCGTGGGTCTGGCCACCCTCATGCTCTGCCGGGCTATAGGGGCCCAGCGTCTTTATGGTATTGAGGGGAACCCCCTCAGGATAGAACTGGCCAAAAAACTCAATTTGGCGGATAAGGTGCTTACCCCGGCGGAAACCAACGTGGAGGAGATTCAAAGCCTTACCGGGGGACATGGGGTGGAACGGGCCTTTGACTGTTCCGCCAATGACGCAGGCAGGGCCACGGCCATCCGCGCCGCCCGGCAGTGGGGAAAAATCGCCTTTGTCGGTGAAGGGGGGACCGTTCACTTTAACCCCAGCCCGGACATCATCCACCCCCAAAAAACCATATACGGCAGCTGGGTAACCAGTATCTGGCTCATGGAAAACCTCGTGGAGGAACTGGTCCGGTGGAAAATCCACCCCGAAGACCTCATCACCCACCGATTCCCCCTGGAAAAGGCGGCCGATGCCTACAAACTTATGGCGGAGGGTAACTGCGGTAAGGTCGCCGTATGTTTCGATGAGGAATTGAAATAGTCCGGTTCCCCTCAGCGGGGGATCACCGGGTTTTTTCCCAGGGAACGGGCGGTATTTGCCAGGGCTTTTACTTCTTCTATATCCGGCGCCTCAAACCGGTTCCAGACCGGGTCAAGACAATTTCCCGGCCGGAAGGGCCTGAAATACCAGGGGGAGCTATCGGTGAGGGGGGCGAGGGCCCGGATATCCTCTTCGGTGATAAAGCCTTGGGGGAACACCAGGGTACGGTATTCCCGGCGTATGCCGGAAGCTCGGATCAGGGCGGCGCTTTTTTCCAGCTCCCCTCCGGGATCCGTGAGCCCCGGACCGGCCGTAAGCATCCCGTATCGCTTGGGGGCCAGCTTGAGGTCCAGGGCGATATAATCGGGCCGGGTTTCGTTACGGTTAAAGAGTTCTTCTAGCACGGCGCCGGCGAGCCCGTTGGTATCGAGTTTTACCGGCAGCCCCAGATCCTTGATAGACCGGATCAGGGTAAAAAGCCCCCGGTACAAGGTGGGTTCTCCCCCGCTTAAAACCACTCCCCCAAGGACGGAACGGCGTTTTTTGAGGTGTCCCAGGGCTTCCTCCCGGGAGACCAGCCCGTCCTGCAGGCCCTCCAGGAGTTCCCGGTTGTGACACCAGGGACAACGGAGGTTGCACCCGGGTAAAAAAAACACCGCCGCCACCTTTCCCGGATAATCCACCAGACTGGTTTTTTGCAGGGCCAGTTGGGCATCCATTTACGGCTCGGCGGTAGGGAGGACTTTCTCGGTCCGGGCGGTAATGATGCCCCGGAGGGGACGTATACCGAGCCGGTCTCCGGGTTTTGTATCCTCAGGGAAGCGGAGGATCTTCCCGGTTTCTTCGTTAATAACTACCGAAAACCCCCGTTCCAGAATCGCCCGGGGACTCCCCGCCTCAAGACCGGTCAAAGCCAATTCCAGCCTCCGGCGCAGGAGGGAGATCCGTTCCGAAAGGCATTGCAGGAGTTTTTCTTTGGCGTCATCAAACCGTACCAGCCGGGGCTGCAGGATGGACCGGAACCGATACTCCAGATCCTCCATACGGAAGGGCCTTGAGAGAAGCCTGCCCCGGTCAATCCGGGAGACCATGGTCCGGTGAAAGAATTCCACCTGTTCCCGTACCCATTCCAGGGTCTCCTGCCGGTGGGCGCTCACCAGTTCCGCCGCCGCCGACGGGGTAGGAGCCCGGAGGTCCGCGGCATAATCCGAAAGGGCCCAGTCAATTTCATGGCCCACCGCGCTGATAATGGGAATCTCCGAAGCCGCCACCGCCCGGACCACGACTTCCTCGGAAAAGGGCAAGAGGTCCTCCAGGGAACCCCCGCCCCGGCCGACGATAAGCACCTCCGCCAAATGCCATTGGTTGGCCTGCTCTATCCGCCGGGCGATAATGCCCGCGGCCTCGTTTCCCTGTACCGGGGCGGGGAGGATGATCACCCGGATTCCCCCGGCCCGGCGGGCCAGAATGTTGAGAATATCCCGCACCGCCGCCCCGGTGGGGGAGCTTACCACTCCCACGGTTTCGGGAAAGCGGGGGATGGGCCGTCTTTTTTCCTCATCGAAAAGCCCCTCTGCGGCAAGCTGGCGTTTCCGTTTTTCCAACAGGGCCAGTAGATCCCCGGTCCCGGCTTCCTCCATTTCCTCGCATATTATCTGATAGGTTCCCCGCTGGGCATAAACCGACACGCTCCCCCGGACCCGCAGGAGCATCCCGTCCTTGGGCTCAAAGGAAAGATAGCGGAGCCGGTTTTTGAACATCACCGCCGAAATCGACGCCCCCGCATCTTTTAGGGTAAAGTAGAAATGCCCCGTACTGGAGGGCCTGAAATTGGACAACTCCCCCTCGACGGTTATACGGGTAAAGGCCCCCTCAAGGTTCTGCCTGATCCGTTCGGTCAACTCCGAAACCGATAATTTTTGGCTTCCATCCATGATAAAACAGTATACACCATAGGGGATGGAGGATGAAGGGCGTTAGACGGGGCAAAACCATTTGCTTTTGCCCGGGGGCGTCAGGAATAATAGTACCCCAGGATATCCACACTGAATTTGTTGCGATCCCCCCGGTAGCGGGCGACGGAAAATTCTACCGGCATGGGGGCATCATCGGAGGAAGCAAGGGTTTTAACCAGGATAAGGGCTTTGTTTTTGGCGATTTGTAAAAGTTCCGCCTCTTTGCGGCGGGCGTTGATCGCCTCAATTTCCCGGCGTACCCGGTTAACTCTTACATGGTAGATCTCTTCCAAAGATTGGTAGAGGGAATTAACGGTAAAATCAACCTCCATAAGTTTTTGGTATGGTTCGTAGGGCAAAAAGGTTTCCACATAAACCAGGGGTACCCTATCGGCCAAACGTACCCGGCTCAGATAAATCAGGGGCGCGTCCAGAGGGAGCCCTAATTTTTCATTGGCCTCATGGGGGCCGGTAAATTTTTCAAGTCCTATCACCTTGGTTTGGGGGGTAAGGCCTTTGGATTTCATCTCCTGGTTAAAGGTTTCCAGTTTACTTAAAAAACGCTCCTCCACCTTCGGACTGGATACGAAGGTCCCCTTGCCCTTATAGCGGTTTAGGTAGCCTTCGTTTACCAGCTCACTTAATGCCTGGCGTATGGTGGGCCGGGAAACATTGAGGGCTTCACAAAGCTCATTTTCCGGTGGAAGCATACCCCCTTTCTGAATAGCGGCATTTTCAATTAGCGTAAGGATCTGTTTTTTTAACTGATAATAAAGGGGTATCGGTATATTTTTGTCCAGTTTGATTGAGGTGAATATGCTGTCCATAAGACTCCTTTACCCCTACCCCCATCGGGGATTATCTATGACCCGAAACTTACCGTCGTCTCCTTCAACCACCAATTTACGGTAGCCCTTGGTCTCGATGGTAGCGTAATTGTGACCCGCATCCCCGCGAAAAACAAAAAAAGAAACCAGGGGAACCTTCCCGGTATTTATTGTACGGTGGGCATAACGCGGGGGCACATAGATAACCTTACCCGGTTCCATCGGATAAAATTCCGTGTCCCCCTCGGGGTTCTCTACGAGCATACCCCCTTCTCCCGATAAAGTATAGTACACCTCCGCGGTTTCAAGGATCGTATGGAAATGTCCTTTGGTCATAAAATATTCATTACCGATTTTTCCGGGATAGGTGATGGAGGTACCAAAGGCAAGATCGGCGGGATTTTGCGGCGCGCCAAGTTCATAAAACTCATACACCAGGGGATCCCCTCCGGTCACTGCTTTTTCAAAGGCCGCCGTATCGTTATACATACCCTTCATCTGGGAAAGGTAGCGCTTGGTAGATACCGCATTCCGGGATAATCCGTCCGTCAGGGAAAAGTCCAGTAAAAAACCCCGGACCCAATCATAGTTTGCTTTTTCCGCCATTTCATCTGCCTCCACTTCATTCTTTTGCGATAGCACTTAATCGTTCCAATATCTGCCGGTCAATAGGTATATGAAAAACTTCGGCGATTACCTGGGTCCATCCATGGATAAAATAATTCCACCCGTCTTCCACATGGAGGTTTTTCGTTTCTTTCTGAGCCTCCGCCTGGTGTTTAAAAATCAGATTCCCCCGGTAGTTGATCTCCCATACCAGGCTGTTTTCGGGATATGAGACGGCGTCGGTGGTAGGAGAGCCGGGGGCATCCTTGCCGAGGCCGGTGGCATTGACCACCAGGGAATAGGGGGGTAGGGCGGCAATAAGTTTATCGTTATCCGCCGGAGTGGGGCAATGTAAAAACCGAAAATCGATTTTCGGGTTAAGCCCCTGTAAAGCGGCTGCCGCGGATTTTAGCCGGGGTCCGCTGCGGTTCGCGATGCTTATACGCCGGGGGACGTTGTTTCCAAATCGTTCCTGGGAAAAATACAGGGACATGGCCAGGGAACTCCCCCCCGCTCCCAGAAGCAGGACTTCACCTCCATGGTTGACCCAAAAATCAGGGGGCACAAAGGACTCCAGGGCTAATCCGCTTGAGATAGGATCCTTGGCGTGAGCACAAAAGGCCCCGTCCTTTTTTGAAAGAGAGGAAACTTCCTCCAATTTTTCCGCATAGGGGTCAATATAATCAAACATATCCCGGCAGGCCCGGTAGAGATCCAGCTTGTGGGTGGTCACCAGGGCCCCCAGGGAAAGGGGATCCTCCTTTAAAAAACCGGTGGCCCTTCGATAATCCTCCACCGGAGCATGAAGGGATAGATCTATTCCCCGGATAACGGCGTCAAGCCCCAGGGCTTTTGCCCATTTGGGAAATACCCGCATAATTGAGGATTGTCCCGTGGTTACCCCAATAAAATAAAAAGTCGGAAGCTCTGCTGCCTTTAGACTCGGCATAGCGTATTCTCCTTTCGCACAAGTTGTCATTATGTAGTTACATTGCTACTTGAATAATACTCCATAAGTAATAAAATGTAAAGAGAATTGACATGCTAAGTAATAATGATATTATGTAATTACATAATATATCAGGGAGTTTTTATGAAAGTACTGGTTACCGCCACCTCTTTAAATCCGGTTCATCCCAATCCGGCTCTGGAACAATTAAACCGCTTTGCCGATAGGGTGGTTTTTAATCCCCACGGAAGGCCCCTTACCGAAGATGAGCTTATCCCCCTGCTGGAAGGCTGTGAGGGTTATATTGCGGGCCTTGACTTTATCACCAAAAAGGTGATCGAGCAAAGCCCCTCCCTGCGGGTAATTTCCCGCTACGGCGCCGGTGTTGACCGCCTGGATCTGGAGGCGGCCCGGGCAAAGGGTATCCTGGTCTGTAATACCCCCGGAGTTAATGCCCAGGCAGTGGCGGATTTAACCATAGCCTTGATCCTTTCCGTTGCCCGCCGGATACCTTTCCTGGATCGAAATACCCGACAAGGCCGATGGCCCCGTTCCACCGGCGTTGAGTTGTACGGCAAAACCATGGGTATCCTAGGCCTCGGCGCCATCGGCAAGGCGGTGGCAAAGCGGGCCGCCGGTTTTGCCATGCATATTATGGCCTACGATCCCTATATGGATGAAGCCTACGCCAAAGCCCAAGGCATCGTCGCCGCTGATTTTGATACCCTGGTCACGAGGGTGGATTTTCTCTGTCTGCACCTGCCCCTTACCGCGGAGACCCGGCATATTATATCCGGGGAGGTAATGAAAAGGATGAAACCGGGGGTGATCATGGTCAACACCGCCCGGGGCGGCCTTATCGACGAGCAGGCGGCCTATGAACTTCTCCAATCCGGCCATTTGGGGGGGCTGGGTATTGATGTATATGAGGAGGAGCCCCCAAAAGAGTCCCCCCTCTTTACCCTGGATAACGTGGTGTTAACCCCCCATACGGCTTCCCATACTAGGGAAGCCACCGCTGCCATGGCATCCCTATCGGTACAAAACCTTATCGATGTCCTTTCCGGCAGGGATTGTCCCTACCTAGTGAGGTAATATGAAAGTCATTACCACGGTCCTTGGGGATATTGCCCCGGGGGAGCTTGGATTTTGCCAAAGTCACGAACATTTGTGTATTACCGGCGCCGGCGATTTTCCGGTAAAACCGGAAGAACGGATAGATGATCGGGAAAAGGGCCGGGAGGAGGCGGAATTATACCGCAAGGCCGGGGGAGACGCCCTGGTTGACGCCCAGCCCCTCGGCTGCGGCAGGGATGCTTTGGTACTTCGGGAGATTTCGCAGAAAAGCGGGGTCCGGATCATCGCCTCCACCGGGTTTCATAAAATGGCCTACTATTCTGAGGGGCATTGGATCCATAGGGCGGGCACGGATGAACTGACCCGGCTTTTTATCGAGGAACTGCAGGGGGGAATGTACCTGGACGGGGATAGGTCTTATCCCCGGAATCAAGGTCCCGGCCGGGCCGGACAGATCAAAACCGCCCTGGATGCGGAAGGTCTTACCCCCCGCTATCAAAAATTGTTCGCCGCCGCCGCGGAAGCCGCCAAGGTTTGCGGCTGTGCCCTTATGGCGCATATAGAAAAGGGTTCCGATCCTGTGGGCTTATCCGACTATCTCTTCAAACAGGGCCTGGCCCCCAACGCTTTGATCTTTTGTCACCTGGATCGGGCGGTAGCGGATATTGCCGTCCACCGGGAGATCTGCGGACGGGGAATAACCCTGGAGTACGATACCATCGGCCGCCCCAAATATCACGATGATGAGCGGGAAGTGGCAATTATTACCGAAATGCTGGAAGCGGAATATGAAAACCAGCTCCTCATGTCCCTGGACACCACCCGGGCGCGGCTCCGCAGCTATGGAGGTACCCCCGGTCTTTCCTATATCCGGGATGAATTTATCCCCCTGTTGCGGCGCCGGGGCGTTTCGGAAACCCAGATAGGGGCTTTTTTTGAGGGGAACCCCGCCCGGATCTTTGCCCGGACTAGCCCGGAGCCGGCGGAATCTTGAGACTTCGGGGATTTCCGTAGCATGCTTCTTTTTTACCGAAACTCCGGTCATGCAAAACTGATAACCGTTTTAAGTCCCTCCGCCTTTTTCGCGTAAGCCACGGCTTCGATAAAGCCGGCGAGGGGGAAACGCCGGGAAATTAATTTTCCCAGGTCAAGGTTCCCCGCCATGACCATTTTCGCCACCTCCCGGTATTGGCGCACGTTTCCCCGGGTGGAACCGTGGATGGAAAGCTGGCGGTAGTGGATGAGGTTGGTGTTGATGGTTACCTCCTCCTTGCCCGCGGGAAGTCCGCCGAAAAAGAGGATCCGCCCGTTCATGCCCGTTACCTTGAGGGCGTCGATCTGGGCCGCCGGCGCGGGACAGGCGGTAATACAGACATCCATCAACCGGCCGCGGGTCAGGTCCTTTACCGCTTCTTCCAGGTTTTCCGCATCAATGGGAAGGGAACCTTCCACGAGACGGGTACACTGTTCCATCCGTTCCCGGGAAATATCCCGGATGTATATCTCCGCCGCGCCCTTCGCCTTGGCCAAAAGGGCGTGCATGATACCGATGGGTCCCGCACCGATGATCAGTACCTTATCGTTGAGGCGTATGCCGGTTCGTTCCTGACCGTTAAACACGCAGGACATGGGTTCAAAGAGGGCCGCCGTATCCAGGGGAAGAGCTTCATCCAGGATCATGATATTGCCCTGGATAATGGCGTTATGGGGGATCCGCACATACTCCGCAAAGCCGCCGTCCATATTGATGCCGAAGGCCTGGTAATCGGGACAAAGATGGGTGTCACCGGTAACACACCAATCGCAGATACCGCAGCCGATATTTGGGGCCAGGGCCACCCGCATTCCTTCCCGGTAACCCTTCACGTTTTTTCCGGTTTTTTCGATAATCCCGCTGATCTCATGGCCTAAAACCAGGGGATGTTCCGGGTCCACTCCCTTATAGCCGTTGGCTATCATCCGGAGGTCCGTCCCGCAGATCGCCGCGGCGGAGGTTTTGAGGAGAATTTCATCATCCCCTATCACGGGAAGGGGAAACTCCCCTATCCGTATATCGTTGGCGCCGTACAATTTTGCCCCATACATGGTTAACTCCTTATGACAGATAAATTATTTGTCCCTGTTGAATGGACTCGTTACCGGCCCGCACGATGTCCACCGCCATCATGCCGTCCAGGCCGCATACCTCCGGCTCCCGGTCTTCCCGGATAGCCCCGATAAAACTGATGTCTTCGTTGACATAGGCTTCATAAAAAAGATTTGTCCAGCTCCGGATCACATCGGCCGACATCCGGTGGTCTTTGGTATAGGTAAGGGTCGTACCGCCCATAAGCCCTCCGATATGGAGACTTCCATGGGTACCCAGAATATCGACCCGGGCGTCATATCCGTACTGAACACCCTGGGCGCCATCAATATTACCCATCATGCCGTTTTTCATCCTCACATTCATTAAGACGGTATCGTAAAAATCGGGGTATTGCTCCCGGGCAGCCTCACAGCGGTAATTACCCGCCATGGCGTAGAGGCTTGCCGCTTCGCTTCCGGTGAACCAGCGCAGGGTATCAATATCGTGGCTGTTTACCTCCGCCAGGGGACCGTTGCTCTTATGGATATCGTACATCCACTCCTGGGGGGTGCTGGGACCCCGGGTAAGGGATTTTACGCTTACCACCGCCCCGATTTCCCCGGAATCCACAATTTCCTTTGCCCGGCGAAAATTGGCGTCAAAACGGCGCATAAATCCAATCTGAAGCTTGACCTTGTTTTTTTTGACGGCGTCGATCATCCCCTGACATTCTTCCCGGGTCATGGCCATGGGTTTTTCACAGAGGATATGTTTTCCCGCCCCGGCGGCTTCGATCACGATATCATGGTGGAATTTGGTGGGGGTAACCACAATGACCGCATCCACCGCGGGATTTTCCAGGGCCTGCCGGTAATCGGTATACCAGGTATCTATCCCTAATTCACCCGCCGCCGAACGGGCGCTTTCTTCCACCGTATCGCTTACGGCGACCATTTTTGCGTGGGGCACCCGGGAAGCGAAATTCCGCCCGTGGATCATCCCCGCCCGGCCGGCACCGATGAGACATAAACCGATAGTATCTTTCATATAGCGATCATTCCTCCTTAAATAGCACTCAGGGCATCTATGGTTTTAAGATATTTTTGTATTATGGGTTGGTATTGTTCATGCCGATCTTGGCTATAGGGTATAGGTGTTTCCTCCTTGATGGTTTTTCTGACGGCCCCCCGGTAATCGGTCAGGACCCCGGCGCCGCAGGCGGCGATCACGGCGCTGCCCACCAGGGCCGTATCCCCCACAATGGACCGCACTGCGGAAAGTCCCAGAACATCCGCCTTTATAGAAACAAACAGATCCGACTTTGAACCGCCGCCGGTGGCGGTCATACGGCGGAAATCGCCTTTGGGGTAGAGGTCCCGTAGTACCGACAGGTAGAAGGCATATTCGTAGGCGATACCTTCCATGACGGCCCGGAAGAGGTGCCCCCGGGAGTGTTTAAAATCCAGACCCGTAAAACTGCCCTTGAGCACCGGGTTTGCCGGAAGCACCCTGCCCGCGAAATGGGGAACAAAAATAAGTCCCTCGCTGCCCGCGGGAAGTTTACCCGCATCTTCCTCAAGTTCCGCATAGGAAAGGGGAGGGGTACCGGTAAAGAAATCCCTGAACCAACGAACACAGAGACCGCCTCCATTGATGTAGGCCAGGGGAAACCACCGGCCGTCTTCGGGGGAACGCATCATGGTCATGGTTTTATGGCGTACATCCGGTGAAAAGGAGTCCGCCCCGCAGCAGAACACCGAGGCCGTACCGGCACAGTCCAGAACCTCATCCTGCCCAAAAAGTCCCGCCCCAAAAATCGAAGCCGCCGTATCCCCGGCGCCGGCGACTACGGGAATGCCAGCGGCCAGGCCGGTGAGGCCGGCAGTGGCGGCACTTATCTTTCCCACCACCTCAAAGGGGGACACGATCCGGGCCATCTTCTCCCTGGGTATATCAAAGGCGGATAAAAGCTCTTCACTCCATTCTTTACGGAGGTTATCCGCAAACCCTGAGTACTGCAGATGGGTCCAGTCAAAATAGGATTCCTCCGCGGAGAGGCCGCATAGTTTACCCACCACATAGGCGTGGGGAAGTACATACTTTGCCGTATGCTGATACTCTGTCGGATTTTCGTACTTCCACCAGAGGATCTTTGGTCCGTGGGTATAGGTAACCGGTCCGCCGGTCAATTCAATGATCCGATCTTCGGAATGTTCCCGCATCAGGGTTACGTACTTTTTGCAGCGGGTGTCAAGCCAGGAATCATAGTAGGTTGCCGCCTCTCCATCCCGGTCTATACCCATGATCCCGGCCATCTGCGAGTCAATACCAATGGCCGCGACTTCACCCCCCTTTACCCCCTGTTCTTCCAGCAGCCCTTTGATTACCCGGATCACCGAACCGTAGATATCTTCCGCCTCCTGCCAGACCGTTCCGATTTCAGGCTGAATAAGCCGGGAAGCCTCGAAAGCGGAACCGAGGGCGGTCATTTCCGGGTTAAACAGGGCGGCTTTGGTACCCTGGGTTCCGATGTCCACCGCGATAAGATATACGGCCATAAGCGCCTCCTGTATCCCGCAGCCATGGCGGTAGTAAAAATTGAGGGGAAGCTCCGGAAACTGAAGTTTTCAGAGCCCTTATACTATCCGGGTAGTAAACCCGTACACTTTGGCCATCTGAACCAGTTCGTGGGTAATATCCCCCTGGATGATGATTGCGTGATGGGAAGACAACTCTTCCATCACCCTATGGCCGCTTTTGTTTTTATATCGGATCAGGGCCCCGTTACGGCAGTCCGAACCGGGATACTGTACATAGTCTTCAATTTCGGCCTCGATAATGGTGAGTCCCTTCATATCCGATTGGAGTTTTGCCATGGTGACGGGCCCTGTTTTTATCCGGCAGTCAATAACCACGGCATGGTCATTGACAATGGCCAGGGCCTTTGGCCGCATAACCCAATGGGTACAAAAACTCTGGGGGGCAAACCCGAAGTACCCGCAGTGTACCCCCAGGGCGTGGTTGTCGGGGTCGTCGATGTCCGGAAAGGTATCGATCCCTTCGTGCTTCAGCGCCGCCATCCCCACCAGGAAGGGATAAATATTGGTCATCATCATGGGCCGTTTAAGGCCGGAATAGAGGATGAATTTACTGATCAAAGTAACCGTATCCCCCTCACAGGCCCAGATGAGCCGATCATGTTCAAAAATCCAGTTCCAGGCCAGGCAGGGGGTGGTATCGGAGTGGAAGGATTCGTTAAGGCAGTTACCCCCAACACCGTATACATTTCCCGTTTTATCTATCACTTCTTTTATGGCCAGGTAGAGTTTGACCGCCTTGATAACCGATTCCCGGGGGAGGTCTTCCGTCGGAACGGTCCACTGCTCCCATAGGGCCGTTGCATCCTGGTCAGGTATTTCCCGGGCCCGCTCGTTTACTCCCTTCCAGCTTTGGTAAAGGATCTTGATACCAAAGGCATCTTCAATAAAGCGGGTACATTCGGCTTCCCACCAGTAAAAACGTTTGAAGATATAGGCCTGCATCCCCTCTCCCGGCTCATCCTGAAACATGAGGAAATTGACACCCCCCTGCATGAGTTTTTTTGCCGCGAGGGAACGGAGGATTACCTTGGCAAGATCCACATTATAGGGGGTAAAGACATTGAGTTTTAGTTGGAGCCGGAGATAACTCACTATTTCCCAATCCCACATCTCCACGGTACCAAAGGAGGAGGTTAATACCACAATAGGGATGCGGATGGCGGCCAATTCCGCTTTATGGGAAAAAATGGCGCCGATCAGCTGGGGAAAAAGAAGGGCATCCACAATCCCGGGGATTTCCGTTCCCAGGGCTTGTTCCGGGAGGAATTCCGCCTCGTCCCCGTAGAGTTCCTTCAAAACCGCAAGCTGCTGCCGACGCTCGCCGTTTTCCCGTTCATTCGCCTCGGTAAAATACAAGGGCAAAAGGATTGTTCTCATAGGGAAGCTCCTTTTCATCCGTATTACGGTCTTTGACCATTCAGAATAATACAATCCTTTCAGCAAAAAGGCAATAGGTTTGACATTATGTAATTACATATTGACATTAATGTAAGATATGGTCGATTTTTTTATTTCGTTAAAAAAACAGTTGACAGCCGGTAATTTTGTGTTTATCATAATGATAATACATTTTTACATTTGAGGAGGAAACAATGAAAAAGAAAATGTTTTCAGTGTTGCTGGTTTGCAGTATTGCGGCGCTGATTTTTATGGCCTGTTCAGAGGCTAAACCCGTCGAGACCACCGCCACGGCTACCGCCGAGGTTCCCCGACAGACCTACTATTATATCGCGCCGGGGCTTGGGCAGCCCTACTGCTATGATATGCACCTTGGTTTCAAATATGCTGCCGAGCAATTTAATTGTGAAATAATCCAGCAAGGCGGGGATGATTGGAACTCAACCCCTGCTGCGCAGGCCCTTGAACAGATTATTCCACGAAAACCCGCGGGAATTATCACCGTGGCTTGGGACCCTGCCATGAATCCCGGAATCATCAAGGCCCAGGAGGCCGGCATTCCCATCATCCTGGTGGAAGCGGAAAGCGGCGAATTCGGGGACCTGTATATCGGCCTTGACAATGTGGACGCCGGACGTGAAACCGCGGAACTGCTGTTACAGTATGGCGGTAATTCGGGCAAATTGTTGGTTATCGGGAACTGGGGTTCTACCAATATTGATCAGAAATTTATCGGGCTTAAGGAGATCCTTGCCGGTACCGGCTGGCAGATTGTAGGCGACCAAGACAGTGACGCCGACGCGGAAACATCCCTGCGAGCCGCCAAGGACCTGCTCAACCTGCATCCCGATGCCACCGCCTTTGTCGGACTTGATTCCGCCTGCGGCGCGGGGATTGCCACCGCAATGGAAGAACTTGGTATGGCCCCCGGTTCCTTGACGGTTATTTGCGCCGACCGTGAAGATGCTATGCTTGAATTTATCAAGAGTGGATATATCAACGCCGCCCTTACCAACAGAACGGCCATGATGTGCTATCTTGCCGTGCAGTTCCTGGAAAACATCACCAAGTACGGTTTCTTTGACATTCCGATTACCGCCAACAACAATGCCGCCGGAATAAGCGTTTACCCGAAACAGGTGTATACGGGCAATGTCATTATCACTAAGGATAATGTCAACGACTTTGATCATAATCAGATGGACTCTTACGATACGCCGTTGTATCATTAGCCGATTGAACAAAACATGGGGGACCGCGTTGAACGGTTCCCCGTGTCCGCCCGGAGAATAAGCTCAATGTCCGATACCGATTTTTTAACAATCAGTAATATATCAAAAAGTTACGGCGTTATTATGGCGTTGCGGGACATACATTTTGCGATAAAAAAAGGTGAAATTCATACTATCCTCGGTGAGAACGGTGCGGGGAAAAGTACGCTGGTAAAAATAATCAGCGGGGAAGAAATACCTGACACGGGTTTTATAGAACTAGATGGTCAAAAACCAAAGTCCTACCGGCCGGCAGTGGCTCATTCGATGGGGATCCACATGGTGCATCAAGAACTGGCGGTCTTTGAAAACCTTACCGTGGCGGAGAATATCTATCCGAATTATGATTTTAAAAAAATGGGGAAGATTGATTATAAAAAACTGTATGAAGAAGCAAAGAAAAAGCTTGAAATGTTCGGGCTTAAAACCATCAAACCCGATACGCCCCTTGCGTCGGTAACTCTGGCGGGGCAGCAGATGGTGGAAATTCTTCGCTGTATTGTGGCCCAGCCCAAGGTGATTATCCTTGATGAACCAACTTCTGGCCTCAACAATCGTGAAACCGATTCTTTGATGAATATTTTGAAACACTTGAAAGATGAAGGTATAACCATTGTATATATCTCTCATCGGCTTAAGGAAATAATGCAGATTTCGGATCGCATTACGATCCTCAGGGACGGAAAACTGGTAACGACCCTGGTTAACGACGGCCGGATTACGGAAAACGATTTGATTAACAATATGGTCGGCAGAGATTTAAGCGGAAGCTTATATAAAATAAAGATAGAACCGGGAAACCCGGGAGGGGCTGTTGTACTCGAAGTGAGGGGGCTGGCAAAGAAGAATGCCCTTAATACGACGGATCTAGCCCTTCACCGGGGGGAGGTCCTTGGGGTGTTTGGACTTGAAGGATCAGGGGTAACCAAACTTTCAAGGATGATGTACGGCCTTGAACATAAAGATACCGGAGAAATTTTTGTCAAGGGGAAAAAGATCAATACGGTGAATCCCCGAAACATGATCCGTGAAAATGTGATGTACCTTAACAACAACCGGAAGCTTGCGGGACTCCTCCTCAATATGGCGGTAACCGATAATTTATCCCTTCCCATTCTTTCAAAAATTTCAACTAAATTCGGCTTTATCAATTTCAGAAACCGTGAAAAAATTTCTTTGGAGTATGTTGATAAATTCTCAATCGCCTTATCCTCGCTTAAAACACCGCCCCGGAATCTGAGCGGGGGTAATCAGCAAAAGGTAATGCTTTCCATGTGCCTTGTCCCGAAACCCGAAATCCTTATTGTCAATGAACCGACTCGGGGTATAGATGTGGGAGCCAAGACGGAGATACAGAAATTTTTGTTTGAGATAGCGGCGAAGGGCGTAGGCATTATTGTATTCAGTTCCGAACTGCCTGAGTTGATGTGCCTCTGTGACAGAATACTGATAATGCGGAATAATTCCATGGCAGGGGAGCTTTCCTGCGGCGAATATACCGAACAGGCGATAATGCGTTATGCAACAGTCGGAACTTTATGAGGGGAAACCGAATTCCCCAAAGGAGCTTGGCCCGATGACAGATTTGGTCCGCCGCCTCTCGGCTAATGGGAAAAGACGGTTTGATTTTGGTTCATGGATTATTATATATCTGACGCTGGTGTTGTTTGTATTTCTCTCCGTGGCGAAAGAAAATTTCTTAACCTTTAATAATGTCCACTCTATTTTATTCAACGTATCTTTTTATTACTTTGCCGCCATCGGGTTTACCCTGCTTATCATCATGGGTGAACTGGATATGTCGGTTGGTTCCCTGTTCGGTTTTGGCGGCGCCATGATGAGTTTTTTCGTTTTTTTATACAGGATGCCGGTGGTTCCCGCCATAATTCTTGCCATGCTTACCGCGGGGCTTATTGGGCTGGTAACGGGTTTTCTGATTGTAAAATTCAAGCTTAACTCCATGATGGTTACCATAGGGGTCATGATGGCGGTACGGGGCGTGGTTTGGATACTGGTGAACCGGTTCTCCGGCAGACAGCTTGCAATGGGGGCCCGGGGATTTGTTTCGATGAACGTTTTCGGCGTCCGCTGGACCATTATCGCGATGATCCTAAGCGCCCTTATCCTGGAGATATTTTTGTATAAGTCAAGGTTTTTGAAACAATTATATTATATAGGGCAAAACGTCAATACCAGTGTGCTTTACGGTCTTAATGCCGGCATTGTCAAATGTGTTTGTTTTGTTGTTTCCGCAATGTTTTCCGCCTTTGGCGGCGTCCTGATGACCGCACGACTTGCCCATCCGAATGTATCCGTAGGCAACAACCTGGAGGTTAATATTATTACCGCGGCGGTTATAGGGGGCGCTAGTATTTTTGGCGGAAGGGGCAGCATGGTCAGAACCATGCTGGGGATTTTCTTTGTCTTTACGCTGCAAAACGGCATGACCTCTTTTAATGTCCATACCTATGTACAGCATGTCATAATGGGCATTGTGCTTATTCTTGCGATATACCTTGATGTCAGCATGAACGTAAAAAGAGCGTAAAGAAGGTAATACCATGATAAAAGCCTTGTTAAAACGTGATGAGTTTATTTCGGCCGTCATTGTTGTTCTTTTGGTGATCTTGCTGACGGTGACGGGCGGCGTGTTCTGGACCCGGGGTAATCTGGATTCCCTGCAGGCAAGCATAGCTCCCATAACCATCATGGCCTTCGGTATGATGTTTCTTCTTATTTGTGGGTATTTTGATCTATCCATCGGTTCCACAATGCTGTTGGCCGGTATTCTCTCCGGTGAATTTTCCCTGGACGGCCTTCCCTTTGCGTTGAATATTACGCTGGTATTATTGGCCGGTCTGGTTCTGGGCTGCCTTAATGGATTTTTCGTTTCGATATTGAAGATTAACGCCCTCATCGCGACCATAGGAACCCAGTTTATCGGTTTTGGCGCCGCCATGACCTTGTGGGATCATGTCAGGACCCTTACCAAATTTTCACCGGATTTTATCGAATTGGGAGAGGGAAAAATAATCGGGCTCTATTATATGACGTGGATCATGCTGATTCTCCTTGTGGTGTTTACTTTATTTCTTAAACAAACGAGAGCGGGAAGGCATTTATACTTTGTAGGGGGCAACCGGGAGGCATCCCGCCTTATAGGCATCAATGATAGAAAGATCATTTTTATTTCTTTTGCCCTGTCAGGTTTTCTTGCCGCCCTGGGCGGTCTTTTAACAACGGCGCGTATTCAAAGTCCCAGCCAATATATTGGGGGGAGTATACATATGACCTGTATAATCGCCTGTGTTGTTGGGGGCGGCAGTTTTGCGGGGGGTAAAGGTTCCCCCCTGGGGGCGCTTTTCGGCGTTATGTTTATGTCCCTCTTGACCAATATGTTCAATCTTTTGCAGATGAAGACCCAGCTTCAGAATGTTATCGTGGGTCTTATTCTGGTGGCGGTGATTGTGATGGACGGTTATCTCAACCTAAAAAATTTACGGGAAATGGGAAAGGTTTAGCGACGATAAAAAATCGCACCCCTTGCAGGAAAAGCCGTATGCCTTTGCCATTCGTATAGACCCACCGAGAAAGCACTCCGGGGCGGATCGTTCCCCAACCTACTTGAAGGGAGGGCTTACCGGCCGACTGTGCCCTTTCCGGCGGGAAAACCGCTTCCCGCCGCCGTATATAATCCCTTGGCCTCCTCCCGAATCGGGAGACTCCGTTAAATACTCCTTGTATCAGGTAAGTTTTCCCCAAAGTGAAGTTTTTGGAAAATTCCATTCGTTTTTAAATTACGATTTCAGGAAAAGACTGTTGACAAAGACAAAAAGTCGTTTTATTATAGTTTTGTAATTATGTTAATATGTAATTACATAAACCTTATAAGGAGAGGAGAAGCAATGAAAAAATTTCTATTGGTTTTGAGCTGCCTTTTGATCATGGTCACGGCGACGGTCTTTGGCGGCGGGAAAAGCGATTCTTCGGCTGCTGGCGCCGGTACCGGTGCCGCCGCGGTTACCCAGACGGATCTGAAAAATTTTACTATTAACCCCGCTAATATTCCCAAAAACAAACTGAATACGACCGTATACCTGGCCGTTTCTATCCGTGGATTGGAGAATCCCTACATCGCCACCATCAATGAGGGCATGAAGATGTTCGGCACCTATCTAAGCAGCATCGGCCAGAAATATGAGATGCAGGTACTGGATTCGGGGGGATCCAACGACAAGGAAGTCGATAATATGCGCCAATTCGCCGCAAAGGCAAACGGCAATGCCATCGTTTATTCCGATCCTAATGAAAACGCCATCGCCTATCCTCTGGCGGAAGCCATGGCGGATTCCGGCGGTTATATCGGTACCGCCTGGAATAAACCCGACGATGTCGGACCCTTGGATCTGACTCCCAACTGGGTTATCCATACCTCCCCGGACAATGTTATAAATGGTTATAACATTTCCAAGGCTCTCTTTGACTATATGGGCGGCCGTGGCAAGATCTTCGTGGTTGAAGGCATGTTGGGGAATACCGCCGCTATTGCCCGTGCCCAGGGCCTTGAAAAGGCGCTTAAGGAATATCCCAATATTCAGGTGGTAAACCGGGATACCGGTAACTGGGCAACCGCCGAAGCCCTTCGGCTGGTTGAGACCTGGCTGACCCAAACCCCCGATGTGGGGGGTATCTGGTGCGCCAACGACAATATGGCCACCGGCGCTCTCCAAGCCCTTGACAAAGTCGGTAAAAAAGGGAAGGTCGGAGTCGTAGGGGTTGACGCCAATACGGACATCGTTGAAGCGGTCCGTGACGGTTATGCCATTGCGACGGTGTCTTCCAACGGCTATCTGCAGGGCGGATATACCCTGGCGATATGCTATGCCGCCTGGACCGGTCTCCTGGATGTCAAGAGCCTGCCCCGGGAGTACCGGGAGTTTGCGACTCCGGCGCTCCTCATTACCAAAAGTAACGCCCAGGAATATCTGACCAGTGTTCCGAAATTTGACTTCTCGCGTCCTTTTGATTGCAAGGCTGACTAAAAACGATTTTTTACGGGGTTTAACCCTCAGATCATGTTGATTCAGGAGGGCAGGGAAAGGTATAATAACCCTGCCCTCTTTTATTGTACATCTATAATATTGGAGATAAACGTCATGGCGGATAAAGCCCTATCTTCCCTGTCTATTACGGAAGAATTTTCCCTAAAAATACAAAAAAGTAACCGGAAAGAACGGATAATGCGGTTTGCGCCGATGATCGTGTTGGCTGTGATGATTCTGTTTTTTTCAATTGTTTGCGGTCATGATTTTGCATCGGTAAATAATTTCAAAGCGATCCTTAATCAACTGGCTATTCCCCTGCTGGTTGCCCTGGGGCTTACCTTTGTTATTATGATCGGTAGTATAGACCTTTCGATTGATGGTACGGTGGGAATGGCCGCTTCCCTATTGGGGGTTTTCGCTCTGAATAGCCGGTTCCCCTTTGATTTTGGGTTCGGCGCCGTTCTGCTGGCAGTCCTTGCCAGCATGATCGTCGGTTTGATCATTGGGCTTATTCATGTCTATTTCAGGATCCCGTCCTTCATGGTTTCATTTGCATTCATGTATGTATGCCGCGGCATCGGCCTCCTGTCCTATTCGGGACAGCCCCCTACCATATTGGATCCGGTTATGGCTCAGCTTCCCAAAATAGCCTTTTTGGGGGTCCCCTTTATAACCTGGGTGGCCCTGGCGATGCTGCTTATCTGTATATTTATTCAGGAATTTACTGCCTTTGGGCGTTATATTTACGCGGTCGGTACCGATGAATCGATCCTCCACGCGGTCGGGGTAAGCGTAAACCGGGTAAAGGTAAAGGTGTTTATGCTGGCCGGACTTTGTTTCGGTATTGCCGGTATGCTGGGGGCCATACGCCTGGGGCAAGGCCAAATTGGAGTCGGTACGGGGCTTATGTTTCCGGCCCAGACTGCAGTGGTTGTAGGCGGTACTTCCCTGGCCGGAGGGAAGGGAGGGGTTATCAATACCATAGTAGGGGTATTGATAATGACGGTTCTGGCCAACGGCCTTTTGATTATCGGGGTTAATCCTTATATCAGAACGGGGATTGAAGGCGTTATTATCCTCGCCGCAGTGGCCCTTACCGTAGCCCACGGTGCCAAGGTTATCAGTAAATAGGAGTACCGCATGAATAACGATAAACAACTGCTTTTCAGTGCAAAAAATATAGAAAAGCACTATGCGGCCACCCATGCCCTTCAAGGGGTAGAACTCGAAGTTTATGAGGGGGAGATTGTCGGGCTTGTCGGCGAAAACGGCGCTGGGAAATCCACCCTTCTAAAAATAATCATCGGTGCCGAAAGTCCAAGTAACGGAACCATGACCATACATGGGGTGCCCTATATTCCTAAAAACCCCATGGATGCAAATAGACATGGTGTCGGTATGGTATTTCAGGAACAGTCCCTGATCGTAAGCCTCTCGGTGGGACAGAATATCTTCTTTGGTCATGAAAAAGAATTCCGTACTCTGGGGGTAATAAACTGGTCAAAGCTCTACAAGCAGGCGGCGGAGGCCCTTGAGGAGATAGATATACGGAACATCAATCCCCGAAAGAAGGTCAGCGATCTGAATTTTGCCACCAGGCAGATGATCGAGGTTGCCAAAGTTATCAATGTAACCAAATCGGCGAATCAAAAATGTCTTATCCTGCTGGACGAACCGACCTCCGTACTCAGCGAGGAGGAAGCCCGGAATCTTTTTGTACAGATGCGTAAAATTGCGGACCGGGGGCACGGTGTTGTATTTATCTCCCACCGGCTGGATGAGGTTTTGGAGGTTACGGATCGAATATACGTTTACAAGGACGGGGCCAGTGTTGGGTCCCTGTCCACCAAAGATGCCGATGAGGCAAAGCTCTACGAGATGATGGTGGGACGTTCCACCTCTACCGAATATTACCAAATGGACAAACAGATCCGGCCCCAGGAAGAAGTAGTTTTGGATGTCAGGAACCTGGGCCTGCTGGGGGTATTCAAAAACATCAGTTTCCAACTCCACCGGGGGGAGATTCTCGGCCTTTGTGGGGTTATTGGTTCCGGTAAAGAGGAGATCTGCGAGGTCCTTTGCGGCGATGAAAAACCCACTTCAGGGGAAATAATCTTTAAGGGTAAACCGGTAAATTTTTCCTCGCCGGCGGTGGGGCTTAAGAACGGCATTCTCATGATCCCCAAGGAACGGCTTGTTGAAGGTATCATACGGACCGCTTCAATCGAAAACAATATCGCCCTCTCAAACCTTGATGAGCTTGCGGTGGCTTCCTTTGTTCCGGCTAAGACGATACGGCGGCAGGCGATGGAATGGATAAAACACATGCGGATAAAAGCTATCGGCCCCAAAGAACTCCTCATCCAGCTTTCCGGGGGCAACCAGCAAAAGGTCGTATTTTCCCGCGCCCTGGCAAGCAAATGTGACGTGTTGATTCTGAATCATCCAACCCGGGGGGTTGATGTAGGTGCCAAGGAAGAAATATATGCCACCATCCGCGATATCATGACGGGTGGGAAAGCGGTGATCCTCTTGGGCGATACCCTTGACGAGTGTATAGGGATGAGTAACCGTATTTTGGTTATGAAAGACGGACTTGTTACCGGTGACTTCGACGCTTCGACGGACAAAAAACCCAGCCAGGTCGATGTTGTCAGTGTTATGATGTAAGAAGGAGAAGAATATGCAGATGACTGAAAAATTAGATATTGGCCGCAGAATGCAGATACAGGATAAATTCATGCGGTACTTCAGCTTCTCCGCTATCGTGATTTTAATTATAGGTTTTACCCTTGCCCAGAACAGATTTTTAGGCCAGGCAAACCTCAAAACTCTGTTAAGCGATTCAGCGCCGCTTATCATCATGGCATCCGGTATGACCGCCATACTGTTGCTGGGTTCCATCGATCTATCCATGGGGGCAGCCTGTTCGGTAGCCAATGTTATCACCGTGCGGGTTCTCAACCTCCTGGGACCTTCCATCGGTTCCCCGATGCTTACCGCACTGGCGGCTCTGGTTGTGGTGCTTGCCTTTGGGGCATTTTCCGGGGTCCTTCTGGGGGTAATCCACGTAAAATTCAAAGTTCCTTCATTTATTGCGTCCCTGGGCTTTATGTCTTTGTGGCAGTCGGTGGCATTGCTCATCAGTAATGCCCCGGAGTCTGTCACCAAAGTCAACTGGGGCAGTGTAGGGTGGTTCAGGATCACCTTTGGAGTAATTGGCCTTCCCCTTGTACTGGCCTTGGTTTGTATTGTAGTACTGTACATGCTACAGAACAGGACCACCATGGGGCGTGCCTTGTACGCCATTGGCGGTAATGAACGGACTTCCCGTCTTGCGGGCCTGCATGTTGACCGGGTCAAGATCATCGCATTTATGATAAACGGTATGTGCGCCGCTCTGGGTGGTTATTTTTTGGCGGCAAAGCTGCGTAGTTCCGCTCCTAAAGTTGGTGACCCCTTTACCCTGTTGATTGTCGCATCGGTCGCCTTGGGCGGTACTTCTCTTACCGGGGGACGCGGTAATATCGCCGGGACTCTGCTTGGGGTGTTTATCGTATCGATCATTCAAAATGGCATGAATTTTATCGGGGTGGACGCTTACTGGCAGAATATTGTTTTCGGCCTCTTTATACTGGCCGCGGTGGCGATAACAGTGGATCGATCCACCCGGGGGCTGATCATTAAATAAGGAAAAGCCTCCAAAAATCGAAGTTTTTAGCGGTTCCCTCTACGGATGGTATGGTGGCGGGGTAGGGGCCTGACCGGCCGGCAGCCGGGAACCCCCGGCGCCGGGTAGCGCTTTAAACCGATCTATCTCTTAAACGAGGCTATAACCGCCGTCAACGATCAAATCAAGACCCGTCGTATAGGTTGAAGAGTCGCTGGCAAGGTAGATAACCGCGCTGATCAATTCCTCAGGTTTCCCCATCCGGTGAAGTGGCATTAGAGGCAGCCATGCGTCCTTTAGTTCCTGAGGCGTCTCGGTGGACATCGGGGTCGCGATGTATCCGGGGCTTAGGCTGTTGACCCTGATCCCCGCATCCGCCCATTCAATGGCCAGGGATTTGGTCATGTGAATGACCCCGGCTTTTGATGCGTTGTAAGAGGCCTGCCACTGGGGAATATTGACGATACTTCCCGACATGGAAGCCATATTAATGATACTGCCTTTGATTCCTTTCTCCATCATAACCCGGGCAGCGCTTCTTGCGACGATGTATTCCCCGGTCAAATTCACCTCGATCACCTGCCTCCATTCCGATATGGATGCTTCCAGGGTTCCCTTATGGATACAGATTCCGGCATTGTTAAAAACAACATCAATACGGCCGGAACGCTCACCTATTTTCGCGATAGCCGTGTCTACGGCTTTTTCATCAGACACATCCGCCTTGACCCAATAGGCGATATTCCCATCATCTTCTATTTCTTTAATGGCTTCCTTAGGCTCACTCCGCTGCAGGATCGCCACTTCCGCACCCGCTTTCGCAAGTCCCCGGGCCACAACTTGTCCAATGCCACGGCCTCCTCCGGTAACCAGGACTACCTTACCCTTTAAACTGAAAAGTTCTTCCAAAAACATACTGATAAACTCCTCCTTGTAATTGGTTCATCAAAAAATACCACAAAATGGAGACTTTCCCAAAATTTCAGTCTGGAGAAAGCAACCTTATATTTAGAAGAAAAAGCGGTCCTTTAGCCACTTTTTCCAAAGTTTTTCCCGAAATCAACCGGGTTTTAGGAAAGACTCAATAATCATATTTAAGGATCATAAATAAGATTTGTCAAGATATAATTACATAGATTGGTATTAAAAAACATTGACATATTTATGGTGTAATGATAGAATGTTATTACATTAAGAAATCTGAAAACTCAGGATACGACAAGGAGCTTATCATTATGAGCATGGAAAGACGCATTAACAATGTCAGATCCTTCGCATCTCCCGGAAAATATATTCAAGGCGAGGGAATTTTGAATAATATACGGGAATTTACCGATGCTTACGGTAAAGCGGTAATATTCATCATAGATATAAATCTGTTTGATGTTATGAAGAAGCGGCTTATAGATTTATATCTTCCCGAATATCGAATTGCCTGTCATGCAAAGGCCGGTGAAATTACGTTGGCGGCTTTGGATGCTTTTGAGAAGGAATTATCAAAAACCCCGGTTGATGTTTTTGTAGGGGTAGGGGGTGGTAAAACCATTGATACGACGAAGGTTCTGGCGGAGCGTTTTTCGACGCCCGTAATTATCGTTCCCACCGTGGCATCTACGGATGCACCCTGCAGCGGATTGTCGGTCATCTATAAAGACAACGGTGAGCATAGTCATGAAATATTTTTGAAAAAAGGGCCCGATGTGGTACTGGTGGACAGCACCGTTATCGCCAAAGCGCCGGTGCGTTTTCTTATATCGGGTATGGGTGATGCCTTGTCCACCTATTTTGAGGCAATGGCTAATGTACATTCAAATTATGTCAATATCGTAAGTTCCGAAGCTGGTTTTAGCATGGGCTCGTCCCTGGCTTCCCGGGAGATTGCACGGCTTTGTTACCGTGCATTACTTGCGAATGGACGCAAGGCCCTAATCGCCGCAAGGCAGGGTATTGTCACGGAGGCCCTGGAAAACATCATCGAAGTCAACACCTTGTTGAGCGGTATTGGATTTGAAAGTAATGGGACCGCCGCCGCCCATGCTGTCAACGACGGTCTAACCGCGATCCCTACTAAAGAAATATATTATCACGGTGAAAAGGTGGCCTTTGGGGTGCTTTGTGAAATGGCGATTGAAAATACGCCTGATGAGATCGTGAATGAGGTATACTCCTTCTGTATTGATGTGGGGCTGCCCGTTACCCTTGCCGGCCTCGGCATAGAGACGATAACCCCGGAGATCCTTGATACCATTGCCGAGGTGGCTTATCATAATGTTATTCATGCCGAACCTAAGGTCATAACCAGAGAAATTATCAAAAGTGCAATTTTGACAGCGGACGGTATCGGCAGGGCGTATCTGAGCGGAAAAAAAATTTTGGCATAAGGAAACTTAAAAAAAACATGAAGCGATGAGGAGAAAGAAACCATGGAGTATAAATTAAGAAATAAAAATTTTACCGCGGTATGCCTTTCACAGGGAGGAGAGCTTGTCTCAATGATCGGTAAAGAAGGGGTTGAATATTTGTGGAAGGGGGATGCCGCCTCGTGGTCCGGCCACTCGCCGAATCTGTTTCCAATAGTCGGTGCTTTAAAAGACGGTAAACACGAAGTTGACGGTAAGGTATACAATCTGCGCAAACACGGGTTTGCCCAATACCATGATTTCAGGATAGTTGAACAAGGGGACGTCTTTATTGTGTTTGAACTCAACGCTACGGAGGAAACCCGCAGGGAATATCCCTTTGAATTCAAATTTCAAATCCGTCACGAGCTGATCGCAGACGGCGCGATTACTACGTATCGTGTTGTTAATACCGGAGATGTTCCTCTTCCCTTTTGTATCGGTGCCCATCCGGGCTTGGCCTGCCCGCTATTTCCCGGGGAGCAGTTCAGCGACTATGAGCTGGTTTTCGGAAAGCCGGTTACCTTGTATACCCTTAAATGTCCCGATCTGAATCCCATTGATCCCGATGATATCCGTTGTTTGTTTGATGACCGCGCTACTCTGGGTTTGGACTATAGCTTGTTTGATTATGATGTACTCATCTTTCGGGATGTACCTTGCCGGGATTTATCGATACGTCACAAAAAGAAAAAGCACGGTATCAGAATGCTTTTCGAGGATTTCCCGGCTATCGGCCTATGGACGGCGCCCCATAAAGAGGCCCCGTATCTCTGTCTGGAGCCGTGGCAGGGTATACCGGCTGTCAAGGGGGAGGGACCTGCTATTAAGGACAAGGCCTATGCCGTTATATTACCGCCCGGCGGTGAAAGACAGTTTAGTTACAGCCTGCATATATTAGGAACCACCGAATAGGACGGGGGTATGCGGTTAGATTTGTTTTATAATATGTAATTACATATTGACAATATTATATTAATAATATTATTATTAATTCGTATTAAGGAGTTGGTATGAAAACGTTAATTGTTGATGAGTCCCATGTTTTATCAATACAAGAGATTCCTATTCCTGCATATAAGGACTGTCAAGCCCTGGTAAAAACCCTCAGCTGCGGGGTGTGTAACGGTACCGATATGAAGGTCATCCATGGCACTTTTAAGAATTTCAGTACCTATCCCGCTGCCCTGGGGCACGAAGGGGTTGGTAAAGTAGTAGAAGTAGGGAGCAAAGTCCGGAACCTCCGGGTAGGTGATATTGTCCTTTTACCCTTCCTTGAGGAGAAATCGGGAGAAATATACCCAGGGTGGGGCGCTTATTCCGAATATGCCGTGGTGGGAGATGCGGAAGCCTATATAGCAAACGGGATGGGACCGGGAACACCGGAATTCTCCGAAGGATACTTTGCCCAGACGGTAATCAAGCCAACGGATAAGGTTGATCCGGTGGAGGCGTCGATGATTGTCACCTTTCGGGAGGTATTAAGCGCCATACGGCGTTTTGGCTTTGAGCCGAATGAAAACGTACTTATCTTTGGTGCGGGGCCTGTAGGTCTCTGTTTTACTAAATTCTCAAAACTTCTTGGGTTAAAGACGGTTATTACCACCGATATTGATGATGAAAAGGTAGATTTTGCCAGACAGATGGGGGCTGATTATGCCTTTAACAGTCAGAAGGGTGATATCAAGGCCGAAGTAAAAAAGATGTTCCCCGACGGTATAGATTATATGGTTGACGCCGTGGGGATCAACCAACTCATCAATCAGGGGATGGAGCTTGTCCGGTATAACGGCAAAATATGCTGTTACGGCATTTCACCTAAACTCGGCATGGACCTAGATTGGAGTAAGGCGCCGTATAACTGGTCCCTTGATTTTATACAATGGCCCTCAAAAAAAGAGGAAGGGGATGCCCATGCCCAGATCATGGCATGGATCAACCTGGGGGTGTTGGATCCAAAAGATTTTATCTCCGATGTTTTTGATTTTGAGCATATTATTGACGCCTTTAAACTGGTGGAAGAACGGAAAAGTTCAACCAAAAAGATAGTGATCCGTTATTATTGAAAACCCAAGGAGGATGCCATGAGAGAATCAAAACTATTTTGTGCCTTGCCGGAATATATAAGTACCCCTGACAGCATGGCCATTGACCGGCACGGTAATCTGGTACTCTCCTGTCCAAATTTTGCGGAGACCGGTAGTTCCGGCTGTGTCGTAAAAATCAGCATGGAGGGTAAGGTTACCAAATGGTTTGACGTACCGGTTCATCCCGAAACCGGCGTTGCCCGGAATATGGGTATTGCCTTTGATGACGATTGGAATGTATACCTTTGCGATAATCAGGGCTGGAGTGAACGTCCTGAGCTTATCTTTAAAGGAAGGATCCTCAAAATTACCGTAGATGATAACGGAGTTATTGGTAAAACAACGGTGGTCGCCAAAAATATGGAACACCCTAACGGTATACGGATAAAAGACGGCTGTATGTATGTAACCAACAGCTACATGCATCCGGTAAAGCGGGATGACGGAAAACTCACCAGCGGGGTATACCGTTTTGCGCTAACCGAAGAAGAGGTCGATATAAAAAACGACTTAACCGACAAAAATCTTTTCGCGTCTTTTGTTACCCAAAATCCCTCCTGCCAATACGGCGTGGACGGGATCGTTTTTGACAGCCGGGGAAATCTGTATATCGGCAATTTCGGCGACGGGGAGGTCTTCCGTATCACCTTTAATCCTGACGGTTCCCTCAAGAGCAATATTTCATTTGCCAAAGATTCAACGCAGCTTCAGACAACCGACGGCATGATATTCGATGCCGAGGGAAACCTCTACATTGCCGATTTCAGCGTCAACGCCATTGCTAAAGTGAGTCTTGACGGCAGGGTAGAACGTATAGCCCAGAGCCCCGATTGTACGGGACTTGAGGGCGGATTGGACCAGCCCGGTGAGCCTATTATCTGGCACGGACGGATCATCGCTTCCTGTTTTGACCTGGTAACCGGACCGGATAAGGTAAATACGGCCCATGAGATGCCTGCAACCCTCGCAGAAATCGCCCTGTAGGGCAGGTGGAAAAGAGCGCGTTTTTTTGATATATTTTTAATTCGTTGTGAGGGTTTTATACCCCGCGGTTTTGCCGTGGTCATAAAGGTATGAAACGAATATAATACCTTATGAGTACAACCATACCTCCTATGCGGGATTGGTTGATTGAGGTGTAGGATGGGAAAATTTATTCTTGCCCATGATCTTGGTACAAGCGGCAATAAGGTTACCCTGTTTTCCCTTGACGGAAAACAGGGGGCGAGCTGTTTGTATGAATATCCGACCCGGTATCCAAAACAGAACTGGGTAGAACAGAATCCCGACGATTTTTGGAAAGCGGTGTGTCTTTCCACCCGGCAGCTTTTGGAGGAGACCCGTCTTTCCGGCAGCGATGTGGCGGCGGTTTGTTTCAGCGGGCAGATGATGGGATGCCTCCTGGTTGATTCCGAGGGTAATCCCCTGCGTCCCATGATCATCTGGGCGGATACCCGGGCGGGTACGCAGGAAGCGGAAATGGAGCAAAAGCTGGGGATGAATTATGTATACCGGACCACCGGGCACCGGATTAGCGCGTCCTATTCTGCGGCAAAACTCCTGTGGGTGCGGGATAATGAGCCTGAAGTTTACCACCGGGCGTATAAGATGCTTCACGCTAAAGATTATATCATCTACAAACTGACAGGAAAATTCGTTACCGATTACAGCGATGCTTCGGGGACTAATCTATTTGACCTCGTAAAGAAAAGGTGGGACAAAAACATCCTGGATACCCTGGGTATTTCGCCGGCTCTGCTCCCCGAGGCCCACCCTTCGACGGACAATGCCGGGGGCATTACGCTGGAAGCGGCCCGGGAAACGGGACTGGTTGAGGGAACTCCGGTCATCATTGGCGGGGGGGACGGAAGCTGCGCCTGTGTCGGCGCCGGCGTGGTGAGCGAGGGCAGCGCCTATAATGTGTTGGGCTCCTCATCGTGGATTTCCCTGGCAAGCGCTGCCCCGGTATATGATCCCGAATTACGGACCTTTACCTGGGTCCACCTCGATCCCGGGTTGTATACCCCCTGCGGTACCATGCAGGCGGCGGGGTATTCTTATAACTGGTATAAAAATACCCTCTGCGGGGGTGAGATCGCGGAGGCCGCCAAAAACGGGGGAAATCCTTACCGTCTCATTGATAATGGCGCATCCGAGGCGGCCCCCGGCGCCGGCGGGCTGCTCTACCTCCCCTACCTTTTGGGGGAACGCTCCCCCCGGTGGAATCATGAGGCCCGGGGCGCCTTTGTGGGGCTTTCTATTACCACCTCTAAGGGGGATATCTCCCGGGCGGTGCTTGAAGGAGTCGGCTTTAATCTCAAGATCATCCTGCAAATTCTTGAACAGGGCGCTGTCGCGCAGGGCGGTATTGATAAGGTGATCATGATTGGGGGTGGAGCCAAGGGCGCCGTATGGCTGCAAATTCTCGCCGATATATGGCAGAAACCCCTTGTCGTCCCCGTCTATACCGAAGAGGCGACAAGCCTTGGGGCGGCGGTTTGCGGAGGGGTAGGTATCGGCGCTTTCAAAGATTTTTCGGTTATCTGTCAATTTAATGGACCAGTCAAAACTATTACACCCCATCAGGAGCTTGCGCCGGTCTATGAAAAATTATTTGGAATTTTTAACCGTACCTATGATTCGCTCCTTGATGTTTACCACCGGCTTGCGTCGTTAAGGACGACCTAGGGAGCTGCAGGAAGATCCTCCGGCGTTAACCTCAAGTTGGGGGTAGTACCGAATCCCTTGTAATTTCTTATCAAAATAGGATACAATTCTGGTATTGGAGAGGGGGTATGCCGGAACAGCCTTTTTATCGCTGTGGGCTTTATTTTACCTGTACCCGTTGTTCGGCTTGCTGCCGGTATCAGCCGGGTTATGTATTTTTATCGAAAAAAGACGTGGAAATTCTGGCGGCGGAAGTAAAAATGGTTTATAATGAGTTCATAGAAGTTTACTGCCGGTGGGTCCCTCAAGGAGGAGGGCTGGAACGGCTTTCGCTGAAAGAAAAGTCCAATTATGACTGTATTTTTTGGAAAGACGGATGTTCGGTTTACAAAGGACGTCCCCTGCAATGTAGAAATTTTCCGTTTTGGTATTCCGTCCTTGTTTCTCGCGAGACATGGGAAACAGCGGCGGCATCGTGTCCGGGTATGGGAAAAGGTAACCATTATAACATGGATTATATCGAAGCATGTTTAGCCCAGGGAAGGGCGGAATCCATTATTACCAGAAAAATCTGATAGCCAGCAGGAGATAAAAATGCGCATCCATTTTTGGGGTGTCCGTGGATCCCTTCCGGCGCCGCAGATGCCGTCCCAGATAAAAAGTAAAATCTCGTCCATCCTGGAACGGTTAAAGCCTTCTGATATTGAATCTTCCGAAAGTAAAGAACGATTTTTGGCAGGGCTTCCCCCATGGCTTTTTGGTACGGTGGGGGGAAATACCCCCTGTGTTTCAATCAAAGTTGACAAATCCGATGGATTTATTGTTTTTGACAGCGGTTCGGGATTACGGGAAATGGGTATGGCCATGATCACGGAAAAGCCCAAGCCGATTCACTACCATATGTTTTATTCTCATTTTCATTGGGACCATATCCAGGGATTACCTTTTTTTAATCCTGCCTATGATCCCTCGGTATCCATTGATTTTTATTCCCCCATGGAAAACCTAAAGACCGCCCTCTGCGGACAGCTGGCCCCTCCCTACTTTCCGGTATCGATGGAATCCATGACGTCAAAAAGAACCTTCCACCGGATAACCGGAAAAGTGACGGTTAATTCGGTGGAAATTTCCTATAAAAAGATGAACCATCCCGGCGGTTCCTATGCTTACTCGGTAAATGACGGCAGGCACCGCTTTATCTATGCCACCGATACGGAATTATCCGCCGCTGATTTTATACGGCAGGATGAAAACACCCTTTTTTTTGCCGGGGCGGATATTATCGCGCTGGATTCTCAATACACCCTGGGGGAGGCAATTGAAAAATACAATTGGGGACACAGCGCTTTCAGTATGGCGGTGGATTTTGCCGCTAATTGGGGGATCAAACATGTGGTTTTGTTTCACCATGATCCTACCTATGATGATAGAAAGTTGGTCAATATCCTGCAATCCGCCCGGTTGTATACGGAGCGGATGGGTATAAAGGATATGGAAATTTCCCTGGCCACGGAAGGCTTGGAACTTACCTTATAACACCTGAGGGAGAAATGTCCCGTATTATTCATATTGTGGTTAGAACCGTATGTGTTTTTTGGGGGATGGCCTTATTATGCGCCCTCTTGGGTCTGGGGGCGGTGATTTATTTCAATGCTCCGCCGTCCCTCCAACCCCCAAGCGGCAGCCACGAGGCGCTGACCATAGAACCGGAGGGGAAGGTAATTTTGGAAGTCCGCAACGGGGAAAGCGCCGCTTCGGTGGGGCGGCGCTTGCTGGAAGCGGGGATTATCCGGAGCCACTATTTCTGGGATCTCCTTTTCTATATCGACAAACGCTACATAAAAGCCGGAACTTATCAGCTGACCCTGCCGGTAAGTCAGCTCGAAATACGGGCTATCCTGGTGGCGGGCCGGCAAATTCTCAAGCGGGTAACCATACCGGAAGGGGTTACCCTGAAAAAAATGGCCCGGATCCTGGCCAACGAGGGGATCTGTGACGAAGCGGGGTTCCTCGCCGCCGCGGCGAACCGGGAAATCCTCAATCACTATCGAATACTGGGGGATACCATGGAGGGCTATCTCTACCCGGATACCTATCTCTTTTCCCCGGGGTATCCTCCGGAACTGGTGGCTAAAGCCATGGCGGATACCTTTTTTAAACGGCTGGCGGAAATCCAACATGACCTGCCGGACTTAAGTCCTGAGGAACTCCATAAACGGGTGATCCTCGCTTCTATCGTGGAGCGGGAGTACCGCCTTGATGAGGAGGCCCCGATAATGGCGGGGGTATTCTATAACCGGCTTAACATAGGAATGGCCCTTCAGTCCTGCGCCACCGTGGAATACGTGATTACCGAAATTCAGGGGAAACCCCATCCGGAGGTTCTGTATACCCGAGATACCGAAATCAGGGACCCCTATAATACCTATATCAGGCCCGGATTACCCCCGGGACCTATTTCCGCCCCCGGTATGGTTGCCTTAAACGCGGTTTTTAACCCCCTTTCCAGCGATTATCTCTATTTTCGCCTGATAGATCCCGCCGTGGGCAGGCATTATTTTTCCAAAACCCTGGATGATCATATCAAAGCGGGAACACTCTATGTTAAGGGTCCTTCCCTATGAGTTATATTGCCGAAACCACCATCCGGGAGCTTAATGACCGGATGGACGCCGTGGCCCTGGTGGGGGATTATGTACGGCTTGAAAAACGGGGAAATCGGTATTGGGGGCTTTGCCCCTTTCATAACGAAAAAACCCCCTCTTTCACGGTGGATCCCGAACGGAAGATGTATTATTGTTTTGGCTGCCACGAGGGGGGAGGGGTGATAAATTTTATCATGGCCATGGAGAAACTCACCTTTCCCGAGGCGGTTGAAATCCTGGCAAAACGGCTGGGGATCGAAGTGGTCTATGAAAATACCGGGGGAAAGCCCAAGGATCCGGGGATTACCACCCGAATAGACGAACTTTCCGAGTTATACCGCCGGGTAGCGGTGAGTTTTAACCATTTTCTTATGGAAAAACCCCAGGGAAAGGCTGCGAAGGATTATATTTTAGCCAGGGCAATAAATAAAGAAACGATAAATCGGTTCCGTTTGGGCTATGCCCCGGCGGATAAGGCCTGGCTGTTCAATTTTCTTTCTCAAAAGGGATATACGGAAAACTTTCTTGCCCAAAGCGGTCTTTTTTTTAAAAATAACCCCCGGACGGCGTTTTTTAGTGACCGGCTGATGTTTCCCATCGCGGATCGGCAGGGGCGGACCACCGCCTTTGGGGGGCGGATCTTATCCGGGGACGGTCCCAAATATATCAACTCCTCGGAATCGGAGATCTATAAAAAGCGGGAAACCCTCTTTGCCATTGATTTAGCCCTGCCGGAACTCAGAAAAACCCGGGAGGTATACCTGGTTGAGGGGTATATGGATGTGATAGCCCTCCATCAGGCGGGGATCATCAACGCGGTGGCCCCCCTGGGAACGGCCTTTACCGATGAACAGGCCAAACTCTTACGGCGCTGGGTGGAGCGGATCTACCTTATTTTTGATACCGATGAGGCGGGGCAGGCCGCGGCGGTCAAGGCCATCATGACAAGCCGGAGAAATGCCCTGGTTTGTTCCGTGATATCCCTAAAAAACAACCGAGACTTAAAGGATCCTGCGGATATTTTAAAAGAAATGGGCCCGGAGGCGTTGCAAAATACTGTAAAATGTTTTATAAATGACCTTGAGTATCTTGTAATGCGCAGTAAGGCGCTATATGATCTTTCCGATTCCGAAGGGAAGGCTCAGGCGGTGGCTTTTCTGTTTCCGTACTTGGAAATTTTGGATTCGGAGGTGTCCCGGGAGGCATCTATAGAAGTTATTGCGGATGCATTTGGGGTTGAACGTCAGGCGGTACTTTCTGACTATGGTCATTATCGTCCCGGGGAACTGCGGTCGAAGAAGACGATGGTTCCCCAACAATCTGCCGGGTCCGGGGTAAAACCGGTTCGGATGAACGAAGAATTGTTTTTGCTGACCGTGGTTTTTTTTAACCCCGGATTGTATCCTAAGTTGCTTTCGGCTTTTACGATTGAGGAATTAAAGGATCCTCACGCTAAAGAGCTGTTTATCGCCCTGGATGAGTGGTATCGGAACGATTCTTCCGGGATGGATGATCTTCTGTCCCGGGTTAAGGACGAGGCTTTACGTAAATTTGTACTGGAACGGGGGACTTCCGAGGCCTTTTCCGTCCATGTGGAACAACTTGTTTCAGACGGAATAAGGCGGATAAAACAGAAACGGCTTGAACGCAGACGGGCCGAAATAGTAACGGAACTGCGTATCATGCGGCAGGGAGATATCGGACACCGGACAGCGGATCTCCTGGCCGAAAAAGTGCATATTGATGCCGAATTACATCGTTTTAAGGAACATAACGAATGACGGATTTGCAGCTTGATCCTGCTGTTTTGAAGTTGATTGAATACGCAAAGGAAAAGAAATCCCTTTCCTACGATGAACTTTCCGATTTTTTACCGGAACATATCGCCAATTCCGATAAAATAGAGCAGGTCCTCGCCCTCCTGGAAGCAAATAACGTTCAGCTTATTGAGGATGACGGTTCCGGAGAGGATGAAACCGAGTCGGATCCGCGTAAAAACGCGGAATCCGAAAAAAAACGGCTCGTATACAACGACAAAGAATCGTCGGTGGATGATCCTATCCGGCTTTACCTCAGGGAAATAGGCCGGGAAAACCTTCTGACCGCCGAACAGGAGATAGAACTCTCCAAACAGATGGAAGATGGGGAAAATATCATCAAGGGGGTGATAAAAAAATCCGGTATGATCATCCCCGAATTCTACCACATTGCGCTCCGGGCCTTTTCAAAAAAAGATCCCCGGGAATTAAGCCTTTCCAAAAAAGAAATCACCGAATACATGACCGAGCGCCGCAGGCTCAACCAATTTTATAAGGAAACCCTTCGGCTTATCGGCGGGGAGCTGAAAAATTATATCGAAATCAAGCGGCGGCTTTTAAGCCGGGGTTTGGACTTTTTTGATGATCAGGAACTCAATGAGATCCGCGGCCGGATTCTGGAGGTTATCGAGATTGCCGAAATCCATCCTGATGAAATTACCAGTTTTTCTGAAAAGTTCATTCAGGCGGCAAAAAAGATAAAACGGTATAAAAAAGAACAGGAACGGATAGAAAAACGGCTCCGGGTGGGATCCTTAAAGGAACTCCGTGCCTTGGGCCGGGGCTTGACCATCAAGGAGGAGCGGGAGCGGCTGGAAGAGGATCTGGGCCTTTTATCGGATGAAATAAAAGAACTTATCCGGCATATCCAGGTGACTGAAAAAAAACTCCGTCAGATGGAATCGGAATTTGAGGAATCCATCGAAAGTATCAACCAAATGGCCAAGGAAATAAGCCGGGGCCGTAATTTAATGAAAAGCGCTAAGGATAGACTTATTAAAGCGAATCTTCGCCTGGTAGTCTCCATTGCCAAAAAATATACCAACCGGGGGCTTCATTTTTTTGATTTGGTTCAGGAGGGGAATATCGGCCTTATCAAGGCGGTAGAAAAATTCGAGTATCAAAAGGGCTTTAAATTTTCCACCTACGCGACCTGGTGGATTCGACAGGCCATTACCCGGTCCATATCGGATCAGGCCCGGACCATCCGGGTTCCGGTCCACATGATAGAGCAGATCAACAAGGTGGTACGGGAATCCCGGCAGCTTATGCAGGTTTTGGGGAGGGAACCCACGGATGAAGAAATCGCCGAGCGCCTCGGCTGGACTACCCAACGGGTAAAATCGGTAAAAAACGTGGCCCGGGAGCCCATATCCCTGGAAACTCCCATTGGAGAAGAGGAGGATTCCCTTTTAGGAGATTTCATTGAGGATAAGGACGTAGAAAATCCGGCAAATCAGACCGCCTTTACCCTGCTTCAGGAACAGCTTTCCGGGGTACTATCCACCTTGCCCGCCAGGGAACAGGAGGTACTTAAAATGCGTTTCGGTCTTGATGACGGATATTCCCTCACCTTGGAAGAAGTGGGGCTGTATTTTAATGTCACCCGGGAACGGATCCGGCAGATTGAGGCCAAGGCCCTCCGCCGGCTTCGGCATCCGCGGAGGAGCCGGCGCCTAAAAGATTATTTGGATCATTAAAAAAGGATTGATTTTTCAAAATTTGACATTTGAGCCGGTTTTAAAACTTAAATTTTTTGAAACCGGCCTTGGGAAAAGCGGCTTAACGTCCGTTTTTTCTCCTAAATTTAAGGTCGCTGTTTCAAAATCACCGGTGCTGCCGGACAAAAGGATTCTGAAACAGCCTCATTTTTAAGGGGTAATCCATGGCTATGGAAGATGTGTTTGATAAGCTGCGTACCTTGCAGGATATTCTTTCAGAAAAAATAAGTTTAGAGCAGGACATTCAGGAAATTCCCAAACTTCTGTCAACCCAGGAGGAACTTTTAGCCCGGCTTAAGAAGACTTTTATTGAAAAAAATCAGGATTATGAAAAGGCAAAAAACGCGGAAATAGAATATCGTAACCTGTTGGTAGAAGCGGAAAGCGCCCGGGAACGGGCCGAAAAAAATATGGATTCCATCAGTACCCAGCGGGAATATGAGGCCCTGGATAAGGAAATTCGGGACGCCTCTGAAAAAGAACAACAATACCGTAAGGATCTTCAGCGGGAAGAGCGTCTTTTGGCGGACTTGGATGAACAAATAAAACAAAATACCGCCCTTATTGAACAGCAGGAACAGGAATTGGCGGAGCGCAAGGCGGGTATTGAGGCGGAGATAGCGGAAAAAACCGCCCAGGTTGAGAAACTGTTGGAGCGGGAAAGGGAGACAACCCCGGGCCTTGATCCGGAGGTGCTTTTTAAATTCGAGCGGATCGTCAAAAATAAAATGGGCCGGGGTATTGTGGCCATCAGGGGGGGGGTATGTATGGGATGCCACATGATCCTACCCGTCCAGTTTGCCAATACGGTGCGGATGGGAGAAGAAATCGTCTTTTGCCCCTATTGTTCCCGAATTCTCTTTTATGAAGAGTCCGAACAGGGGGAGGAAGATTTCTTCGATACCGAAGATGCGGGAAGTCTGTCTGACCTGGATGATATGGACGATGATGAATATGATGAGGATGAGGAGGAGGATGAAAAAATAAATATTGATTACGACGAATAGCCTGAAAACCTTAAGTTATAGCGATGAACCAGGTTGCCGCAGCCTAAAAGGCTCTGTACCCTTTAGGTTGAGGAAAGTCCGGGCTCCGTAGGGCATGATGCCGGGTAATTCCCGGGCGGGAAGATCCCAAGATCTTTCCGACAGAAAGTGCAACAGAAAAAATACCGCCCAGGGGCTTACGGCTTATGCCGTGAACCCTTGAGTAAGGGTGAAATGGCGGGGTAAGAGCCCACCGGGGGGCCGGTAACGGTTCCCGACGGGTTGTTGGGGTTTCCCGCAACCTCTGGCAAGCCTCATCAGGAGTAAAGTCAAGCAGCGGAAAACGGCCCGTTTTTTTCCGCGGGTAGACTGCAAGGATGCCGTATGTAAATACGGCGCCAGATAGATGGCAACCGGAATTTCCGCTTTTGGGCGGAAATTCGACACAGAACCCGGCTTATGGTTCATCGCTTTTTCTTTCCCCACGGCTATTTCAAAAGGTACCGACGGTACGTACGTAGGTTTATTCTGAATTCTGCCCGTTAGCTTTGTTGATTTTTTCTGCAAAAGAAAGTAATATAGTTTGTAATACTATGTTTAAACCACGTTCCTGGTCTGATTATGGCCGTTACGCCCACCGTAATCAGAAGGTTAACCGAGGGGTGATTATTATTTTTTTCAGTATCCTCATACTATCCGGGGGAGTGTTTTTTGGGAGCAGGAGAAGCAGGCTGGGGAATGATCGAAAAGAAATTCTGCGGCTTTGGGAAGAAGCTTCCTATGAAGAAGTTTTTAGGATAACCCAGGATAAATTACAAACGAATCCCCTGGATTATTTTTTGTTAACCACCCATGGTATGGTGGCTTATCAGCTTGCGGTTGCCCAGATCAATAATTATGATACCCTGGTCTATATAGATAGGTGTATCTGGTCATTACGGAAGGCCCTGCTGATTAATGACGGGGCAAAAGACGGCAGAATTTTCTATGTATTGGGCAAAGCTTATTACGAAAAAGGGGTGGGTTACGCGGATTTGGCGGTAAAATTTCTGGAAGCGGCCCGGGAAGTCTCCTACGATGCCCGGGATATTCCTGAATACTTAGGGCTTGCCTATGCGGGGATCCATGATTATCATAGTAGTGTCGCGGCTTTTAGTTTGGCTTTGAACCCGGCCAATGATTTTGAAAGAAGGGTTGAAAATAATTTGGAGGGTCCGCCGAATCCGGCGATTTCCGCTTACCCCCAGGATCTATTACTTTTAGCCATTGCCCGTTCCTATTTGGAGTTGGATGAATCCGATACGGCCAAGGCGTATCTTCTTCGCTGTATAGAAACGTCCATGGATTCCCAGGTTATTATCACTGCCCGGTTCCTTTTAGGGGGGCTTTTTGAAAATTCCGACGATAAGGAAGGCGCCATATCCCAATATCTTACTATTATCGAAGAATCGGGAGAAAACGCGGAAGCCCATTACCGCTTAGGCGAGTTATACGCTTCCATGGGTGATACCGCCAGGTCCCGTTTTGAATGGCGGACGGCTATGAGGATTGATCCGACCCACAAACAGGCAAGGATACGGCTGAATTTATAATTTTGAAGCAATGGGGCCTATGAGGCCCGGGAGGAAATATGTTTGGAAAAAGTTCTTCAGATATCGGCATCGATTTAGGAACCTGTAATACCCTTATTTATATACGCGGGAAAGGTATTGTCATCAACGAACCATCGGTGGTGGCGGTAGAACGGGGTACTAAACGGGTTATGGCCGTAGGAACCGACGCAAAAAATATGCTCTGGAGGACTCCGGGAAATATCATAGCCATCAGGCCCATGCGGGACGGGGTTATTGCCGATCTTGAATCCACGGAAAAGATGATCCGGTATTTTATTTCCAAGGTACTACCCCGGTACCGTTTTATAAAGCCCCGGATGGTTATCGGCATTCCCTCATGCATTACCGAGGTGGAACGCCGGGCGGTGGAAGAAAGCGCCTATAAGGCAGGGGCCCGGGAAGTGAAGGTTATTGAGGAAAGCCTGGCCGCCGCCATCGGCGCGGACATTCCCATCTTCGAACCCGCAGGACACATGATCTGTGATATTGGGGGGGGAACCACGGAAGTCTCGGTTATTTCCCTGGGCGGTATGGTGGTTACCAATGCCATACGTCTTGGGGGAGACGAATTTGACGAAGCGATTATTAAATATGTCCGTAGCGCCCATAACCTTATCATCGGTGAACAGACCGCGGAACGGTTGAAAATAGAGATCGGTAACGCCGCGCCGGATAAAACCATCGAAAAAGTTGAAATTAAAGGGACCGACGCCATTACCGGACTGCCCCGAAAGCTGGAAATTGATTCGGTCGAAGTTCGGGATGCCCTTAAAGACCCCATAACGCAAATAATTGATGAGATAAAATCAACCCTGGGGCAGACCCCGCCGGAATTGGCAGCGGATATTGTGGAGCGGGGGATAGTCATGACCGGCGGTGGTTCCCTCCTCAAGGGGTTTCCAAAACTCATCTCCAAGGAAACGGGGGTGCCGGTGATCCTCGCGGAACGTCCCCTGGACTGCGTTGCTCTGGGGGCGGGTAAATATTTTGAGAATGCCAAGGGTTTTGACAATACCCGCAGTATTTACGATAACCTGAACGGTTAGTTTTATGCGGATAAAAGCGTCTCCAGGACAAAAAAAACGTCCCAATATGGAAAGTTATGTTTTTATTGTCTTGGGCCTGGTATCCTTTTCGGTTCTCCTGGTTTCCACCCGGAGTTTTGTCATTGATTTTCAGGGTATCGGGTTATCCGCGTTTTCCGGCGTCCGGGGGGGAGTCCACTTGGTTGCTTCGTTTTTTTCCCAGACCGTCCTTTCCATACAGGAACTGGCCTCTTTACGGCGGGAATACGCGGAGTTAACCGATCGGATAACCCGGTATGAGCAGCTTGAGCGGAATGCCGCGGAGATCCGGCAGGAAAACAACCGCCTCCGGGAACAGCTAGGGTTTTCAGAAACCCTGGTTTACCGGCACGTCCCCGCCGAACTTATCGGCAGGGACCCGGACAATCTCTTTTCGGCCCTGGTTATCAATAAGGGAAAATATCACGGCCTGGCGAATAATATGCCGGTCATAGCCTTCCAGAACGGGATTCAGGCCCTGGTGGGTAAAATAGTCCAGGCAGGACAATTTGAAAGCCTGGTTATGCCCCTTTACGATACCAGCTCATATGTTTCATCCCGCCTTTCGGATTCCCGGTATGAGGGAATTGTGGAAGGCCAGGGGAGTTCCGATATGCCCCTGATCATGCGTTTTATCAGAAAACGGGCCCGAGACGAGATCAGCTTTGGGGATCTTATCACTTCCAGCGGAATCGGAGGGGTATTCCCTCCAGGAATTACCATCGGAAGGGTGAGTGAAATACATTACGAGGAATACGAAACTTCCATGGAAGTGGAATTGGAGCCCGCCATAGATTTTTCCAGGCTGGAATATGTCTTTGTGATTGAAACTGAAAAAAAGAATGAAGCCGGATGGGAAGGGGATGGGTAGGCGTGTTATTTGGGCGACGGTTTTCGCCCTTATTGCCGCTATTTTACAGTCCACTTTGCTTTCCCGTCTGGAAATTTACCATGCGATTCCGGATCTTGCCCTGGGCATTTTGGTATTCAGCGCGTATAATAACGGTACCATGACCGGACAACTGACGGGATTTTTTTCAGGATTTCTTATCGATTTTTTATCCGCCGCCCCCCTGGGATTTAACGCTTTTATCCGTACCATGGTAGGTTTTTTGACCGGGATTATGAAGGGAACCTTTTTTTTAGATATATTTTTTCTCCCCATGGCTTTATGTGCCGGGGCTACCCTGGTTAAGGCCCTTTTGGTTTTTTTACTCCACCTGCTTTTTGCCGGGGCTATTCCGGCTTATCCCCTCCGGGGACCTACCCTATGGGTGGAATTACTCCTCAACAGCCTTTCCGCCCCAATTTTATTTGGTTTCCTTAAATTTTTCAGATCCCTGCTGGTGATGGATCAGGGAGATCGATAATGGATTTTACCCCCCAATCACCCCCAATCCAGGAAAACACCGAAAAACGGATTAAAATACTCCAGTTTGTTTTTATAGGTATCTTTATCGTCTACGGTATCCGGCTTTTCGGTATGCAGATATTACGGGGTGAATTATACCGTTCCCGGGCTCAAGACATAGCCCGGCGGACCACCGTAATTCCCGCCCAACGGGGAGAAATTTACGACCGTCGTTTTGATCAACCCCTGGTCCTTAATGCCGATTCTTTTGCGGTAAATATCACCCCCGCGGAAGTCCCCCAGGGAAAGATACCGGCCCTTATTGAAGAACTTTCAGTAATTCTGGGAATTCCCCCGGATCAAATCGAAGGGAAGATACCTCCCCAATATTATTATCTTTTTCAGCCCCTGGAAGTCGCTTCCAACGTGGCGTATAATAAAATCGCCGTTATCGCGGAAAATGTAGATACCCTTCCCGGCGTTTCCTGGCAATCCAAACCTATCCGGAACTACATTGAAGCGGGAAGCCTCTCCCATATCATCGGTTATGTGGGGGATATAACCAAGGACGAACTAACCATGTTGTACAACAGCGGGTATAAACAGGGCGATGTTATCGGTAAAGCGGGTATCGAACGGCAGTATGATGAAATTTTGCGGGGCACGGACGGTCTGGAAACCCGTACCGTGGATGTTCGGGGCAGACGGATAACCGGAGGCCTGGCGAATGTCCGGGAACCTCCGGTTATGGGGAAAAATATTGTGCTTTCCATAGATCGTTCCATCCAGCTATTGGCGGAAAAAGCCCTGGGAGAACGGATGGGTTCGGTGGTGGTCATGCGCCCCCATACCGGTGAAATTCTCGCCATGGTTTCTTATCCCTGGTACGATCCGACGATTTTTATCCGTAATGATTCGACCGCCGAATACCAGGCCCTGATCGATGATCCCAACAAACCCTTTTTGAATCGGGCCATACAATCCAGCTATCCTCCGGCTTCAACCTTTAAAGTCATCATGACCACCGGTGTTTTACGGGAAAATGTCTTTTCACCGGATCAACTGGTGGACTGTTCCGGTGAAATACATTACGGGGACCGGCAGTGGCGTTGTCATATCCGAAAGCCCGGTCATGGACATCTTAATCTCCAGCAAGCCATGGCCCAATCCTGTGACATTTATTTTTGGGTGGTTGGCCGGGATTACCTTGGGATTGAACGGATCCTGGAATACGCAAAAGATTTTGGTTTTGGGGAACTTACCGATATCGACCTGCCGGGGGAAATATCCGGTTTTATCCCGACCCCCCAGTGGAAGGATCGCCGGTTTCATGAACGGTGGCTGGGGGGGGATACCATGAATATGTCCATCGGTCAGGGATATACCCTGGTTACCCCTATTCAAATGGCAAATATGATAGCCATGGTGGTTAATGACGGGGTAATTTATAAACCCCATATTCTTAAAGAGGTCCGGGACCCCTTGTCCGGGGCGGTGGAAACTACCATTGCCCCCGCCATCCTGCATAAAAGCGATGTGGAGCCGGCGGTTTTTGAAACCGTCCGCCGGAACATGCGGTCGGTTATCAGCGAAGGAACCGCCCGGTTTCCCCTTAACATACCAACCGTGGAAATTGCCGGAAAAACCGGAACCGGCGAAGTTGGTCTTCCGGATCAGTGGCATTCCTGGTTTGCCGCCTATGCGCCTTACCAGACGGATAATCCGGAAGAACAAATCGTGGTATCCGTTATAGTTGAAGCGGTTAATAAGTGGGAGTGGTGGGCGCCCTATGCGTCGGCCATCATCTTTCATGGTATTTTTTCCGGGCAGACCTATGAAGAATCGGTTTCCGCCTTGGGGCTTCAGTATCTGATGCCTATGCAAGGGCGCCGGGAATAATGAAATTACGGAATTTGCTGGAAATTGATTTTTCCCTTTTTTTTGCGGCCCTTATCCTGACGTTTTTTGGGATCCTTTTTATTTACTCTTCGGGAATCACTTCTACGGGGGTACTGGTTTCCAATGAGTATATACGGCAGATAGTATGGGCCATAGGCGGCACCATGATTGCCCTCTTTCTGGCGATGATAAATTACCGGCGCTTATACGATTTATCCCTCTATTTTTATTTGGGTACCCTCCTGCTACTTGTGTATACCTGTTTTTTCGGCCGCCTGGTAAACGGGGCTAGGGCATGGATAGGGATCGGCTCCTTTGGAATTCAACCGTCGGAATTCGCAAAAATCACCACGATTATTTTGCTGGCCCGGTATCTGGATTCTTCAAAAAAAAATCAAAAGCACCTGGTCCGGTTTGCCGTTTCCTGTATTATTGTTTTTATTCCCATGGGAATCGTCCTTCTGCAGCCTGATTTCGGTACGTCCCTGGTTTTTATTCCCATTCTCCTGGGCATGACCTTTGTTGCGGGCATATCCTTTCGGTATATTGTTTTTTTAAGCGCCTGTATTCTCTTTACGGGAATATTTATGGTACTACCCCTTTGGCAGAGTTACATATTGCAGGGCGCCATGCCCTTCCTCTCAATCATTCAGAATGTCCGGTTTGTGGCTATCAGTGTGGCCGCCTTGTTCCTGGTGATGGTTATCGCCTTGATCGGAGTGCGGTTGTATAAAAAACAATATTTTTTTTGGATTATATACGGAGCGGCGATTATTACCTTTTCCCTCGGGGCATCCTTTATATCCCATAAGGTATTAAAGGATTATCAGATCATGCGGCTCATCGTGTTTCTGGACCCCAATGTAGATCCCCGGGGGGCGGGGTGGAATATTATCCAATCCATTACCGCCATAGGTTCCGGAGGGCTTTTAGGTAAAGGGTATCTCCAGGGAACGCAAAGTCATTACCGTTTTCTTCCCCAACAAAGTACGGATTTTATTTTTTCTATTTTTGCCGAAGAATGGGGACTTCTGGGGGGAATTTTAGTGTTCACCCTGTTTCTCCTTATTTGTCTCAGGCTGATAAGAATTATGAAAACCACCGCGGATGTTTTTGGTTCCTTTATTGCGGCGGGCCTATCCGCCATGTATATTTTTCATTTTTTGGTCAATGTGGGGATGACCATGGGGATTATGCCCATCACCGGAATCCCCCTTTTATTTATGTCCTATGGCGGTTCCGCCCTCCTATCCGCCATGAGTGGTATAGGTTTATCCCTCAGCATCTATATCAGAAGGTATCAACATTAATTTATGGAGATCCGCTATATTGATCCCCTGGTGGAATTAGGCCCCTTATTATTGGAAGTTGAAAAGCCTGCCCGTTATATCGGCGGGGAATACGGAGCCATCATAAAACAGGAGGGGGCGTTCCGTACCCTCATTGCTTTTCCCGATCTTTACGAAATCGGCATGTCCAACCAGGCGCTGAAAATTCTCTATAACCGGCTTAACCGGCTGGAGGGGGTATCCTGTGACCGGGCCTTTGCCCCGGTACCTGACTTTGAAGCCCTGCTAAAGAAACAGGGGATCCCCCTTTACGGCCTGGATACCGGTATAGCCCTAAAGGATCTGGATATGCTCTGTTTTACCCTGGGTTATGAATTGGGTATTACCGGTGTGTTGACCATCCTGGACCTTGCCCATATTCCCCTCCGTGCTGCGGAACGGGGGGATGGGGATCCCATCATCGTCATGGGCGGTCCCTGTGTTTCCAATCCCCGGCCCTACGAGGGATTTATCGATGCTTTTTGGATAGGAGAGGCAGAGGCCGGTTTTTTTGAATTGATCCAAACCCTGGCAGACAAAAAAAAGACGGGGGAGGGGAGGGAAGGGCTGCTTTCCTTGCTTGTTTCCCATCCCCATATATGGACCCGGGGCAAGGCCGGGGCAAGCCGGGCGGTGGACAGCGCCTTTGCCCAACGGCCCCCGGAGGCGGCGGTATTTCCCGTTCCCAGTATGAAAATAATACAACACCACGGGGCGGTGGAGCTTATGCGGGGCTGCCCCAACGGCTGCCGTTTCTGCCATGCCGGGTACTGGTACCGGCCCATGCGTCAGAAACCGGCGGATACGATCCGGCAGGAAATCGCCGCCCTGATAGATCAGGGGGGATTCCGGGAGATAAGCCTCTCCTCCCTTTCTACCGGGGATTACCGGCACATCGACGATCTGGTCACCTCCCTTAACGCCGCCTACGCTTCCCGGTACATCTCCTTCCAGCTTCCCTCCCTCAGGGTTTCCACCTTTTCCCTGCCCTTGTTGGAAAAGGTGTCCGAGGTTAGGAAAAGCGGCCTAACCTTTGCCGTGGAAACTCCGGCGGATGCCTGGCAGCTATCGATAAACAAGGAGGTAAGCCGGGAACAGGTGGTCGCCATCCTCCGGGAGGCGAAAAAGCAGGGCTGGCGGGGGGCGAAGTTCTACTTTATGGTGGGCCTTCCCCTGGGGAACGGGGGGGGATGCGGTACCGAGGAGGGGGAGATCGTCGATTTTATCCTGGATGTCGCGGCCCGGACCGGGATGCACTTCCATATCAATGTGGGTACCTTTATCCCCAAACCCCATACCCCCTATCAGGGGGTCCCCCAGATCAGCGAAGTAGAGGCCCGGGAAAAGCTTGATTTTATCCGATCCCGGCTCAGACCCCGGGGACACAAGGTGGGTATTCAGGACCCCTTTGTTTCCACCCTGGAGGGGATCATATCCCGGGGAGACGAAAGGGTAGGGGACTTGATCGAAGACGCCTACCGTGAAGGCTGCCGTTTGGACGCCTGGGCCGAATACTTCCAGGGAGACCGCTGGACTTCCCTCCTGGAAAAGTATCGTCCCCTGGGGGAGGAGATCCTCGGGGCCCGTAAATCGGGAACCGCCCTTCCCTGGGATTGTATTGATTCCGGCACTAGCCGCGGTTTTCTTACCGAGGAATGGAAAAAATCAGCAGAAAAAGAAATTACTTTACCATGTATGAATAATTGTACTCATTTTTGCGGAAATTGTCATGGCGATAACAAGATAGTCGAAAATAATATACATAGTAAAGTAATTTCTGATGGTATTTCTCAGGGGTTTACGGCCCCGCAGATTAAGAAACCGGCTCCCGATACCTACCGAATCCTCTTTTCCTTTTCCAAGACCGGAAAGGGGGTGTTTCTTTCCCATCTCGGCGTAATAGAGGTCTTTTCCATGGCCTTTATCCGCTCCGGTATCCCGGTTCTTTTTACCGGAGGCTTCAATCCCCTCCCCAAACTCGACTTTGCCTCCCCCCTGGCCATGGGGATCGCCGGGGAAGGGGAGATCGCCAGCCTGGACACCGACTATCCCTTTGAGGCGGAATGTTTTAAGGATACCCTGAACCGGGCGCTTCCCCAGGGTTTTTCCGTGATCGAGGCGGTAAATCTCCTCATCCCCGGGGGGCTCAAGAAACATTCCCTGGCCTCCTTGCTCTGGGGTTATGAATACGAAGCCCCGGATTCCCACGGGCCGGACCTGGTTAAGGCAGGGGATGAAAAATCATACCGCCTTACCCAAAAAGGCCTCTACGGCCTTCGTCGCCGGGCCGTTCTGGCCAAGCCCCCGGGGGAAGATATTTCATCATCCTATTTTACCGTATACCGCGGCCTCTATCCGGAAAAGGTCCTCTGATTCTGCTAATTCTTTATATTATAAAGAATTAGCGATATGTTATAGTAGACAGAATATACATTATGAATAGTAATGAAGATTATGATTGGACGGTTCCAGGTTTTAAAACCGCCCTCTTCTTTTAGGGTTTAGGGTAAACGGAAAACACCGATAAACGTAGGCTTACTGTAAATAGTTGAATAATTATCACTTACCCCGACGGCGACAACATACATGGCGACATAGGTATACATGGGCCCGCTTCCGCCGGTGGTGGGCTGGACATCGCTATTTCTGGATGCGTTTTCGGCACTGTAAAGATCCGTTTGGTTCCGGAATAAGCGATCCGGGGCCGGGTTATATACCGCGGATGAACGTTGTATGGGATTGCCGTTGATTACGGGCGGATCTTGACCGAAATCAATGGTATAGGTTCCCGGCAAAAATTGAGTATCCAGGGTATAATACTTCCGATTGGTAAAGAGGGTTCCTACGTTGGTCGACGTGGAGGTATCGGGGTTTGTATACGGCTGTATCGTCGAATAATCACTATATAAATAGGAATTAACAGTAGAAAGCATTCCCTCTTCTATGGTTACTTCCAGTAAATTGCCGCTTACATATATCCGGTAATAAATAGCATAATTTCTAAAATAGTCCTCTACGCGTTGGGGAGGAGGCGGAAGCCTTACCGTTGCCAGGGTGTTTAACGTAATAGTGATCTCAGACCGATCAACCTGCTCAAGATAGATATAGTCATCCACACCGCAGCTTAAAAAAACAACGGTTATGCCTAGGATATACAGTAATTTTTTCATCTCAATCTTGTTCCTCGGATCTCAAAATATTCAGAGCTATCAGCCGGCTCTGTGCTAAATTTACCCAATCTCCCTCGCTTTGCCAACTGTTAATTACCCCTTGATAGGCTTCTATAGCGGCATCGTAGTTGTTTAAGGATTCTTCCAGCCTTCCTATGGCAAACTGAGCCCTATGGGCGGCGGGGAATTCCGAAAAGCCGGTACATTCGGTATAAAGGGCTATGGCCGTTTCTATACTCCCCTGCTCCTCCGCCGCCACCGCGGCATTATACAGCGCCACCGGGGCCAGATAGGTTTTCGGCGCTTTCCGGGCGGCATTGGTCCAGGCTTCCTGGGCTTCGGCCCAGGATTTTTTATCCCCATAGATGTTTCCTAACAGGGAATAGGCCCGGGCCCCGGCATAGGAAAAGATCCCCGACGCAAAAGTTTTCAACTCATCCTCCAAAGCCCGGACCTCCTCCTCCTTGGAAGGTTCGTTGATCTCGGAGCGAAGGGCCTCGTAGCGTTCCCTAAGACCTTCGACCTTGCCTATGGCCTTAGTTTGCAGGGTATCCCGGATGGCAATGGCGGCGATGAGCCCGCCGAAAATAACAATGATACCCAGCAGTACCGTAAATAAAATTTTACGATTATTTTGAACAAAGTCAACCAAAGTGTCATTTATTTTTTTATCCCGTTCCGCCTTTTCATTAATAGATGTTGCCATATTCAATGCTCCTTAGGATTAATATCGAGTTCTTTAATCAGCCTGGATAAATAGGTCCGTTGAATATCCAGGGCTTTAGCGGTTTCTGTCTGATTCCAATGGTTTTCTTTTAATATTTTTTGAATAAAATGGGCTTTAAATAGATTGATCGCCTTTTTCAGATTACGGTTTCCTCCCTCTCCATATTCCGATGAGGAAGGTTCGTTCTTAAGAAAAAGGACATCCCGCGCTATCCGCGGAGGTTTTCCGATAACACAGGCCCGTTCAATACAATTCTCCAACTCCCGGACGTTTCCCGGCCACGAATAGGACAACATGGCTTCCATGGCCTCGTCGGAAAAACCGTCGAATTGTTTTTTAATGGTACGGATACACTTTTTAAGAAAAAAAGCCGCCAGTTCCGGAATATCCTCAGGGCGCTGCCTGAGGGGAGGAATATACAGGGGCAGCACATTAAGACGATAATACAGATCACTGCGGAATTCCCCTTTTTTTACCAACTCGTCAATATCCTTATTGGTCGCCGCCAAGATTCTTACATTTACCCGCTGGGAAATATCGGATCCGACCTTTTCAAAGGTTTTTTCCTGAATTACCCGGAGCAGCTTTGCCTGTAACGATAGGGGTAAATCTCCAATTTCATCCAGAAATATGGTTCCCCCGTCGGCCATTTCAAACCGTCCCCGCCGGTTTCCCAGCGCATGGGTAAAGGCGCCCTTGACGTGCCCGAAGAGTTCACTCTCCAGGAGGCCCTCCGGCAACGCGGCGCAGTTTACCCGGATAAAGGGTTCCTTGCTCCGGGGGCTGCGGAGGTGTATCTGTTCGGCAAAAATCTCTTTACCCACCCCGCTTTCCCCCAAAATCAGGACCGACGAATCGGTTTTTGCTATCCGGTCAATAAGCTCAATTTTTTCCAGGGTCACCGGACTTTTCGCGATGACAGGATGGTACCCCTCTTCCGTATACAGCTCGTCCTGTAATAAACGGATCTCCTCCCGGGCCCGTTCCATACTGCGGGCATTTTGCAAGGCGATGGCCGCCTGGTTGGAAAAAATTTCAAGCCACTCCAATTCGTCCTGGATAAAATATTTATCGTTTTTTTTATTGATAAGCTCAATGACCCCGATACATTCATCTTTAACCCGCATGGGAACCGCCATCATGGTCTTACAGGGATACCCAATTTGCTTAAAAAGTTCAATAAGGTACCGGGCATCATTTTGCACGTCGTTAACGATAACGGATTTATTATGTTCAACCACCCATCCGGCAATACCCGCTCCGGCTTTCATGGTGTATTTTTTTACCTCCGCTCCCAAGCCCAAGGCGACCTCAAAATAAAGCTCCCCCGTCTCCCGATTAAGGAGCAGCAATGAGGATGCTTCTCCCTCACAGAGACGAGCCGCCGAATCAATAATCTGGGTCAAAAGCATATGTACATCAGAATAATCCGAATTAATAAGATTATTGATCTCGATTAGAGTATTAAATTTTTGGACATCAATGGTTGACAGCATACAAATGCGGTCTTCTAATTGGTACCCTTAGACTTTAAAAAATCTCCCAGGGTATACTTGGAATCCTCCGCCTCCTCCGCCGCCATATAACGGGAAAGTTCGTCCCGCTGAACCTTTTTTTGATAATCCCTGATTGAGAAGGCTACCATTGATTTTTCAGGCTGCAATTCCAGAACCACTGCCTTTATCTTGTCTCCAACCTGATATTTTTTAAGAGCCTCATCGGGATTTTCTTCCCGGTTCTCCGGGAGGTTTGATTTGTGGATAAGTCCTTCGATACCGCCGGGGACTTTAACAAAAATACCAAAATCCTTGATAGAAGACACTTCTCCTTCGACTAAACTTCCGGGTTTATAGGTTTTGGCAAAACTTTGCCAGGGATCTTCCGAAAGCTGTTTGATTCCAAGCCGTATATGGTGGTTTTCCTGGTCCACATCGATAACCATTACCTCCACCTCCTGGCCCACCGAGAGTTCGCTGCCGGGACGTTTCTTTTTGGTCCAGGAAAGATCATCCCCATGAAGGAAGCCGTCGATCCCCTCTTCCAGGTTGACAAAAGCCCCCGCATTGGTAATTTTTACGACCTTGCGGGAAAGCCTTGTACCCACGGGGTACTTTTCATTGATATCGTTCCATGGATTGGTGGTGACCTGTTTCAGCCCCAGGGACACCCTCCCCGCCTGGAGATCATATCCCAGGATCATACATTCCACTTCATCCCCAATGGCCAAAACTTCGCCGGGCTTCTGGATCTTCCGTACCCAGGAAAATTCCGAAATATGGGCTAAACCTTCGATGCCTTCCTCAAGCTCAATAAAGGCGCCGAAATCGGTTAATTTAGTTACCCTGCCCTTGACGATGTCATTGACATGGTATTTATCCTCAAAATGCACCCAGGGATCATCGGTAAAATGTTTGAGGGATAAGTTAATCCGTTTTTCCACCGGATCGATTCTGATAACCTTTAGGCGTATCTCCTGGCCTTTTTTTACAAAGTCCTTGGGCCGGGTTACATGGCCCCAGCTCATATCGTTGATATGGAGCAACCCGTCGAATCCCCCCAGATCAATAAAAGCGCCAAAGGAGGTAAAACTCTTTACCGTCCCGACAACCTCAGCGCCTATGGGGGTATTCACAAAGAAATCGGCCCGTTTACGCTCAATTTCTTCTTCGATCCATTTACGGCGGTTTATCACGATATTGACTTTACCGTCGGAATAAAGCCGCTCCACATAAAAAGAAGTCTTTATTCCCAGGAGTTTTTCCGGTTTATCGACCTTTTGGGCGTCTGATTGACTTATGGGGAGGAAGGCCCGTACTCCGGCCCCCAGATCCACGTCGTATCCGCCCTTAACCAGCTTTTCGATGGTTCCCTCAATAACCGTATGATCCTGAAAAGCCTGCCGGAGATTTTTCCAAAACAACTTAACATCCGCTTTTTGCTTGGAAACAATCACTTCTCCATGTTTATTCTCTTTGGTAATGAGAATAACCGAAACCACATCCCCGACATTGGGGATTTCGGTAAATTCCGCAATGGGAATCTTTCCCTCCGATTTGTAGCCCACATCGATAAAGACCTGGTCTGGGGTAACCTGGATAACAGATCCGTCGACCAGTTGTCCTTCTTCGAGCTGTTCAAGGGATTTAAGATACTCTTCCTGTAATTGTGTTTGGATATTGTCCGCGGAATTTTTAGACTCATCCATTTCCACTTCCATCTGAGCCATGGTTGATCCTTATAACTGTATTTTCTCTATTAATTTGTCATAAACTTGACTTATGGTCAAGTACGAAGTATCAAAATAAATTACTTCCGGGGCAATTTTAAGGCTTCCTTCGGCTTTATTTTTATCAATTTCATCCCGTTCCAGGATGGCGCGTTTTATTTCTTCAAGGCTGAGTTTGGAAACCCCCTGGTCATACCGCCTTTGGGCACGGGCATCCGCCGAAGCGTCCAGAAAAAAGCGGTATTCCGCCTGGGGAAAGACCACGGTGGTCATATCCCTCCCCTCCACCACCACGTTAAGTCCCTCGGCGAGCTTCCGGATAAGATCGTTTACCACGTGCCGGATGGGAACAATGGCGGATAGGGGGGCGGAATACCGGTCGATCTCGTCGGTATGGAGGAGGGAGACCACATTTTCCCCTTCCAGGTATACATCGTCGTTCCGGTAGTCAATCCGGGCTTTTTTCGCGTATTCCAGCGCCTTTTTTTCGTCCGTGGGATTGATATTATTCCGCAAACACCCCAGGGTAATGGCCCGGTAAAGGTTCCCCGAATTAATATAGGTAAACCCAAGACCCGCCGCTACCAGCCTGGCGATGGTACTTTTTCCTGCCCCTGCCGGTCCGTCTATGGCAATAACCATGCTCCTCCCCTCCTCCCTGGCCGGTCACATACCGCTGCTTAAATACATAATTGCCTGTTTAAAAAGCTGTTTTTCCTTTTCCGCTTCCGATACACCCGGGGTAAGGGCAGCCTCTGCCCTGCCTAGGGCCTCTACCGCCGCTTTTCGGTCATAACCCATGCCGATCAACGCCTCGGCCAACTCCCCGTAGACGGTCCGGGGCGCCTCCGCCGGGGAGGTGAGGCGGCCCTTTAAGGCCAGGATCATCTTTTGGGCGGTTTTTTTCCCCAGCCCCGGTACCGCTTCAAGCCGGCCGAGGTCCTCATTTTCCAAGGCCCGCTCCAGTTCTTCCTGACCTATCCCCCCCATGATCTTAATCGCCCCTTTGGGGCCTATCCCCTCTACCTTGAGGAGTTCCAGGAAGGTACTCCGGCGTTTATCATCGGAGAAGCCGAAAAGCCGCAGCTGATCCTCCCGGTGGTACAACCAGGTAAAAACCCTTCCCTCCTCTCCCACCGGGGGAAGCCGGCTTATATCCGTGGCGGGGACCGTAATATCCCATTCCATGCTTCCGGAGAGGATATAGAGGGCATCGGCATGTTTTTCGGTAATAATTCCCCGAATGCTGTTGAACATATCTCCACTATACCCCAGCGGAAGGGCCCATTTCAAGGAGTTTCCGGGGATTCTGTTTTCCTTAAAATAAGGATGAATGGGCGCAGCATACCGCCGCCCCCAGGGCATCCGCGGCATGATCCGGGGTGGGGATGGCCGCCAGTCCCAGGATCAAACGAACCATTTCCTGAATTTGCCCTTTGTCCGCGCTCCCCCTGCCCACCACGGCCTGCTTGATTAAGCGGGGGGTAAACTCCCTGACCGGTATTTCCCGTTCCGCCAGGGCCATAGCGAGTACCCCCCGGGCTTCGGCTACCGGCATGGCGCTGGTGATGTTCCGGCCAAAATAGAGGGTCTCGATGGCGGACTCCCCGGGTTTATACATATCCAATACGGAGCAAAAGGCTTTATAAATACAAAAAAGCCGTTCCGCTCCGGAACGGTCCGGGTGAGTTTCAATACAACCATGGGCAACATAAATAAGCCGCTGCCCATCAAAATCAACAATGCCCCAGCCGGAAGCGGCCAGTCCGGGGTCAATTCCAATGATCCGCCGGACCCGGCCTCCTGATATCCCCGGGGCCGGTAGAACCCTCGGCCCTTCCGCGGATTCAAACTCCGGAGGCGGGTTTTTTCTATTCCGCTTCAAAACCTTCGGGGATTTCAATATTGGAATATACGTTCTGCACGTCGTCGTTTTCTTCGAGCCTATCAATCAAGCGCAGGATTTTTGCGGTGGCATCATTGTCCAGGGTTACTCCCACTTCGGGAACCATGCTGATTTCGGCGTTGAGGGTTTCCAGCCCCTTCTCGTTCAGGGCGTTTAAGACCGTCTCAAAATCCTCGGGGACGGTGGTAACCTCAATGATCCCATCGGAAAGGGCCACATCCTCCGCCCCTCCCTCCAGGGCAGCCTCCATAATCTGATCTTCGGTGTACTTTTCCCCGTCAAAGGTAATGATGCCCTGCCGTTTAAAAAGCCGGGACACGGCGCCGGCGGTAGCCAGGTTACCGCCCGCCCGGGTCAGGATATTCCGCACATCTGCGGCGGCCCGGTTTTTGTTATCCGTAAGGACTTCGATTAGAATCGCCACTCCCCCCGGGGCATAGGCCTCGTAGGTAAGTTCTTCGTAATTGACCCCTTCCAGCTCCCCGGTACCCTTCTTGATAGCCCGGTCGATATTATCCTTAGGCATATTTGCCCCCCGGGCCTTTAAAACAGCGGTTCTTAACCGGGGGTTACCCTCAGGATCACCCCCGCCCATTCGGGCGGCAATAGAAATTTCTTTAATCAGCTTGGTGAACATTTGGCCGCGTTTTGCGTCCGCGGCGCCCTTCTTGTGTTTAATAGTCGCCCATTTACTGTGGCCGGACATGATAACTCCTTCTCCTGGATACGAATTTTCCGTACCCCTTTTATTTAGCATACGGGGTGTATACTCCCCGTACTTAAAACTTCTATAAAACTGAAGTTTTGGGAATGCAGCGATAACCTTCAAATTTACCGGGTTTCAAATTTACCGGTCTGCATAGCCTTTTCAATAGCATCTTTCACTAAACGATCGTACCATTCGTAGGTGAAGGGCTGTTTTGTCCTGATCACCGGTTTTAACGATAATTCCAGCTGATCTTTGCAGGATTCACAGAGCTCCCTATGGGCTAAATGAAAATAATTACGTCCCGCCACCGGTTGGGATATGTTTTTTTTGCAAACATCACAGGTTAAGGTCTTCATTACCATCTCCTTATTATGACGAATCGGGCTTGTCTCAAAATCCGGTTAAAACCGGCTTGAGAAAAAGCGGTCTAAAAGCCCAAATTAAGCCCGCCCGCTTTTCCCTTTAAATTTAAGGCCGCTTGACAAGCACGGCGTATATTTCAAAATTTGACCTTCTGAAACAAGCTCTATTTTATAATATCCTAATAAGTTTAAAATGTCGAGATATTATCAGGGATTTAAAAAAAATATATTGAAGCTTTTTTAAAAATGTCCCCTTTTGAAAAAAGCTCTATTTCCATCCCTCAAAACGACCGATTATAGGGGAAGATACCCGATGAAACCTAGAAACGATCCCCCCCATTTTATCATCAATACCATCCCCTATAACCGGAAAAAGGTACTGATCATCGCCGAATTAGGTACCTCCCATGGCGCGGACCCGATAAAAGCCAAAGAGCTGATCGATGCCGCGGCCAAAGCCGGGGCGGATGGTATAAAATTTCAAATTGTTTATGCCGATGAGATCCTCCATCCCAATACCGGTGAAGTTACCCTGCCCGGCGGAAAGATCCGCCTCTATGACCGGTTTAAACAACTTGAAACAAGCCCGGATTTTTACGCGGAATTAAAGGAATATGTGGAATCCCGGGGACTTTTGTTTCTGGCAACCCCCTTTGGCCTCCGAAGCGCCCGGGAGTTACGGGCCTTGCATCCGCAGATCCTCAAGGTCGCTTCGCCGGAACTCAACTATACCGCCCTGCTTGGTGAATTGGCTTCGTATCGTATACCGATGATGCTCTCCACCGGCGTATCCAAACTGGCGGATATTGAGGCCGCCCTGGATATTACCGGTCACGACCAGGTCTGTCTGCTCCACTGTGTTACCTCCTATCCCGCGCCGGAACGGGATTATAACCTCCGGGTCCTTCCGAATCTCGGCGTCCTCTTTGGGGTGAGTATGGGGATAAGCGATCACAGCCCGGATCCGGAGTTGGTTCCCGCCCTGGCCGTGGCTATGGGGGCGGCGGTGATTGAAAAACATTTCTGCCTGTCCAGGAACGATCCGGGACTTGATGACCCCATAGCCCTTCCTCCGGCGGAATTTTTCCGGATGACCGGGACCATTCGACGGGCCTCATCCATGGAAACCGGGGATATCGCGGACGCCCTCTCTAAAGAGCGGGGTAGCGAAATAGTGGAAGCCATCCTGGGGGACGGGGTCAAGCGGCTTGCCCCTTCGGAGGCGGCCAATTATGAAAAAACCAACCGCTCGATCCATGCCGTCCATGATATTCCCCGGGGAAAGATCATACATCCCGGGGATCTGGCCATCCTGCGGACAGAAAAAATACTCCGTCCCGGCCTGTCCCCTTCCTGGGAACCCCAGTTATACGGCAGAAAAGCCCTGAATTTTATTCCCGCCGGTCAGGGGGTACGCTTTGAGGATATATAATCGACCGTAAAGAACGCCGCTTTTTAGCCCCCGGTAGCATCCCTTGAAAAATTTCTAAATATCGACAAAAATATACTTATAGAAATTGAGGCTTTTTCCTATATTTAGTTAATTTGTCTTTTAAAATCATGGCCCGGGTGGGTTATAGGATTTTGAAGGGGCCCCAATTTTTTCACTTGAGTCAATTTCAATTCTTGGTTATTTTAAAATTAGGGATATTTCCCCCAATTAACTGGGTTTTGGAGATGGTTCGTGGTTTGTGAAAACCGGACATGAGACTGCTTTTTTTGAGATTTTTTCCAAAACCAACCGAGGTTTCGGAGAAGTTTTTTGTTTTATCGCCAATGAACCTTGATTCGCCGGCGATGAAATTGTAATGTTTTAGCGGAAATTGTTTGGAAACCGAAGGGTCCGGACAATTCCAATAAATTTGGAGCATATGATATGGCAAATTCTCTGACCGGACCGGCTCACTATTTAGAGAAATTTGGCGATCAGAGTGTCGTATGTAATAAATTCGCTTTAAACAAATTGGGGGTAGCCCAGGGGCAGTGTTTTTTAAAAATAGGTGAATATGTTATTCTCTGTGTGCCCTTTCAATTTGGGTTTAAACGTTCATTGTTTTTCGCCTCCCTTTCAAAGCAGGAATTACTCTTTTTTAAGCGGTATGTAAATGAAATTATAGGGCTTTCCATAACCTTTACCCGGGCCGGGAGGGGTGAACCGCTTAAATTTTTTATCCGCTGTAACCTGACTACCATAGGACATATGAAGGGAAGGGAAAATGTGGGGCTATTTGTGGTGGATTTTAAAAATACGCCTAATGATTTCGTTGTCATTATGGGGGAATTTTTGGAAAACCAGGAGCGGATGAAGGCCCAATATGAAGATTATGGCAAAACCGCTATACGAATAACCCCGTTAACCGCAAAAATGTTGGGCTACAATCTGTATGCCGCTGTTGTTGAACCGAATGCGGAGGTCCGGCGTATTCAAATTTCTAGTTTAAGTACCAAAACCATCGAACACCTGGAAGCGGCCGGTTCTTCCTACCGGTTCCCCGGAACCTCCGTGGCATACCAGCTTTTCTTTAAAAAGCACCGGATCATCATTAGCGGTACCATTGTTTCCGTAGTCACCCTCCCCCAGGGTATCATAAAAACCGTCTCAACCCTGGCATTTAGTCCGGAGCTGGTGGAAATAATAAATGATTATTGGTATAATTTTCATTCGAGCCCCGCGTTGGAAAAAGTCCGGTGAGTTTTTAAAATTTCCCCGGTGCCGGGGAAATCTGTTTTTCTGACGTGGGGTAGTTATGGCTGACCTTATCACACCAAAAATACTTAAGGGGTTTCGGGATTTTTTACCGGGGGCGGAGATTAAACGCCGGGATCTGGTTGAGCAGATAGAAAAGTCTTTTCGGGCCCATGGTTTTGTTCCCATTGATACGCCGGTATTGGAATATTCGGAGATACTCCTGGGAAAAGGAGGGGGGGAAACGGAAAAACAGATATACCGTTTCCATGATCACGGCGGCCGGGATGTGGCCCTGCGTTTTGATCTTACCGTACCCTTTGCCCGGTTTTTAGCGGAGCACCGGCCGGAACTTACCCTTCCCTTTAAGCGTTATCATATCGCCAAGGTGTGGCGGGGCGAAAACACCCAGCGGGGCAGATACCGGGAATTTACCCAATGTGACTTTGATATCGTGGGTAGTGACAGCCCCGCCGCGGATTTTGAGATCCTCCTGCTGATGCGGAATACCCTGTTGGCTGTCGGCGCCGGGGAGGCAACCATCCGCCTGAATCACCGGGGCTTTTTTAACCGGTTCCTTGCAAAAATCGATGCCGGAGAAAAATCGCCGGAAATTCTGCGGATCGTGGATAAACTTGCCAAAATAGGCAGAGACGAGACCGGGAAACTTCTGGCGGAGCTTTTGGGGGAAGAACGGGCCCGGGCGGTACTCGGCTATATTGAAACCAAGGGTTCCTATGAGGATACGTTACAGGCTATGATCCGCTTTGTCGGGGAGGACACCCCCGAATCGGACCGGCTTTGGATGCTCCGCCGTTTTATGAAGGATACCGGAACCACCGCTTCCTTTATGCTGGATCCTTCTATTACCCGGGGACTTGATTATTATACCGGGGTGGTTTACGAAACCTTTTTGAATGGGCTCCCGGAGATAGGTTCGGTGTGTTCCGGCGGCCGTTATGATAATTTAGTGGGCTTGTATTCCCGGGAAAAGATCTCCGGGGTTGGTTCCTCTATCGGTTTAGACCGGCTTATCGCCGCTTTAGAAACCCTGGAAATGACCGTGGAAAAAAACACCTACGCCCCCCTGGTGATTGCCTGTATCCGGGAAGAGGATGCCGGGGCATATCAAAGTTTAGCCGCTAGATTTCGCGGGGCGGGCATTGCCTGTGAGGTGTTTTTTGAACCGATAAAGCTTACCCAGCAGTTTATTTTAGCGGAAAAAAAAGGCGCCCCATGGGTTGTCATCCCCGACGGAGCGGCCCCCCTTGACCGTCCGCTTACGCTGCGGGAAATCGCCCAACGGCAAAACCGGGAGGGTCTTTCCTGGGAAGAGGCGGCCCGGATCATACAAGAAGACCGGTAGGGCCCTCAAAACCTAAAGGCCCCCTTGCACCGGATCAGAACCCGGCGGCCTGCCACTCGGCGGCGGCTTTTTTAAAGGCCCCCGCCGAGGCTGTTATCACCCCTTCGTCCACACAATAGGCAAAACGGACCCAGCCGGGTTTTCCAAAGCCCCTCCCCCCTACTCCCAGGATGAGGTGTTTTTTTAGATGGTTTACAAAGGCCCCATCATCCCCGCTTGTTCCGGGAACCTGGGCGAAGAGGTAAAACGCCCCCTCGGGTTCGGCATAGGAGATACCCGCGTCATCCAGCACCTTTTTAAAGGCATCCCGCCGCCGGGCATATACCTCCACATCCACCCGGGCATCGGTAAGCTCCGCCACGATCCGCTGCATCAAAGCCGGGGCGTTAACATAGCCCAAAACCCTGGTGCCGTAAATAAGGGCGGCCAGGACCTGATCCTGATCCCGAATCCCCGGATTTACCGCAATATACCCAATCCGTTCACCGGGCAGCGAAAGACTCTTGGAATAGGAGGTTACCACCAGGGATTCCTCATAGGCGGAAAGTATCGGGGGAACCCGGATTTGATTATAGGCGATCTCCCGGTAGGGTTCGTCGGCGATAAGATAGGGAAAACGACCGGTTTTTTTTCCGTGGTTCCGTAAAACATCCGCCAAGGCGGCGATGGTTTCTTCCGGGTAGATCCTGCCGGTAGGATTATGGGGGGAATTGATCAACACCGCGGCGGTTTTTTCCGAGAGTCCGGCCGCTATGGCAGGGATATTGAGGTTAAAATCGGGCAGGGAATCTACCTCGATGAGACGTCCCCCATGGTTTGCCGCATAGGCCTTGTATTCCATAAAATAGGGCCGGGAGACCACCACCTCATCCCCGGGATTGAGCAGGGCCTTGAGGACCACATTGAGCCCCCCCGCGGCCCCGACCGCCATGATGATATGGGCTCCCCCCAGGGTTACCCCCTGTTCCCGGGATGCTTTTTTTGCCAAGATTTCCCGTACCTCGGGAAATCCCGCATTGGGCATATAACCATGGGAACCTTTTTTATCCTCCTCCGCGAGTTTTACCAATATGTTATGAAACGCGGGGGGGGGATCAATATCGGGGTTTCCGATGGAAAAATCAAATACCTTATCGGCTCCGTATTGTTTTTTTAGCTGGGCCCCCTCTTCAAACATTTTTCGAATAAGGGATGATGAACTTAACGCTTCTTGTACCGCATTGGCTATGGGCATACTATCCTCCGTTTTATTTTTTCTGCTAAGGGGCGGTTTCAAAACCCCTCTGAATTTTGAAACCATCCCTATGAGGTATGAATACCTCTGGGCGGCTCCCTATACTAAGGTCCGGGCGATCCGAACAATATCGGCGAAGATCCCCCCGGCAGTTACCTGGGCCCCCGCGCCGGGGCCCTTTATTACCATGGGAAGGGCCGTATACCGATCCGTGGTGATCACCACAATATTGTCCGAATCGACCAGGGAACGAAAGGGACTGCCCTCGGGCTCGGCCCGGAGGGAAAGCCGGGCGGAACCTTCTTCTATATTTGCCACATACCGCAGGACCTTACCCTGGGTAGCCGCTTCGGCCCGGCGCTGTTCAAAGAGCCGGTCGGCTTTTTCCAGTTCCGTGAAAAATTCTTCCACCCCGGAGGCTTCAAAACACGCCGGGGGCAGGATGGGTTCGATGGAAACCGCGGAAAATTCCAGGGACATATCACATTCCCGGGCCAGGATCAGGGCTTTCCGGGCGGCATCCATGGCGTTAAGATCATCCCGGGGATCCGGTTCGGTATAGCCCTTGGCTTTTGCTTCCCGGACCAAGGCGGAGAAGGGTTTGGACCCGTCAAAGTTATTGAAGATAAAACTCAAGGTACCCGACAGAACCGCTTCGATCCGCCGGACCTTGTCCCCGGAAACCGCCAGATCCCGCAGGGTCGAAATGACCGGAAGGCCCGCGCAGACCGTGGTCTCATACAGATAGGGGATGCCCCGATCCCGGGAATAGCCGGTAAGGACCTTATAATAATCCAGGGTGCCGGAAACTCCCCGTTTATTGGGGGTGATCACGGGAATTGATGACCGCAGGATCTCGGCGTGCCGGGAAGCAATTTCATCACTGGCGGTACAATCGCAAAAAGCCGTATTGGGCAGGTTAAAGGCCTTCATCTTTTCCAAAAAAAAGGATAAATCAAAGGCTTCGGCCCCATCCAGGAGGGTTTTGGCCTTTCCCGGATCGATCCCTTCGGTATTAAAAAACATCTTCCGGGAATTGGCAATCCCCACCAGGTTGATACGGATCTGATGTTCATCGGCGAGGATTTCCCGGTGGACCGCGATTTGTTCCACTAAGGTTCCCCCGATAAGCCCGGTCCCCATGATGAAGAGGTTCACCGAACGGACCCCGGAAAGGAAAAAAGCCTCATGGATGGCGTTGAGGGCCTTGGCTTCATCCTGCCGGGATACTACGGTCGAAATGTTGAGTTCCGATGAACCCTGGGCAATGGCGATAACATTAACCCCATTTCTTCCCAGGGCATGAAAGACCTTTCCGGAAATTCCCGAAGTATTTTTCATCCGGGAACCTACCACGGCAATTATGGAAAGATCCTGCTCCACCACCGGCGGTTCAATAATCATGGAGGATATTTCCCAGGTAAGCTCATCTTTTATGGCTACCGAAGCGGCCTTTCCGTCCTGGGGCAGCACCGCAAAACAGATGGAATATTCGCTGGACCCTTGCGAGATGAGGATAATATTTATCTTTCGTTTTGCCAGGGCCCCGAAAAGACGGGAAGAAAACCCGGCAACCCCCGCCATACCGGAACCTTGCACCCTGACCAGGGCTACGTTTCCGATGGAACTGATCCCCCGGATGGGAAAGGGGCTGGGCTCCACTTCGTCCCGTATGATTGTTCCGGTTCCGGTAGGATTAAAGGTATTCCGGATTCTGATGGGAATACCCTTTTCCAGGGCCGGCCGTATGGTGGGAGGATGCAGAACCTTAGCGCCAAAATGGGAAAGCTCCATGGCTTCCACATAGGATATCTCTTCAATGGTAAAGGCGTTTTTTACCAGCCGGGGATCTGCGGTAAGAATACCGTCCACATCGGTCCATATTTCCACCATGTCGGCGTCTAGGGCGGCGCCAAAAATGGCCGCGGACAGGTCCGAACCGCCCCGTCCTAAGGTGGTGGTATGCCCCTCGGCGCTGGCCCCGATAAAACCGGTGGCTATTTGCAGGGCAGGCCTTTTTGCCAGGGCTGATTTGATATTAAAAAAACTTTCCCCCAAGAGAAAACGGGCGGACCCGTATTGCTCATCGGTGGTTATGAGGGTACGGGTATCAAGGTAATCAGAAGGAATCCCCGAAACCGTACATATCCGGGCAATCAAAGGCGCCGAAAGCCGTTCCCCAAAGCTCATAATCGTATCAAGGATCCGGGGAGAAAGTTCCCTGAGGATCATCACGCCATCCAAAATACGGTTCAGATCGGCAAAACAGGTATGGGTATACTTGTCCGCCTCCTCACGGATATCGCCTGTAAGAAAAAGAGCGCTCATATCCAGATGCCGCTTTCGCATGGTTTCTATGGTGATGGTATAGGTATTATCCCCCCGGGCGGCCTTTTCGGCAATCTCGATTAACTCGTTGGTTACACCGGAAAAAGCGGAAACCACCACCACCCGGACTTTACCGGAATGTTCATCATCCTTTAAAATCTCGATAAGTTTGCCTATCGCATCGGGGGAACCAACCGAGGTACCTCCGAATTTTAAAACGAGCATATAATCTCCCTTGACATGATCAACATAATTGATAGCCCTTTTCAACCGATTTATCAAGATGGGAGCATTCTGTAAAGCAGGGGACCATCAAATCCCATCCTTGACATTGCTCATCAATTTTTGTATGGTACTTTTAATTGTTTTTGTCTCCTTCGTCTAGTGGTTAGGACATCGGGTTTTCATCCCGACAACGGGGGTTCGACTCCCCCAGGAGATGGGAAAAACCGCCCCTAGGGCGGTTTTTTTATGGGTTTTGTTGCTATCGGGGAGTCGAAACGGAGCGATCCGCGGATCAGGCCAAGGCGAAAGCCTTGCGGGAGAGCGGCGGCGCACGGAAGCGCCGGGATTGCGGAGACGGCCTTCGGGCCCGAAACAGGATGTTGCGGGCCGGAAGGCGACTCCCCCAGGAGATGGGAAAAACCGCCCCCGGGCGGTTTTTTTATGGGTTTTGCAGGTTATCGGGGAGTCGAAACGGAGCGATCCGCGGCCTCAAGAAGCGGCATGCTCCCGTTCATAGATTGCGGTTAAGGAATCTTGTAGCACCTGGGAAAAATTAATATGCTTCCTTTCCGCAAAAGTATTGAGCCAGGCGGGTATGGTTAGGTTTTTCCGCACCGCCTTGTTGCCGTACTTTTCCGTATAGGCGTCTATATCCAGTACCAGAATACTGACAAAGCCCCCTGATTCGGGATGGATCGCTTCAATGGGGCTTGCCTTGGGAATGGGCTTGCCGTCCTCAAGTTCGGTAAGTACCCAGCCGGAAGCGGCATCGGTTCCCATGATGATAGCTTCGGCGAGAGAGGCCCCGCCGCTTACGCAGCCGGGAAGATCGGGAACCTCTACGGCATAGCCGCCTTCACCTTCATAGAAAATTGCGGGATATGTAAGTTTCATTATTTGCCCCCTATTCCTGCTTGTTTCAGGATAAATCTGATAATCACCGGCGCAATATCCCCGGAATGATACGGGATCGTTACCTTGCCCAGCTTTTTCGGGTGGATGTATTGATGATGGGAACCTTTAATGGTTTTCAAGGTCCAGCCATCGTTCAAAACCATCCTTTCAATTTCCTGAAACTTCATATTCTAAGCATACGCATTATGCGTATAAATAACAAGAGGTTTTTAGAATGTTTTTACCGGTCCGGGGGATACCTCCACGTTATATACCTGTTCCAAATGGCTCTGGATATCCCGGTTGGTCATCCCATAGGCATACTTCTGGTGCTTTCTGACCACAGACAACTACTAGGACGCGGTATTGAAGGCCGTCAACCTTGGCAGTGATACCGATACCACAGCGGCGGTAACGGGGGGTAACGAACAGCTTGAGGTAATCAAAGAGGCCCAGCCGGGAAATTGACTTTGGGCGCATAACAGTGTCCTTTACCGGCCTCCAGACAACCGTCAAGGGCTTCCTTTGCCATTGCCAGGGCTTCTTCATGGGAAAACCCACAGGTAACGATATTGGTCATATCGGGAAATTGAGCTATATATTCATCCCCGTCTTTCTCGATGGTGCAGTAGTAGGTCATATACCCCCCTATTCTATCCCCGCTTCTTTGAGAATTCTTTTTGCAAGATGCCCTATGTCTTTATTCCCATGAAAAGGAACCGAAACAGGACAGCAGCCGGCTTTGACAAAGACATGGTGGAAACTGTTGATTCTATCCAATGCCCATCCTACACCTTTAGCTTGTCTATAACTTCCCGTGCCGTCATATTTCTATAATTTAGTAACTTTACACGGTAAATTGTGCGAGGAAATAAAACCCGGTCGGGGTAAGAAATGCCTCTTTTTTGTTGAGATATTCCGCTGCTTTCTTATGGCGAAGTAATGCGTATACCGAACCCCAAAGAAGACAGAACCTTCAGGATTGTCCCAAAGGAGGGATTGCCGCCCGGTGAGAGGGACTTATAGAGACTTTCCCGGCCTCGGCCGGCATCATCGGCAATCTTCGACATACCACGGGCACGGGCAACGTCCCCGATTGCGGTAACGATAAGATCGGGATCACCGCTCTTGAAAATATCATCCAGATAGGCGGTTATTTGTTCCTCCGTTTCCAGATATTCCGCCGGATCCCATACGGTTGTTTTGATTGGTTTCATGCTTATACCTCCTCAAGATTTTGAATAATCTGTTTTGCGGCTTCTATATCCCTGCTCTGGGTTGACTTGTCGCCACCGCAAAGCAGAACAATCATTTCTTGCCCCCGCTGAGTGAAGTACACCCGGAAACCGGGGCCGTAATCGATACGCAATTCAGAGACACCATCCCCTACCGGCTTGCTGTCGCCAAAGTTGCCAGCCGAAATACGGCGGATACGGGCGTTGATAATCGCCTGTGTTACCTGGTCTTGTAAACTCCGTATCCAGGTTTTGAATTGTCCTGTTTCCCGTATCGTTATCATATCTTCATTGTATCCTATGGAATACTAAAGTCAATGGTTTTTTTCAGGGTTTTCCGGGGTATGGGAGGCCATATGGGGGGCCAGTCCAGGGCTTCTTTATGGGGGACTATAAACCCCTTCGCAATGAATCAATGCTTGCAAAAGCACTTTACAAGCCAAAAAACATCATATGCGGAAGGCGACGCACCTAGGAGATGAAAAAACCGCCCCCGGGCGGTTGAACATGGGAGATATAAGAATTGAAAACGGATTATTCTAAATTACTTTGTTTCTTATATTGTTTTAATAGTAGGCTTGACTGTTCAATTAAACAATCTTGTAGCCATTCGGGAAGTTGAGTATATATTTCAATAAGTCTTTCACGTCTAATATCGGGCGGCGGCGAATTGAAAATCTCTCCGTTCCCGGTTTTAATCCATTCTTTGTTGACATTGAATTGAGTTGATATGAGTTGCATTATCCTGTCGTTTAATTTTTTCTTTCCCAGTTCAATGTCGCCGTAGAAACTTTGGGTTATATATATTCGTTTGGAAAATTCCCTTTGGGACATACCTAATGACGTTCTAATCTGCTTTAACCGTTCATTTACGGTGTCCATGACTTTAATAATAACAGACCATGAGGAATTACTCAATGACAGGATTTGACCAAAAATGTATGAAAAAGTAGACGATTTCTGTTTCTGATAACTATCAAAAAGAATATTTTTTTGTGGATAACTCTATTGACAGACCTCTTAGATGTCTATACTATGACAGCATAGAGGTTTTTTTGAAAAGGGGGTAAATTTTGAACAATTTGAGGATTTTTTTTATATAATATCCGACCCCGAAAAAAGACTAGGGAGGAGTAGTCTATGACAGACAGAATTGAAGTTCTTCTGAAGAATTACGACCAAATGACTGACGAAGGGAAGGACGAACTATTGAGTATCGGGGAAAGGTATCTAAGAGATGTTGACCAGTTAGAAAATGATAAATTGAAGTTTGAGAATGGGAATATAAAAATATCAGGTTAAGTAAACTTTTCGTATGAGAGTTTGAAAATAGTCTGTGGAGACGTTACTACGATCGTATAGAAACCATTTCTTTTACAAGATATTTTGGTTATTTTACTCTTCCCGCAGGAGATTATACCATAGAGGTGTATGCAGTTGATTCCAAAGGCAATCAAAGCAATACCAAGAGCGTAGGTTTTGCGGTAAAATAAAACAAGTCTTATGGGGTGGTCTCACGCCGCCCCGTAATTTGAAGTTTTGGCCTGTCATATTTTGAGCGGTTTTTCTTCCCCTTAATTTTTCTTTACGATATTTAGGGCTGGGCAAGCCGGGTAAGTTTCTCGTAATTCTATATCTGGCAAGGAATTAAGAAAACCATTTTCTATTCAAAAAGGGATATGGATTTCAGGGTTAAATTTTAGAAGGCCATTTACACAAAAAATATGACAGGCTCTACCCCGAATTGCTCCGGGGTTGTTCATTTTTTTCAAAGTATTTCAATATATTTGAAATAGTCACAAATTTCTATTATTGCTTTTCAAATTCACCATACCACCAAAAACATCCTGTTCCGTTTTCAAACCGTATAGATGTTTTAGATTTGAATTCATAGGTTGTTGACCATTTAGTACCATCGTTTACAGAAAACACGATATTGGTGTCGTCATATGTAAAACTTCCATTTTTGCTTCCATTGTCCCAAGAATATACAAATGAATCACTGGTAAATTTAATTGTAGCATTTTCCGATGATGGATTAGGATGCTTCCATGTCCCTTCGAACTTTCTTGTCTGTGAATTGGATGTTGTTCCGTTATCACATGAACCAAGCATCAAACCCAATGCCAGCAAAGTTACCAACATGACCAAAATAGTAAGTTTCTTATTCATGATAGAAACTCCTTCGCGTTTTATGTCCGTCGACATATTTTTAAACTCTCATACGAAAGTTTAATTTAAAAATACTTCAGTTATGCTTGAACTTGACTTATATCAAGTAAATGAAATGTTATGGTTTTTCATTCTCAAACGTTCCTTTCCGTATTCCCTTTCTTGACTTCTCATCCATCACCAAACTTTTAATACTTAAAAGTTTCTTCCCGACTACTAATAACTTCTCTTTATTCTCATCCTTCAAGTTCGCGAAATTACTGGTCAAATCTATAACCTGTGTGTCTTCATTTTTCATAATCACCCCCTTCATTGGTCTCCGGTCTGTAAACAAACCGGGTATTATATAAAAAAAAACCGGAAAATATTCAAAATTAACGGTGGTATCCCACAAACACCCGCTTAGAGGGAATTTATCACCCGCCTATATAACTGTCAACCCCCTGATACCAGCCTGGATAAAATGAATATTTCTAACAATTTTAGTCATATATAAACTGTATAAAATATCATACGCATTCGATAAGTCTTGTTTATATCCTGTTTGTCTGGTATCTTAAGCTGTGGGAACTATGATTATATATGAAGACCATATATGAGCGGATAAAAGAAATCAGAGCCAGACTGGGAATATCTCAAGTTGAATTTTCGGAACGGATATTTGTAAGTAAAAGTTTTTACGGTGATATTGAAATTGGGAAAAAGAAAGTAAATGATAGGATTATTTTCATTGTCTGTAAACAGTTTAACGTCAATGAGGACTGGATTAGAACTGGAAAGGGTGATATGTTCATAGACACGCCTCCGGATATTAGATTGGAAAAGTTATTGGATATATATAACCGTCTTGACGGTTCATTACGGGATTGTCTTGTTGAACAGTCGAGAATATTATTGAAGTTACAGAAAGATAAAGAATAAAAAAGATAGTTTAAAAGTGAATGAAAGTTAGAATATATTATTGCTCACATAACTGCTACCCCCGGCTTTTACGTTATCAGCCAATACCGACCAGCAACGCTAATTCTTTATAGGATAAGGAAATAACACATTTTATCACTCCCCAGCATCAGGGGAATCCGCAAATTTGCATTTTTTAAGAAATTTTTCCCAGGTGCTTGACAAACAAGTTTTGTTACTATATAAAGAAACACATTAGATTGTTTCTGTTTATAGAAACAATACGCAAAGGGTGCTAGGATCTGTCAGCCCGATTTGAACGGCGTGGAGGTCCTAGCCGGGGAGTATAAAAAAACAGGTATAAGGAGTTTTACGTGATCAAAGAAGCGATTGCTCTGGCGGCCCGGCGGGAGAACCTGAGTTACGACATGGCCGAGGCGGTGATGGATGAAATTATGGGGGGAAGGGCCAGCGGGATTCAGATGGCGGCTTTTCTGACGGCCATGGCGGTGAAGGGGGAAACTATCGAGGAGATCACCGCGTCGGCGGCAGGGATGCGGAAGCACTGTATCCGTATCCTCCACGACATGGATGTACTGGAGATTGTGGGGACCGGCGGGGATTTTTCCAACTCCTTTAATATCTCTACGACATCGGCGATGGTTATTTCCGCCTCGGGGATTCCCGTGGCGAAGCATGGGAACCGGGCTGCCTCCAGTAAGTCCGGGGCCGCGGATGTGCTGGAAAGTCTGGGGGTGGATATTACCGTTTCCCCGGAGCGGAGTTTGGAACTGCTCAAGGGTATCGGCCTCTGCTTCCTCTTTGCCCAGAACTACCATATCTCCATGAAGTATGTGGCCCCGGTACGGAAGGAACTGGGGATTAGGACGATCTTTAATATCCTGGGACCCCTGGTGAATCCCGCAGGGGCGAACATGGAACTGCTGGGGGTCTACGATGCGGACCTGATTGAACCCATGGCCCGGGTACTTGCCAATCTGGGGGTGAAAAGCGCCCTGGTGGTCTATGGTCAGGATGGCTTTGATGAAATATCCGTCAGCGCCCCTACCAGCGTGTGTGAATTGCGGAACGGGGCGCTTAGGTCCTACACCATTGAGCCTGAACAGTTCGGCCTGAAACGCTGCAGTAAAGAAGACCTGGTCGGGGGTTCCCCGGCGGATAACGCGGCGATAACCAGGGCGATCTTATCCGGGGAAGAGGGGCCCAAACGGGATGCGGTACTGCTCAATTCCGCGGCGGCGATCTACATTGCCCGGCCCGGTCTGAGCATGGATGAGGCGGTGGGGATCGCCCGGAAAACCATCGACAGCGGCAGGGCCCGGGCCCAGTTGGAAAAGTTTATCGAGCTTTCTGTTGTCCCGGAACGGGAACAGGCGGGGGTTCTGTGATCCTGGACGAGATTGCCGCCGCGGCCCATAGGCGGGTTGCCCGGGCCAAGGAGACGCTGCCCCTGGGGGCGCTGCGGGAGGCCGCGTTGGCGGCGGACGGCACGCCATCGGGGAATACCGCGCCTCCCCTACTTTTTGACCGGGCCCTTTCCGCACCGGGACTCTCGTTCATCTGTGAAGTGAAGCGGGCCTCTCCCTCCCGGGGGCTCATTGCCGAAGACTTTCCCTACCTACAAATTGCCGGAGAATACGAGGAGGCTGGGGCGGCGGCTATTTCGGTGCTTACCGAACCGGAGTTTTTTTTAGGCAGCGACGCTTACCTGCGGGATATCGCCGCAACAGTGAAGGTCCCCCTGCTCCGCAAGGATTTTACCGTGGACCCCTATCAGATTTATCAGGCAAAAATCCTGGGGGCCTCGGCAGTTCTGCTGATCTGCGCCCTCCTTGAAACCTCCTCTTTACGGGAATATATTACCATTGCGGATACCCTGGGCCTTTCCTGCCTTGTCGAAGTCCATAATGGGGAGGAAATACAATCCGCTCTGGACGCAGGGGCCCGGATTATCGGAATCAACAACCGGGACCTTAAAACTTTTCAGGTTGATCCGGGGATTACCGGCCGGCTTCGGAAACTTGTCCCGCCGGATTGCCTGGCGGTTTCCGAAAGCGGCGTTAGGGCGGCGGCGGATATCCAGGTTCTGCGGGAACTGGGGATGGATGCGGTACTTATCGGCGAGGCCTTGATGCGCTCACCGGACAAAAAACAATTCCTGACGGAACTGCGGGGCCGGGGAAGCGATTATGACGAAAATTAAGATCTGCGGTCTCTTCCGGGAGGAGGATGTCGAGTATGCCAATGAGGCCGGCCCTGATTTTATCGGCTTTGTCTTTGCCCCCAGCCGCCGCCGGGTTAGTGCGGAACGAGCCGCCCGGCTGCGGTCAAGGCTGGCGGCGGGGATTATTCCGGTGGGAGTTTTTGTCCGGGCCCCGCCGGAGGAAATTACCCGCCGCTACCAGGAGGGACTTTTCGATATGGCCCAGCTTCATGGTGATGAGGACGGGGCCTATATTCGCCGGCTCAAGGAACTTTCCGCCGGGACCGGCCGGGGTCCGGTCCCGGTGATCAAGGCGGTGCGGGTGGAGGGCGCCGCCGATCTTGAACCTTGGCGGGATACTTCCACCAGCCCGGAGGTCAGGGACGCCGGAACGCCGGATTACCTGCTCCTTGACCGGGGAGGCGGCGGTACGGGGCAAGCCTTTGATTGGGACCTGTTGGGCCCCGGGACGGGGGAACAGGCCGGAGGGGACCGCGTTCCGGTCCTTGGACAGCCCTGGTTTTTGGCGGGGGGTGTTTCCCTAGATACCCTTGACCGGGCGCTGATATACCGGCCCTTCGCCATCGATGTCTCGAGCGGCGCGGAAACCGGCGGGATAAAAGACCGGGAAAAAATGATAGCGTTGGTCAAACGAATACGGGAGGAGTTAAAGCGGTGACAAAAGGCAGATTTGGTGATTATGGCGGGCAGTATATCCCCGAAACTTTGATGAACGAGATCATCAGGCTGGAAAAGGTATATAACCACTATAAGGAAGATCCTGATTTTCAGGCGGAACTGAGGGGGCTCCTAAAGGACTATGCCGGCCGGCCATCCCTTTTGTACTATGCCGAAAAGATGAGCAGGGATCTGGGGGGGGCGAAGGTTTATCTGAAGCGGGAGGACCTGAATCACACGGGGTCCCACAAGATCAACAATGTTCTGGGTCAGACCCTGCTGGCAAAGAAGATGGGAAAGACCCGGATCATTGCCGAAACCGGGGCGGGACAACACGGGGTTGCCGCCGCCACCGCCGCGGCCCTTTTAGCTATGGACTGTGAAATTTTCATGGGGAAGGAGGACACCGAGCGGCAGGCCCTGAATGTGTACCGCATGAAGCTCCTGGGGGCCAAGGTGAATGCCGTTACTTCCGGTACTCAGACCCTCAAGGACGCGGTAAACGAAACCATGCGGGAATGGGTCAGCCGGGTCGCCGATACCCACTATGTGCTGGGATCGGTGATGGGCCCCCACCCCTTCCCCACCATAGTCCGGGATTTCCAGAGCGTCATAGGCCGGGAGGCCCGGGGACAGATCCTGGAACGGGAGGGGAAACTCCCCGCCGCGGTGATCGCCTGTGTGGGGGGCGGCAGTAATGCCATGGGACTTTTTTATCATTTTATCCCCGACACGGCCGTACGGCTCATCGGCTGCGAGGCTGCCGGGAGCGGGATCGATACGGAACAGCACGCCGCCACCATGGCCCGGGGAAGGGTGGGGATTTTCCATGGGATGAAGTCCTACTTCTGCCAAAACGGGGATGGGCAGATCGCCCCGGTGTATTCGATCTCCGCGGGGCTGGACTACCCGGGGATAGGACCGGAACACGCGTATCTTCACGACACGGGGCGGGCGGAGTATGTGCCGGTCACCGACGAGGAGGCGGTCTCTGCCTTTGAGTACCTGGCCCGCAGCGAGGGGATCATCTGCGCTATCGAAAGCGCCCACGCTCTGGCCCATGCCAGGATCCTGGCGCCCAAATTGGGCAGGGACGAGAATATCATCATCTGTCTTTCCGGCCGGGGGGATAAGGATGTTTCGGCAATCGCAAAGTATCGCGGGGAGTTAATCAGTGAGTAGTATTACTAACGCTTTTCAAAACGGCAAGGCCTTTATCGGATTTGTGACCGGCGGGGACCCCGGCATCGAAAAGACCGAAGCCTTTGTCCTTGAGATGGTCAGGGCCGGGGCGGATCTGGTGGAAATCGGTATCCCCTTTTCGGACCCTATCGCCGAAGGCCCGGTGATCCAGCGGGCCAATATCCGTGCCCTTTCCTCGGGAACCACCACGGACAAACTCTTTAACCTGGTAGAAAAGCTGCGGCGGAACATCGAAACGCCCCTGGTGTTTCTTACCTATCTGAATCCGGTGTTCAGTTATGGTTATGACCGCTTTTTCAAAAGATGCCGGGATACCGGGGTGGATGGGATCATCATCCCTGACCTGCCCTTTGAGGAACAGGGGGAAGTTCGGGACATATCCGCCCGCTACGGGGTGGACCTTATCTCCCTTATCGCCCCCACATCGGAGGAGCGGATTCTGGAAATCGTCCGGACCGCCTCGGGATTTCTGTACCTGGTGTCGTCCCTGGGAGTCACGGGGGTTCGCGGGGAGATCACCACCGACCTGGCCGCCATTATCGCCCTGGTGAAGAAGGCTCAGACCCAGGGCGGCGCACCGCGGCTGCCGGCGGCCGTGGGTTTCGGCATCCATACACCCACCCAGGCGGCGGAGATCGCCCGCATCGCCGATGGAATCATCGTGGGAAGTGCTATCGTCAAAATTATCGAGGACCATGGCGAAGCCGCGGGGAAACCTATCTACGAATATGTTAAGGGAATGAAAGAGGCGATTGGATCCTAGGGACCCGTATACGGGAATAATTATGAGGTAATACGCCACTTGAGCATAATTATTCCTTCTGATAAAATTAAGATCATGTTATCCGCTCCGGTCAAAGGCTTGTTTTAGCCTATGTTGGACTTTGAAGCCGAACTTAACAAATTACTCTCCGGCGAGACCGGGAGACTCCCCCAATACGAACTTGTGGAACTTGCGGCGGCAGGTCAGAACCTGTTGACGGAACTCAACAAGCGGCAAACCGATGTTTCCCTGCAAATCGAAGAAATTTATGATTTGGTAAAAGAGCAGGAGGGCTTGCAGAAGCGGGTGGATGCCGAAAAGGCCCGGGCGAACCAGTTGGTTCTGGCGGCAATAGGCCTCGTCGACCTGCTTGAAGATTTTTGTACCTATGCGGGGCAGAGTGGCAGCGAAGAACTGAACCATCAGGCGCGTATTCTGTGGGAAAATGCCGGATCCATCCTTTCAAACTGCGGTATATTCCGCTTTGGGGAGGAAGGACAGCCCCTGAATCCGCAGATTCATACGGTCAAGGCAAGCGTCGAATCGCCGTTCCCCCCCGAGCAGGTGGTTCAGGTACTGCAAAGCGGCTACCTATATAGGGACATTCTGGTGCGGAAGGCCGCGGTAGTGGTGAGTCAAGGGCAGCAGGATGGGGCGGGGGAAACGGAAGCAGCGAATGCCGAAGCCGGGGATTACGATCCGGATAAAATCGAAGATGAAATTGAGTATCAACATAAACCAGAAGGAGAATTCGGCGAATGAGCAAAATAGTGGGCATAGATTTAGGAACCTCCACATCGGAAATTGCCTGTATTGTTGATGGAATCCCAAAGCTGCTTCCTAATACCCAAGGAAAGCTGGTTACCCCTTCGGTAGTGTATATCGGGCAGGATGGAACGGTTCTCGTAGGCGAGGAAGCCGCCGAATATCTTTTTACCCGGCCCGACTGTACCTTTATGGAGGTAAAGCGCCTCACCGGCAGCGGTAAAAAACTCAAAGCCCATGGCAAGGAGTACGCGCCGGAGGAGATTCAGGCCATGCTTCTTTCCTACCTGGTTCGATGCGCTGAAAGCAGCTTGAAAGAAAAAATTGACCGGGCGGTGATCACCGTACCGGCCTATTTTACCGATGTACAGCGGCGGGCAACCGCAAAGGCCGGGGAGCTTGCGGGCCTGCATGTGGAACGGATCATCAATGAACCCACCGCGGCGGCCCTGGACTACGGCCTTTCAAATCTCAAGGAATGTAAAAATGTGTTGGTCTACGATCTGGGTGGCGGTACCCTGGATGTTACGGTCCTTGAGCTTTTTGAAGGGGTCATTGATGTGAAGGCAAGCAGCGGCAACAATCACCTGGGCGGTAAAGATTTTGATGAAATCATCATGAGCCATCTCGCCGATCCCGCGAAGGATGAACGGGCCCTCATGCGGCTGAAAAAAGCTGCGGAGGACTGTAAAATCGCTTTGAGCAGCCAGGATGAGTATAAGGTTTCCCTCCCCTTTCTTTTGACCAGCAAGGACGGAAAGCCGGTTTCGGTAGAAAAGACCGTTCGCCGGGAGGATTTTGAAGCTTGGGTGTCGGAGAAGGTCAATTCCACCCGGGACCCCATGAAAAGCGCCCTGGAGGATGCGAAATTGACCCCCCAGGATTTACAGGTTATTCTTCTGGTAGGGGGTTCCACCCGGATCCCCTGTATAAAAAAACTGGTGGAGGAAACCCTTGGTGCGGTTCCCCGCTCTCTGGTGGATCCGGATTTGACGGTGGCCCGGGGTGCGGCGATTCAGGCAGGGCTTCTTGAGGGCAGCATTAACAACGAAGATCTGGTACTGACCGATGTCTGCCCCTATACCTTGGGGACGGCACCATTGCAGGATGGCCTCCTCGGTAAGCGGCCGGTCTTTGATCCCCTGATTCCCCGGAACACCACGATTCCCACGGAAAAAGTGAAGATCTACACGACCGCCGCCGATTACCAGACGAAGGTAATCATCGACGTGTATCAGGGGGAGTCCTCGGATCCGGATAATAACGAGCGGCTCGGGGAGGTCAGCCTCAAGGGAATTCCCCCCGCCAAGCGGGGAAAGGAACAAATTGAAGTAAGCTTCGGCTATGACATGAACGGTATCCTCCAGGTAAAGGCAAGCGTAGTTTCCACAGGCAAGCAGGTTTTCGCGGAAATCAGTACCACCGGGGTAAAGGCCAAGCCTCTTTTGGATCTGTCGAAATGGGAGCAGGCGGAGGGCGCCCGGCAGTTTCGTCCCCTGATACGTAAAGCGGAAAAGCTTATCGCTTCGGGCAAAGATCTGGGTGACGACGTGAGCCTCCTCGTGCGGCGGATCAAGGAGGCGATTCTGTTAAAGAACAAAGAACAAGCCGAAGAGTATCGGGACGAATTACTGATTATGGTTGAAGCGCTGGAAAAATTGGAAAAACTGTTATGACCACTACGGAGGGGATTGGGAGGCGCTATTACCTGCTGGGTCTTGCGGCGGCGGAACAGCGAAATTTGACTGCCGCCCTCCACTATGGGTCCTTTGCCCATATCCTGGATCCGGGGCTTGGTGATGCGGCGCGTCTTGCGGAAATTTGCCGGTATGAGCTTGGGGGGATGCCGGAGCCGGAAAGGTTTACTATACTTGCAGGGCAAAAGAAGTGGAAGGCGGCGGCTTTGGCGGCGAAAGGGGTTCCCCATCAAAGTGTACGGCTTCTTAACATACAGGGCTGCCTTTGGGCGCTGGCAAAACATTATGGCCGGGCGGCGGATTGTTTTGCCAGGGCATTAACAAAAGACCGCGGTAACCGACTTGCCGCGGATGCCCTCGCCGAATTTAGCCGGCGACGGAAGTGCTTTTGGAGGTTTTTTTGACCCTTTTTACTGAAGTGAAAAAAAGCCATTATGAAACGCTGGGTGTCGCAAAAACCGCTGCGGATGATGAGATAAAGCGGGCGTACTTCGGCTTGGTACGCAAATATCAGCCCGATCGTTTTCCCGAAGAATTCAAGGAAATCCGCGCCGCCTATGAAACCCTCAGCGACAAGGAGCAACGGGCTGAATACGATGCTATCGGTGATCTGCCATCTTCCGTTGCCCCCCTTTTCTACGAGGCGCAATGGTTCGATCGCTTCGGCAAGTACAATAAAGCGGCGGAATTTTACCAAATGATACTGAAACGTCATCCCGAACTGGACAATGTCAGGGAACAGTATGCCGAATCCCTCTCGGCGGATGACAAAACCGGTAAAGCTGCCGAAGTTTGGGAAGAACTCTGCCGCAGGCATCCTGAGAATCCCCGTTATGCCCGGGAACTGAGCCGCAGTTATATTGACCGCGGCTGGAACAAGAAAGCCCTTGCCGAAATACGGCGCGCCCTCACGTTGGACCGTACTTCCATGGACAGCTGGTTTTTGCTTATTTCCTGTACCATCCTGGGTTTAAGAAACGATCCGAATTCTTGGAATGAACTGCAACATGTTAGCGATGAAGCTCTTGAGGCAGTCAAAGACACCAAAACCGATGAATGGAAAAAAATCATCCTTTATGCCCATGCGTTTATGAGCGGTGGCATTGAAAAAAGTGAAATTGCCAGAGGCCATTTGCGGGAGATTATCCGCCTGATCCGTGACTGTGGTCAGAATGGGCGGGATGAAGGCCTGTATGCCTTTAAAGAAATACTGAAGCTTATTCCAAGCAACGGCCTGGCGGGTTTTTATCCTGAACTAAAGGAAATAGCCGATTTACTTTCGGATATGGATGTTGAACCAGCCTGGAGTAAGCTTGAGGTGATACGGCTGAATTTCGAAATCGAAGGCTTGGTGAAAAAAAAGTATTCTGAAATTTTCCGCGATCTTTTCAGAATATTAAATGCTGAATTTGAAGAAGATGATGACGAGCTTGAGATTATGACTATAGAGTGCATCATTCTCGAAGAAAGAAATATCTATGAGCCGCAGATTAGGCGTTTAAGACAGGAGTTTCCCGAACTCTACGCGCTGCACTATTCTTTTTTTCAGGAAGTGCTGCGTACCCGCGATCCGGATAAGATGTTGTATCAGCGTTTAAAAAAACATAACAAATTAAAAACTCAAGCCGGTATAAATGATGAAGATCCGGAATCTGCGCAGGAACAGCCTATCCGCCGCACCCAACCAAAAGTGGGCCGTAATGACCCCTGCCCCTGCGGCAGCGGCAAAAAATATAAACGATGCTGCGGGGCGTGAAGCTGCGGATCGTATCGTAAAGGACTGTTCCCCGGTAAAGCCTGCGGGGCTTTGTTGACTAGAATCCGCACTACTGATGGATTTTTTTCACGCCGTCCCCGCCGCGGCGAATTTCCCGCTCTTTGCCTTTTGCTGTTCCTGCCACATCCGGGCGTAGATTCCGTCCCCTACCGCAAGCTCATCGTGGGTTCCCTGTTCCGCCACCCGGCCTTCTTCCAGCACGATGATCCGGTCCGCGTTTTTTATTGACTGGAGCTGGTGGGTGATGACCACCAGGGTCTTGTTCGCCACCAGGCGGGACAGGGCCGCTTGAATTAAAATCTCGTTTTCCGGGTCCATGGTTTCCGGAAACTCCTTTAACCCCTCACCTTAAAAGGACTCACGGAATCTTCCAGGTCCCGCACCCCCGTCCTGGCGTGTTCCGCCGCCTGAACCACCAATTCCGAATTGGCGCCCAGCGCCCCGGCGCCTTCCTCGCACCGGGATACCTTGTCGTCCACACTCCGGCTCAACTCCGTAAGGTCCCGGCACGCTTCTACCGCGCTGGCCGCGCTGTTCTTCATCGCCGCCGCCCCGCTTTCCACATCCCGCGTTATGGCGTTAAGAACGTTAATGGTCTCCAATAACTGCCGGGAGCCGCCGTCCTGTTCTCCGACAGCGTTTTTCAAATCCCCGGAGAGCTTCTCCACCTGATGAATCAGATCGATCATACCGTCAAAGGACTGCTCCACATGGGAGGAGGATTCGGCGATTTCCTTGATCCGTTTCTGTACCGATAACAACGCTTCCCCGGAACTTTTTGCCTGCTGCGCGGTGGTTTCCGCCAGTTTGCGAATCTCCTGGGCCACCACGGCAAAGCCCTTCCCCGTTTCCCCCGCGTGGGCCGCCTCTATCGCCGCGTTCATCGAAAGCAGGTTTGTCTGCGTCGCCACATCGGAAATAACCTTGTTCATTTCCGCCAGGGCCTGGGATTCCTGTTCCACCAGCCTTGTGGCCGCCGCCGTTTCGGAAAGCCGCCGCTTTTCCTCAAGGGAAGAACGAACCAGTTCCTGAATATGGTTGTTGGTACTCACCATGTTGTTTTCTATGGAATGTATGCTCGCCGCCAATTCCTCTACCGCCGAGGAGGCCCCCCCGATTTGCCCGCTCTGTTCCCGGATCTTTCCGTCCAGGCGTTCTATTTCATCCATCACCTGGGTTACCGATGATTCGTTTCGGATGATGGACTCGTTTTCCCGGATGATATCCGTCCGTATCGATGCTACCGCATCTTTTACCGCGGAAACCGTTTCCTGTGTCACGGAAATTGACCGGGAAAGGTCGTCCGCCACGCTGCCGATTCGCCGGGAAGAGTCCTTGATCCTTTTTACGAGGGCGCTGATCCCTTCGGCAAACTGGTTAAACCCCGTGGAAAGGGCGGAAGCCTCCCGAGAGGCATAGTCCGGAGGCGCGGCGGTCAAATCTCCCCCGGCGATAACATTAAAGGAACTTACCAGATGCTTAAAGGGAGCCGTCAGGGCACGGCTGAAAATCAGGGCGGCCACACTGGCAATGAGGGCCAACATCAACACGATAAGGATCACCATCCGCAGAAGCCGGGCAGAGGCGTCACGGAGGGAAACCAAAGACCCTTCGGAAACCAGAAACCACCTGGTTCCCGGCACCGGAGCGGAACAGACAAACATATCCCCATAAAAAGAAACCCGCACATCCGCCGATAGAATGTTATCCTTCTCAAGGGCGTATCCGGATTCCTCAAAATAATTTTTTGCCATCACATAATCCGCATGGGGGTGGACAATAAAGGTTCCCTCCCCGTCAATCAGATAGGTGTTTCCATCCTCCGTGATTTTCCGGGAACCCACAATATCCCGCAGTTTATCCAGCAGCACATCCGCGGCGGTAACTCCGATGATCTCCCCCGCGGGGTTTCTGGATGTCCGGGCAAGGCTAATGATGATGCCGCCGGTGGACGAATCAAGAAAAGGTTCGGTCATAATGGTGGTATCCGGATTTTGCAAGGCCATAATAAACCAGGGGCGTATGGTCTGATCCCAGTCGGAAGGGGGCGTCCATCCACTGCCGTCCACAAAGTAGCCGTCCGGCCGGGTCTGGGATACCAGGGTGGCAAAATACAGATCTATGGCGTCAGGATTGTCCCGTAATATGTTTGAAAAAATGTCAAACATCAGTTCGCGGCCGGGAATAGCATGGGCCGCGGCCGCGGTATGGCTGGTCATGGCAAGAGACGGAGAAAGGGCATGCTGTATATCCGCATTGAGATACCGCATGGTTATCTCCGCCGTGGAACGGAGATTCTCCTCGGTAATTCTGTTGATATTGGACATAAAAACGGCTGAAAGAACAATGGAGATAAGAATCACCGGAATCAAACACAATACCAAGATCTGAAAAGCCAGGGATGCGTGTTTCTTTGTCATGGACAGCTCTCCTTTGCAACAATGACTGAAACCATCATAACAGGAAAGGAGAAAATGTACCAGACAGAACAAAAGTATGTATATCGGCCTTTGCCGTCATGCGTTCAAGAAAAAGGCATTGCCGCGGCGAATTTCCCGCTCTTTGCCTTTTGTTGTTCCTGCCACATCCGGGCGTAGATTCCGTCCCCCGCCGCAAGTTCGTCGTGGGCGCCCTGTTCCGCCACCCGGCCTTCTTCCAGCACGATGATCCGGTCCGCGTTTTTTACCGACTGGAGCCGGTGGGCGATGACCACCAGGGTTTTGTTCGCCACCAGGCGGGACAGGGCCGCCTGAATTAAAATCTCATTTTCCGGGTCCAGGCTGGCGGTGGCCTCGTCCAGTAAGATGACGGGAGCGTCTTTCAAAATGGCCCGGGCGATGGACACCGCTGTTTCTCGCCCCCGGAAAGGGTGCTGCCCCCCTCCCCCACTACGGTGTCGTAACCCCCGGGGAGGCGGCTGATAAAGTTGTGGCAGTGGGCGGCTTTGGCGGCGGCTTCAATTTCTTCCCGGCTGGCTTCCGGGCGGCCCAGGGCGATATTGGCGGTAATCGTATCGTGGAAAAGGTACACGTCCTGAAATACCACGGATATTTGGGAGAGGAGCCCTTCGCCGGTCATGTCTTTGATGGGGACGCCGCCTATGGAAATGGTTCCGCTGTCCGTGTCCCAGAAGCGGGCGATAAGCCGTGTCATGGTGGACTTGCCTGAACCAGACGGACCCACCAGAACGGTCATGCCGCCCGGCTTCATCTCGCAGGAAACATCGAACAGAACCTGCTTTTGGTTGTAGACAAAATTCACCCGGTCAAAATGGATCGTGTAATCGTTGTTGGAGCGGGGGTCGCCGGTTCGCTCAGGGGCTTTTCGTCCATCACTTCCTGAATACGCCGGGCGGAAACGGTTATGTAGAGCATCTCGCTGATAAAAACAAAGGCCATGAGCAGGGGATCGCAGATCCGCATACACACCACGAGGAACATGATGAGGACTTCCGCGGAAAGGTTCTGTCCGGGAACTTGCCCTAAAAGAAACCAGGTTCCCAGGACCATCACCGCGGGCAGGGCGGCGTGGAGTATGGCCCCGGCCAGCCCCGCAACGGGCCCGATCAGGGCTTCCTGCCGTATGCTTATCCGCTTTAAGTTGTCCGCCGCCTCCCGGAAGTTTTGAAACTTGCCGCCCCCCATGTTAAAAGCCTTAATCGGCTTGATACCCCCTATGTACTCCAGCATCTGGGAGTTGGCCTCGTTGATCGCCGCGTGGTGTTTTTTCCCGATGTGGTTTATCGCGTACCAGCCCAGCAGGGTCAGGGGCACCGAGATCAGCACCACCGCGGCGATGATCAGGGCAAGCCGCCAGTCGATAAAGCAGAGGGCCCCGATACCGATGAGCGGATTACCGTATCGGCCGGCAGTGAAGGTCTTCGGGGTGTTTTTGGGGAGGACCCCGGTGGAGGAGCCGAAATCCACCATGGCGTAGAAGGGCTGGTAGTTGTAGTTTGCTGTCCTCGCTTAAGAGGCGCATACCCGATACTTCTACTATTTTGATTATCCGGTTTGACTATCTGAGGTAAGCCAACTCCTGTACATTATCGGCGGCGGGAACGATAAGTTCTCCTCTGGCCTCCCGTTCCCGTGCTTCCTGTATCATCTTTGCTGTCGTGGTACAACCGAAACGGCTGACCCCTACGGCCCGGACCGCCAAGGCATCGTCAAGCTGCCGGACCCCGCCGGCGGCCTTTACCTGCATACCGGGCGGGGTATGGGCCCGCATGATCCTAAGGTCGGCGATCCTCGCCCCATAGGGGGCGTAACCCGTGGCAGTCTTGGTAAAATCCACTTTGGCGGCCACCGCAAGTTCGCAGGCTTTCTTTATCTGCTCCGCTGTAAGATAGGCGTTTTCAAAGATAACCTTTACCAGGGCCCCGGCCCGGTGGGCTTCCGCGCTGACCGCCTGAATATCATCCTGCACCAGATTATAATCACCGGAAAGGAAGCGGCCTATATTCATCACCATATCTACCTCGCCGCAGCCCTGTTCGATGGCCCGCCTGGTTTCCAGAACCTTTATTTCCGTCAGGCTGCTCCCATGGGGAAAGCCGATGACGGTGGTGGTAATTATCCCCGAATCCTTCAGGGTACCATAGGCCAGGGAGACATCACAGGGTTTTACACATACGGTGATGCACTTATATTCCATCGCGAGATGGCAGCCCGCCTCTACTTCCTGCCGGGTAAATTTCGGGTTGAGTAAGGAATGGTCGATCATCTTTGCAATGTCCAAAGCGGTAATGGTATTCATGGCGACTCCTGGGTAATATTTTCAAGAATATCGATAAGGGTGCTTATCTCGTCCCGGCGGTACAAGGTTTTATCCCCCATCCGGATGCGGTTCAGAAACAGACCCAACTCCTCATAGAAGATACCTGTGGGGGGAAGGTTGATCCCCGTGGAAACCTTGATCTTCTCCTCAATGTCGAATTCCTCTGGCGGACCCTCATCCTTATATGCGATAAGCTTATTACCATCGTATATTACCAGGGCCTTTTCAAAATACACCCGCCAGGAAGCGGTAAAGGGTATATCTGCATTGTACCAGGCCGCCTCAGCACAGACATTGAGGCCTTGATAACGGTAAAGGAAACGGTAATATTCCCGGTAGCCGATCCCCTCACGGCCGCCGGAAAAGACCTCGCAGCTTTCCGGCTTTCCAAAGAGGCTTATGATGAGGTCCAAATCGTGGATGTGGAGATCAAAGGGGAGGAGGCCACTTTTTTTCTTGTCGAAGATCCAGCCGCCGGCGGCCCATTGGGGACAGGCAGAGAGACGCAGGAAAACCGCGTCCAGGGCCTTGCCAAAACGGCAGTCCTCCACCATGGCATGAAGCACCTGGGAAGCGGGCTGAAACTGTACCACATGGCCCACAAAAAGAGGTACCCCCTTCTGTTCCGCCAGGCCGTACATCTCCCGGACATGGGCGCCGCTAAAGGCCAGGGGCTTTTCACAGATCACCGGGAGGCCCCGTCCCAGGGCCTCCATGACGCAGTCCCGGTGAAGAAAGGAGGGAACACAGATGTCCACCACATCGACGGTCTCGGCCTTGAGCAGAGACTCCAGATCTTCATAACAGGGGATACCCTTGGCCTTCGCCCGATCCCGTCCTGCTTCCGAGGGATCGCAGATCGCCGCCACTTCGCAGTCCTCCAGGTGTTGATAGGTAGCAAGATGTACCTGCCCTATGCCGCCCAGACCGACCAATCCAATCTTAAGTATTCCGGTCTTCATCAGGATAACTGCAGAGACCAGTGGTTCTGGCGATTTTGGCTGAACGGGGACTTTCAGGCAAACCATTCAGGAGCCATTCCTGGGCTATGGTGTCCGCTTTCTTCTCATCATTGGTTCCGGTATACCGGGTTTTGATAATTTTTTGGATAATAGCATCCATATGGTAGGGTAACATTATCTATGTCCATCTAACTCCTTATACCTCAAGGAATTAGCCTGCATTGGGGAGTGGAGGATTCGAACCTTCGAAGGCTGAGCCAACAGATTTACAGTCTGCCCCATTTGACCACTCTGGAAACTCCCCCAATTATAAACAATACGCCGTCCACTTAAACTAGCCATCTCCCGGAGTTGAACCGGGGACCTCGAGATTACAAGTCACGCGCTCTAGCCGGCTGAGCTAAGATGGCGTAAGTTCTTATATATGGGAGATATCCATGGATATATACCCATATAATGCTTTTATAAATACACTAAAAAATACCTAATGTCAAGGGAAAAAGGTGTTTTTTTGTCATGCCCGGTCCGGTCTAAGGATTTCGGCGCCGTTTCGGTATACGTGGCAAGGCCGGGCGGCCGGGGACAAATAACCATGGATAAGGACCCGGATAGTCCGTTCCAATCCCCCCCGGACAACTGCCTCCTGGAGGGCAAAAAGGGCTAAGTCCGCGGCCCGGCCGGAAAAACGGAGGGCGGCAGCGGGGTTTTTCGCGTCGATATCCCCGGTGACGGAAAAGATAACCGATACAATATCCGCTTCCCCCAGGTTATTTTTTGACAATAACTCATCATAAAGAGCCGAAACCTGCCGGATGATATCATCTTCCTCATTTTTACATTGGGTCGCCCCCCGAAGGGCAAAAAGCCGCCTTTCTCCCGTCATATACCGTTACCCCCGGAAATTACCACAATAAAGGTCGCCAATGCGGCTATGACCGCGCCAAAGGCTCCCATGCCAATATACCCCCCTATCCCCCAGAAAAACCGGTAATTTCTCCGGCGAAAAATAAACCAGAGGTCTAAGAGGATGCCGTAAATCGAACCTACCGCGAGAGAAAAACCCATTATTATGGCCAAACGGAGCATTATATACTGGGTAGTATCCATAAACCCCTGAATTGTCCCTATCCCGTATAAAAATACCGTAAAAATACACATGGTAAAAAAAAAGAAAACCGTCCGTTTGACCAAAATCGCGAGGATAGGTTTCTTTTTGGGTCGGGAAATACCCATCCCCAAACTCCTTTTTTCCAAAGCCTTTCCCAAAACCAACCGGATATTGGGGAAAGGCTCCGATTACTCCAGAAAATATTCCTGGGTTGTTGTTTTTAATATCATTTTAGCGTATCATATTATATATTATACCGAAAGGTTCCAGGAAAAGACCATGAAAAAATTATTGATAGTGCTGTTTTTTATTATTATCCTGGGGGCAGGAGCGTTCTTTTTGGGCTGGGCCCAATTAACAGTCCCGCCGGGTACTTATGGGGTAATGCGTTCCAAAACCCATGGGGTAGATTCGGAATTGATTCAAGAGGGTAAATTCCGCTGGGTCTGGTATAAATTAATACCGACCAATGTAGTTATCAGTAATTATTCCCTTAAACAGATCAATGTTTCCATTCAGTTTGAAGGGACGCTGCCATCGGCCTCAACCTATACGTCCCTATCGGGCCTTACGGCGGATTTTTCCTACCAATTGAGCGGTTCCCTTTCCTGTACCCTTAAGCCCGATGCCCTTCCCTCCCTCATAGCCGCTAAAAATATTACGGACGAAGACGATTTACGGGCCTATGAAAATAGCGTTGCGGAAGAATTGAAGAATTTTGTTATACAACGGCTCAGTTCCTATGCGAAAGAGGAAGAAAAGGTTGAGGAACTTTTGGGATTTGAATCCACGGACCGCCTGAAAAAAGATATAGCCGAGGCTTTTCCGGATTTGGATAATCTGTCCTGCTCCATTTATGCGGTCCATTTGCCGGATATAACCCTCTATCGTTCTATCCAGGCCTTGTCAAAGGATTACCTGGAACGGCAGCGTTATCTTCTACAGCCGGAAATAAACGTCCTGGCGGATAAGCACCTTGATTCCCTCCTGCGGTTCGACGAACTGACCAGGTACGGTGAATTACTCACCAAATATCCGGTATTACTGCAGTACCTCGCCATTGAAAACGACTAAGGTGGTATCCCGCAAAATCACCAGTATCCCCCCCTGTGGAGGAGAAAATCGCCGGGGAGATACTGATGGAGAAACATGAAATTCTGGTTTCCTACGGGGATGACCCGTATGTTATGACCTGCCATATCGCGGAGGCGGCAGGTTTGGCGGAACTTATCGGCGATAAAAAAAAGCGGGTGGGACTCAAACCGAACCTGGTGGTTTCCCGCCCGGCGGATGAAGGGGCCACCACCCATCCGGAGATTGCCGCGGGGCTTATCGCCTATTTAAAAGAAAAGGGCTTTCAAAACCTCGTGATCCTGGAAGGCTCCTGGGTGGGGGATAGGACTGCCGATGCCTTCGGCCTCTGCGGTTACCGAAAGCTCGCTCAAGAAACCGGGGTGGAACTTATCGACACCCAAAAAGATCCCTTCAATGCGTATGACTGCCGGGGTATGAAAATTGAAATTTGTGATAGCGCCCGGGCGGTGGATTTTATGATCAACCTTCCGGTGATGAAGGGCCACTGCCAAACCCTGCTGACCTGTGCCCTCAAAAACAACAAGGGAATCATGCCGGACCGGGAAAAACGGCGCTTCCACAGCCTGGGGCTCCACAAGCCTATCGCCCATCTCAATACCGTGGCCCGGAACGACTTTATCCTGGTGGATGGGATCTGCGGGGATCTTGATTTTGAGGAAGGGGGGAACCCCGTACCCGCGGGACGGATCTTCGCCGCCCGGGACCCGGTACTCTGCGATGCCTGGGCGGCGGAACAGATGGGCTACCGGGTGGAAGATATCCCCTATATAGGACTGGCGGAAAAACTCGGGGTTGGATCCGGCGATCTGAAAAAGGTCCTGATCCGGGAACTCTCCTCCCCTGACGCGTCCCGGTCCCTTGCGGCCGCCACCGGCCTTCCCCGTCCCGGCGGCAAGGTCCGCGGGCTCACCCCCTTTATTCAGGAGGACGCGGCGTGCAGCGCCTGTTACGCGGGCCTTATTTTCGCCCTTTCCCGGATGCGGCGGGAAGAACTGGCGCGGATCCGGGAAAAAATTGCCATAGGCCAGGGTTTCCGGGGGAAAAAGGGAAATATCGGAATAGGGCGCTGTACCGCGGGTTTTAACGCCTCCTGTCCCGGCTGCCCTCCCTCGGGGGCGGCGGCATTGTCCTTTTTGCGGGGTCTTGGTTGATCTGATCGGAGGGGGCGTAGCAGCATGGCAAAATCCGGTGCCAAGAGAACCAATGTCCTCCGCCTCCTGGATGCCGCGGGAATTCAGTATACGATAAGGGAGTACCCCGTGGATGAGTCCGACCTATCGGCCCTTCATGCCGCGGAAAAACTGGGAATGCCCCCGGAACGGGTTTTCAAGACCCTGGTTTTACAGGGAAGTTCCGGGGTGTATTGGGTATGTTGTATCCCCGCCGGGGAAGAATTGGATCTGAAAAAAACCGCCCGGGCTATGAGGGAAAAAAGCGCCGCCCTTATCCCCATAAAAGACCTGGAACCCCTAACCGGTTATATCCGGGGCGGCTGTTCCCCCATCGGCATGAAGAAGAAATTCCCTACCCTCATTGACGAAACCGCGGAACTTTTTGAGACCATCGGCGTCAGCGCCGGGACCCGGGGTATGCAGATTATCCTCAAGCCCGGGGATCTTATCCGGTTTACCGGATCCCTTACGGCGGATCTGACGGGATAGGGACCGGCGGCGGGGACTATTCCATACGGGAAAACTTGTTTTGGGGAAGGACCACCAGGAGCCGGCCTGCGGTTACTTTTATGGAAAAAAGCCCTTCCTGGGCGATATTACTGATACCGAAAAAACCCGGAGCCCAGGGTTGATCATCCAAGGGCCACCGCAGGCCCCGGCTTTCCACTTTCCAGGGACCGGCGCCCAGGGGAAAAACCGACACCAGGCTTCCCGGGGGAAGTTCCTGGGATAAAGTCCCGGCAACGGCGCGGATGTCCTCTTCCGCGGTGATCCAACGGACGGGGCTTGGGTCCCGTTCAAAAAGGGAACGGATGGCAAAAAGATGATCGATCCTCCCCCCTCCCCCGCCTAAAAGCCAGGTTTCGTCACAGCCCTTGTCCCAAAGGAGCCGCAGGGCCAGTTCCGTATCGGTATAGTCCTTGTCTTCCGGATACCGGAGGATCCGGCCCGCAGGATATTTTTTTAAACGCCCCAGGTCCGTAAGAGAATCCATGTCCCCCACTATCCAGTCGGGATGAATACCCGCATCCTCCGCGGCGATAAGCCCTGAATCGGCGGCAATGATAAGATCCGCCCCCCGGCTTAACCTGCGGCACTGCCCTGCCCCGGGCCCCAACCCTCCGATAAAGACGATACCCCGCAACGATCCTCCCTTTCCCTGAGAAATTAATTATAGTATAGTGCTTAACCATGGGCAATCCGTTTATTCATCCCATCCTTAAAGAGGTGGCCGCCGTATTTAGGGGGCGGGGAAAAAAGGTATATCTCGTGGGCGGAGCGGTTCGGGATCTGTTCCGCCATCACCGGGCCCAGGATTGGGATCTTGCCACCGATGCCCTACCCGAGGAAGTTATGACCATGTTCCGGCGGGTCATTCCTACGGGAATAAGCCACGGGACCGTTACCGTACACTATAAGGGACGTTCCCTGGAGATTACCACCTTCCGTACCGAGTCCGCCTATACCGACGGGCGCCATCCGGATCAGGTCCGGTATGCCGCGGCCATAGAAGAGGATCTGTCCCGCCGGGATTTTACCATGAACGCCCTGGCCTTTGCCCTACCCCAGGGACCGTTGGTGGATCCCTTTGGCGGGAGGGAGGACATCAAAAACCGGATTATCCGCTGTGTAGGATCGGGAGAAGAACGGTTTCGTGAGGATGGACTCAGGCCGCTCCGGGCAGTTCGGTTTGCCGCGCAACTGGGTTTTGAGGTGGAACCCCTCACCCTGGCGGCCATTCCCGGTGCCCTGGGGATCACCGCCCGGGTCGCCCCGGAACGGATCCGGGATGAACTGGACAAAATCATCGCCTCCGGGGAACCCTCCATTGCCTTTTTGCTTATGGAAAAAACCGGGCTCCTGGAACTTTTATTGCCCGAATTGGGATGCTGCCGGGGTATCCTTCAGAAGGGATTTCACCGCTTTGATGTGTTGGACCATTCCCTCCTGGCCTGTGATTATTCCGCCCGGAAAAAGGCCCCCGCCCAGGTACGGCTGGCAAGCCTCTTCCACGATATCGGTAAACCTCCGACCAGAAAAATGGATGAATCGGGAATATGGACCTTCTACCACCATGACCGGGAATCCGCCCTGCTGACCCGGAATATCCTCAGACGGTTCCGTTACCCCCATGCCTTCATAGAAGAGGTGGTTCACCTGGTGGCGGAACATATGTTTTTTTATGAAGAATCCTGGAGTGATGCGGCGGTACGACGGTTCATTATCCGGGTGGGGGAAGATAAAATCCGGGATCTCCTGGAAGTAAGAAGAGCCGATACCTATGCCACCGCCGGAATAGAACCCGGCGGGGACTTCCTGGTTCCCTTCATCAACCGCATCGATGGGGTATTGGCCCAGGGCCGGGCCTTTACCCTCAAGGACCTGGCGGTATCGGGCAAGGATTTACAGGATATCGGGGTAAAACCGGGGCCCCATATGGGGATAATCCTTCGGGAACTTCTGGAAACGGTAATAGACGACCCGGAACTCAATAACCGGGAAAGACTTTTGGAGATAGCGAAAAACATCAACCGCCGGTATACGCCCTAAAGACCGGTCCTCACGGGAAAAACATTATAAAAACTCAGGCCGGAAAACCTACATTTTCAACTTTTCCACGAGTAAGGCCTTGAATTTTTTAATCTGCTCGGAATCAGGATCCAATACCTGGGCGGCTTCGCAGTCCGCCAATGCCTGGGGATAGTCGCCCAGGTGGTAGTAGGCTTGTCCCCTGCGGTAGAAGCAGAAATTTTGGTAGGGGTTTATCTTGAGGGCGAGGGTAAAATCGTCAATAGCCGCGGCATATTGCTGTTCCACCGATCTGACCACTCCCCGGTAATAGGCGGCCTTATAAGATTTAGGGTCCAGTTCCAATGATCGGGAAAAATCTTCGACGGCGTCTTCATAATAGGATTGGGCAAAATTCGCCATCCCCCGGTGTTTATAGATAAGGGCGGCAATAAAATTATTGGGTTTCATTTCCAGAATACGGCTGTAGAACCGTATCGCATCATCAAATTTATTTTTATTATGGGCATAGAGGGCATTGAGGAGCAGATCATCAATGGATGCCTTTTCGGCCGGTAAAGATTCCATCCGGTATTCTTTTTCTTCTTCCACCTGCTGTTCTTCGCTGAATAAACGGTTGTCAATGGATTCCTCAATTTTTTTAAAAAAAGAACCCCGCCGTTTCTCCAATTCCTCGTTGAGCTGCCGTTGATAGTTTCTGATCTCCTGAAAAGTGATATCCGCCAGGGCGAGACTGGCATTAACCGCCGCCAATTTACGCTTCATCGGTTCGTCAAAGGGGGTAAATTCGGCCTTATATACCAGTTCATGTTCCACCTCCGCCCAGGCCTCTTGAAGAATGGTACGGATCTGGATCTCCACCACCTCTACTCCGCAAAATCCCCGTTCCTCCAGGATCGTATCGGGAACAGTTATCAATAAATGGGTGGATTCATATCCGAATTCTTTGAAGGTATAGTCGGCGCCCTTACGATCCACCTCAATCACATCGAACTTCTTTTTGATAACTTCCTCTACTATGGGGATATCATCGATAAACGGACATACGATCCGGATTCCGATCAAATCGGTAATCAGGGGCGGATCCTTAGAATGGGCATTTTCTTTGAGAAGTTTTATATATTTTTTATAATAACTGGAAAAATCTTTGATCCGTCCCTTAACGGTAGGACGGGACGGCAGGCGGAAGACCGCTTCTTCGATGAGATCCTCCAGATCCTTGGAAACCATGGCCCGAATTTCTTGGTGTTTTTCATAAATCCCCTGTAAGCTATTTCTATCAGGTAATCCGGTATTATTCATTGCCCTATTCCTAGCCGAAGTATTAAAAGCCCTGATTCGTTGCGAAGGGTACATACCCAAGAACCCGCTCACGCGGGGGAGCCTTGGGGCGGAACTAAGGGTATGTACCCTGAGTCAAATACCTTATGAGAACAACATACCCCGACCGCTTGCGGTGGGGGTGTTGATTACAAAAAAAACTGTCCAAAAAATCAAAGTGATTTTTTGGACAGTTACCTCCGTTTCAAATCCGGTGGGATTTGAAACTAACCTGGGAAAAAGCACCTAAACCAGTCATTACGTCAGATCGCTCTTCCACTTTATAAAAGCTTTCCCAAAACCTGAAGTTTCGGGAAAGCCTCTCCGGTTCAAAATTTGACCGTTTGAAACAACCCTACCCTATTCGTTGTTTGTTGGGGTAGGAGTAAAGGTACTCTCGGTCGCTTGTTTCTGAGATTCCAGATACCGCAGTACCTGCTCATGCCCAAAACGCTCCATTTCCCATACCTTTTTGGCGGTTTCCCGTTCTTTGATGATGTTCCATAGGGCTTCATCATCAATATCCCGTTCGGTATCAAGCACCGCTTTATCGTAGATGATCTTAACATCCTTAAAGTAACCGATAAAATCCCCGCCTTCCTTAGCGCCGTCCCGCTGGATAAGGAAACCGCCGAATTTTACAAAGGGAGTCGATTGGGGATAGAGGGGATACAAGCGTAATTCCCGGTTTCGAACTTCGGTAATATAGCCGGGATTATCCCACCGGAGCTCTCCCCAGCCGTCATAGTTTAAGTAACCCATAAACACCGTCTGGCTGTTTCCCTGGGCATCAATAAGAATGGCGGACACGGAATGGGGGAAATTAAGACCATAGGCATTAACCGCTACGGATTTAATGGTCCCCACATTTTTTACGACCCCATAACCATCTTCAAAACGGCTTGGACCGGTAATCCCGTCTCCTTCCGCCGCCTGGACATTACCATCATCGTCAACTTCCGCTTGGGGTTCAAAGGCCGGAATATCAAAGGGTGGCTTTATAATGGCCCAGGAATTCCAATTTTCCACGGGAAAATGGATCCGGACGCCCATCACCGTACCCCACTGCTTGGAAGGGGCTTCCTGAGTATAGCTACTGACCTGATTCCCCACCGTACGGGAGGAGGACGCAAGTACCACATCCCAATTGGTTATGGCAAGGGAGGTTTTCATCACCGATTTTTGTTCGGTAGTGAAACTGCCGCCGGCGACATTGGCATAATCCATCGCGGTCGCACGGTTTTGAGTTGGTTGATTATCCTGATTGGCAACGATATCCGCCGTGAGTTTAGAGAAGTCAATTAATATGGCTTCTTCGGCAAATAAAGATCCCACGATAAACAACGCGATGGCGACAAGAATGAAAATCCGTTTCATTCAAAGCTCCTTTAATTCATAGAATTCCGTAATCTTAATAATAAAAGTATACGAGAAATGTTTAATTTGTCAACGCTTTTTCGTGTATTTCCCCCTTTATATATAAAATTCTTCCAAAATCACCGTAAGAAAACTTCGTTTCCTTTAATAAAAAATTTAACATCTTTTATATATCGGAAATTTTGTTGAATTTCTGAATATAAAGTCTGAAGATTCGTAAAAACATTTCCCCCTTCCAAGGGCGGCAACGCCGCGGTTTCAGACAGGCCGACATACAGGGTATCTCCCCGGTATAAAAGGGACTCAAGTTTGGTTTCCCGGGGGAAAAGCGGAGCCACATCCGGAGTAGCCGGACCCAGAAGGACGTCTTCTATATATCGCCGTATATCAAGTTCCCGGGAACCGGATCGGGGAAAAAACCGCTCTTCGACCACCACCTTTCCCTTCTCAATAGTATAAAACATTAGGGTCTTTCTGACAAGCCCATTTTGAACAAATTCAACCAGGGCAAAGCAGGCTAAAATGAAAAGATATATCAGCCGCCTTTTAGGTTTTTCCGCGAAAAAACGGAAGGTTTTTAGGTAAATTCCCGTGATTGCCCTCTTCATGGAATGGCGGTAAATCCTCCGGATCGTTCAAACATGGTCACAAAATCTATAATACCACTATATATGGATCCTGAAAACTTCTTCAAGTGGCCATCGTCGATCATAAGCCGGACGTCCTCTTCGTTGGTGACAAAGCCCAATTCCACCAGTACCGAAGGCATCCGGGCATTCCGGACCACAAACCATTCTTCCGCCTTGATACCCCGGGACGGTAACAGGGACCCCACCTGCTCGTTAAAACGGTCCATGATGAATTGGGCCATCATGATACTTTCGGTGGTAAATTCCTCCTCCAGCATGGCGTTGCGGATGGATAAAATTTCAGCGGGATCCCCGGATTTTTCTTCATCAATGAGGGTTCGGCGGTATTCCGGAGTAAGATACCATACCTCATATCCCCGGGCTTTTTTATTCATCGAGGCATTGGCGTGGATCGATATGAATAGAATGGCCTCGTTCTCCTTGAGGGAAACCGAATTGGCGATGGTTACCCGTTTTTCCAGGGTGGGATAGGTATCGTTATCCCTGGTGAGGAGGATCCGTTTATCAGGAAAAACCGCCGTCAACCGGGAATGAATATCCCGGGCAACCTTGAGGGTAATATCCTTTTCAACGGCCTGGACCTGCTTTCCGTCGATAATATGGTTCCCCACCGCCCCGGTATCCTTACCGCCATGACCGGGGTCCAGGATGATCGCGGCAATCCGGAAGCGGCTGCTTTCTTCCCGAAGGACCGTATCCAGCATATCCTTGAGGGAAACCACAAAGGCTTCAGGGAACCAGAGGGCGTCCCTTTCCAGGTACGGGACGGGAACCCGGAGGAGTTCCCTGCCGTCAACCAGGAGAAACCCCTCCTCCCCGGCATTCCCCGCCTCAAAAACGGCGTAATGTCCGGAAATCGATAAAATCCCGGAATAAAAAAAGGGATCCCAGGAAAGTTCCGCCCCAAGCCGGCTCAAAGTTTCGTCCAGGGCGAGAATTTTTTCAGGGGGCTTCCGGTCCGCGCTTTGGGCGGCAAGAAATACCCCGGGGAGTATCATAAGGAGTAAAAATATACCACACCCTCTTTTTAGACCGGTCATGATGACTCAAGGATCCTCCCGGTCTTTATTTCGTAAACCAGACGATCCACCCGGTATGCCCCGCCCTGGTAGCCGCCGCGGATCAGGGCTGCCCAAAAGCTTCGGCCCAGGGGGATCCGGCCTTCGCGGTTTTCCGCCCCCACAGGGAGAGAAACCCCGGTTAAATTCCGTACCATGGCGAGGGATGTTTCCACGGACCTGCCCATAAAATCCAGGATACCCGATTCGGTGAATTCCGGGAAGGGAAGGATGAAAAAATCCCCTCCCCCGCCGGGGGGAACCACCGGGTCCGGCAGCAGGGAAAGACGGTCCAGGATACGGGGGGAAACCCGGAAGGCAGGGGGAATATGGGCCGTCGGATTTTTTGCCCCGGGGAAAGGACCTCCGGCGAGGAAGATTTCTGTTTCCTCATCCGGCGCTTCCAGGCGGATCCCGATGAAACCGGCCGCCCCTTCCGCCGCGGCAACGGCGGCTTCCCGGGAAGGGGCGGCGCTGATGACATTACCGCATTTACCCACGTTGTTTTCGGGGAAACGGACCCGATCCCCGGTTTTGACCCTGAGGAACAGGTCCCTGATATGTTCGGCGGCTCCCGCTTCCTCCAATCCCCGGATGGACCGGATCCTGCCGGGGATAGAGATAAAGGCCCGTTCCGCGCTGGTCCAATTCCGGCATGGGACCAGGGCTTCGGGTTTTTTCCCCAGGGCGGCGAGGATTGCCCCCCGGGTAGATTCCACCCCGGAGGCATAGGGATAGGTCCAGCCCGACATATACCCCCCGGAAAGACGGGCGGCGATTTCGCCAATCATAGGTCCCCGGGAACTGAGTTTGAGATCCCCCTTGGCCGCTCCCAGGGTAATGCCCAGGGCCCGGATCCCCGCAATAAAAACTTTTAGTACCTGCGCCTGCAATGTATCCTCAAGACCGCTGGGCATGGTATGGCCCATTTCAATAAAATAGGGGGGAAAATAGATATGCCGGTCCGCAAAGCCGCAGAGGGTGACTTCCCCCTGATATACCACGGCGTCCAGTGAAAATTCCGGCCCGTCCATGTATTCCTCCACAATGACCCTGCCGGATCGGGAAAATCCGAAGGCGTCTTCCACCGCCGGTTCCAGGCCCGAGGGAAAATCCACCCGGCGGCAGCCCCGTCCCCCCATATTATCCACCGGTTTTACCACCACGGGATACCCAAAGGGAAGGGTAAAACCCGGCCGGGGATGCTCCCGGAGGACCATAAATTCCGGGGAGGGCAGCCCCGCCTGTTTAAAGCATTGACGCATCCGTTCCTTGTCGGAGGCGTTGAGGGCCGCTTCATAGGGGATCCCCGGCAGGCCCAATTTTTCCGCGGCATAGGCAACGGAGGCGGAAAAGTCCGTTCCCGCAGTCATTATCCCCGAAAGCCCTCCTTCAGCCTGGAGCATCCGTCCGAAAGCGGTGATCTTCTCCGTATCTTTTAGATCAATACACTCAAAACGATCCGCCCAGGAGACGCAGGGCGCCTGGGGATCCCCGTCTACGGCCACGGTTTTAAGCCCCATTTCCCTGGCTGTTCTCAGGGCGGGGCCTTGCATAACTCCCGCACCCAGGATCAAGATCCGTTCATTGTGGGTAAAGGTCATGGAACTATTCTCCTTCTTATTCTTCCGTTGCTTTTATCGCGTATACCTCAAAGGTATCCCCCAGGCCAAAAATCACGCTGATCCGATAAAAAAAACCATAGGCCCAGCCGGTCTTTTTGGTCAAAAAAGGCCCCACCAGGGGGAATCGTTCAGGGTGATGGCCGGTGATCAGAATTTTTTTTACGTCAAACCCAAAGGAACCCAGAATTTTTTCGCATTGGCGGGGATGCCAAAGGGTCCAGTGATCGGAGGGACTTTTTTCAAGAAATTTTTTTCGGGACTTCAGACGGGAAATTCCGCCAAAAGAGGGGGTTGCCAAGGCCATGACTCCGCCGGGTTTAAGGAGACGGTTTATTTCGCGCAGTGCCCGCTGGGGATCTTTAAAGTGTTCGATCACATACCAGAGGGTGATCACTTCAAAGCTCCGGTCCTGGAATTCCGGGGGTGAATCCGGGAAAAGGCCCTGAAAAGCAGAGAAACCTAATTCATCCCGGACATACCGGACGGCATCTTCCGCGGGGTCCATGCCCACCGGGGAAAATCCCCCCTCCCGGGCAGCGGTAAGAAAGGGACCGTAGGCACAGCCCAGATCCAGGAGCCACCTTTCCCCCGGTCGGGAGAGCAGGGATTGGATCCGCCGGAGCCGGGATTTTCCCATCCTTACCAAATTGGAAAAATCCTCAAGATACGTCTTTCCGTATTGTTGTTTATACTCACCGAAAAAATAATCGGTTTCATATTTTATAGAAGGTTGTGATAACCGGAGCATATAGACCATACCGCAGCGAGGACAGGAACGGTAGGTTCGCCGGGGAAACCGGGCGAGGACCCGGTGATCCCGGCAATCCCTGCCGCCGCAGACCGGACAGACAGGAGGGAGGATTGGACTAAGGTCCCGGAGAAGGGAGGCGAGACTTTGCCGCTGATCTCCGTCCAGATTATAACGGCGGGCGATTTTTTCAGATGCCAAAGCGATGGCATGCAGCTTTTGGGGATCCAGCCGGTTTTTCGTATATAAAAAACCGGCAAGCCGGCTCGTCCCCTTTTTGCCGATCCCCGCGGAAACAAAGCCCCCCCGGCGGCCCAGCTTTTCGTGGTAAGGACCGGGAGCCACCAGGAGTACCGGTACCCGGGCATGGAGGGCTTCAAAGGCGGTAAGCCCCAAATGGGTAATCAGAAGTTCATATTCGGCGAGTTTTTCCCGGAGTTCTCCGATTTTTTTCAAAACCCGGATCTCCCCATGTTCCACCGGGGCTTGCAGGGCAGCGGCCTTGTTATGCAAGCCGCCCAAGAGGAGGGTAATTTCTACCCCGGGATTGACCAGGGCTTGGGCGGCGGAAAGGGAAAGCCCTGCGGGGTCTTCGGCACCGAAACTTATCAGAACCTTGAGGGAGGCCGGGGAATCTTCCCAGACCGGTCCCGGTACTGCATGGGGGGAGGTAAAAAAAGAAGGACGCCGGTTTTTCGGCAGCGGGAGGAGTTCCGGGGAAGTCATATTGGGCGGGGAGATCCCCGGAGGACCGGGAAGCAGATCCAGGAGAAAATCAAAATAATCCCGTCGGTCCCCCCCCTCATCGATACCCAGCAGGGGCCCCCAGGCCGACCAGATCCGGAATTCCTCGGGGGAAACTTTGAATCTATCCACTATGACCAGATCCCATTTTTTTTCTTCCGGCCTTTGGCGGGCATCGATCATCCAGGCGGGATCAAAGGATGCTACAAAGCCTGCGATATCCCCGGGATAATCCGGGTCAGCCCTTTCCCCGGAAATAACCGGCAGATAAAGATAGGCTTCCCTGCCGAGGGAACGGAGATCCCGCACCAGGGTGAGGGACCGGATCAGATGTCCCCCTCCCCTGCCGGTTTCAACGGCGGGAATCACCAAAACCGGTCCGGCCTTCATGAAAGCCCCCCTGTTTCCCGAAAGAGTCTTTTCGATATACCGATAATAGTCTCCCCCCGGTACCGGGCCCTTCCCGGGGCAGCCTTTGTCAAGGCTTGGGAGAGGGCCTGGGCTTGTTGATAATCCTCCGGGGTATCCACCGTAAGCCGCAGGGAGGGCTCCCGCCAGATCAACGGAGCCAGGGGCCGGTGGAGGAGGAACCATTCAGGATGGCCGTAGAGGTACGGGCAGACGTGTTCCCGTTCGGCCTGGGCAGCGGCTTCCCGTTCCGCTCGAAGCAGGGCTTCGGCGGATACCGATTCTACCCCGGCCCCATAGGGAAGACCGCTATACCCGGCATAGTCCGCGCCAAGCTCTGTCCCCTCTTGGTTTATGGCGGCGGCGGCATCGGCAAATACAAAGGGATTATCCCCGGTTGCCCGGATGATCCGGTCCGGGGAAAAACGACGGATTACCTGGGCGTAACGGCCTAAAACATCTTCCTTGAGACCGGAAACCAATTCAAATCCCTCCGCCTCCGCCAGGGGGAGGAATTCCCGAAAACTATCCTCAGGACAGGCGAGGATATGCAGATCACCGGGAACGGTTTTTAAGGCTTCCATTACCAACGAAATGAGGGGTCTTCCGTCCAGGGGCAAAAGGGCCTTGCGGTACAGGCGGCTGGAATCAAGTCTCGCCTGAAGAACCAGGGCGGTCATGATTCGGGATGGACCCAGCGGTCGGTTATCACCCGGGCGTCGGTTCGAAAACGGAAACGGTTGGTCTTGACCCAGCGCCGGGCCGCGGAAAAATCTTCCCAGGCGGAAAAGGGATCAAATCCGGTTCTGAAGAGGTATCCCGGAAAACGCCGTAAGGGGATATGGGCGCTATCCCCCCTGAATACCGGCGCCAAATTTTTGAGATAAAAACGCCGGTAACTTTCTTCGGCGGTACTATCCTCCGCCGGAACTTCTCCGTCATAACACAAGCGGACCAGCTGGGTACATTGGATTTCCTCGCCCCAAAGATAGGCCCGAAAACCAAAATCCATAAGCTGCCAATGAAGATTTTTTAAGGTTCCGTCAAATCCCCCAAGCATGACAAAACGATCCCGGTCATAAATTCCTACCCCGTCAAAAGGATAGAGGGTGGACAGGCCTTCCTTGAGGGGGGCCACCGGGAAGGTTTTAAGGTTTTTTTGTAAAAACGCCGGAACAATCAAGGTTGGGAGGGTTTCAAACTGGGAATTCTGAATAACCGGGACCGTACAAAGCCGATGGCCGGTATTTTTTTGCTGCCCGGGGGATACCTGCTCCGAATTATACAAAAAACGATTCGCGATTTTTTCCGCCCCTCCCCCATAGAGAAGACGCAGATCATTCCAGAGTACAAAAAAGAGGGGGCTAGTTAATTCGGAGACCGCCAGGTTTATCTGTTCCCCGGGGCTTATCATTTTTTTAAGGAGGATAAACCGTACCGAGGGAAACCTGCCGGATAATTCTTCTATATCATACCGCTCCTGGGGGCCTTCCATGGAAATGATATAATCGAACCCTATTTTTTCAAGTTCCTGAAACAGGGTTCGCCGGGGGTATCGGCCGTCCCGGTTGAGAAGTATCGCCGAAAGTCCGGTGGAAGCGCTCCGTTCTACACCGCCTACGGCGGTATAGGAAGGCATGGTATCATTAAAAATTGTAGGTATAGTATTCATCACACCTCGCACACAATCCCGAATATTCCGGAATACACTGTTCCATATAGAATTTTTCTCCCCGGGACCAAATAAGCTCCAAGGGATCCCTTAATGCGTTTCCCAGGCTCCTTCCGGAGGAAAGTTCTTCCCGGCACAGGGGAACCGTCCCGTCCAGGGTTATGGCCATGTCCCGCATAAGGTGCCAGCAGGGCCTGCGCTGTATGGGGGAAAGGTCTGATGCCTGTAAATCCGGGAGAAAACCGCAAAAACTATCGTATTTTTGGATAATGATACGGGCCCCGGCTTTTTTCCAGGTCCGGTAAAACTGTTCTATGTCATCCTCAAACCCTTTAACCCGGACCGCTTGAACATAGGCGTCCCGCGGGAAGAGGGTTACGAGCTTTTTGGCACATTCCATGGCTTCGGTATAGCCCTGGCCCCGGAGTTTCCGGTAGTGTTCCGGGTCCTGAGCGTCCAGGGAGACTATCCAGGAAAGCGGGGCCAGGGAGGTCTTCCGTTTTTTCGCCTGGGCAGACTCCGCGGCCAGGGCTTCCAGCCCCTCCGGTTTCCAGCCGATACCGGAAGTTTCAATCACCAGGGAGAGGCTGGGCCGATCTAAGACCAGGCGGATCAACTCCTCCTTATGGGGATGGAGAGATAATTCACCCCACAGGGAGAGATCTATCACCCCATCCCCGGAGAAGCCTATGATTTTATCCAGCAGTGACTCAAACTGGCGGATATCCATGAAGCCTTCTTGGGGACCGAGCCGGGGATAGGGACAGAGCTCGCATTGCTGGGGGCAGGGACCGGAAACCTGGATGGGGTAAAAATTCGGGAGCGTCCTGAGGAGTTCGGGTTTTTCAGCGAGGATCCCCTCCACCCCCTGGACGCCGGAAAGTCCCGCTCCAATCAGGCGGGTTAGGATCAGCAGGTTCCGTTTTGAATCCGCCGTGAGGTTCAGCCTATACTGCCGGAGATCCACCGGGGAAATCTCGGTTTCTATATCAAAAGAATTAATATCCCGCTGGATTACGGAAAAGATTGCGTCCCGTTCCACCGGTTCATCGGAATCTCCCAGGATTTTTGAAAGGATCCCCGCCGTACCCGGGGAGAGGAGTTCCGGAGCCAGGCCATAGGGCCAGCCGTCGGCATAGGAGTATTCCGCCCCATAACGGGTATGCCGTTCCTGGATGGTCCCGGCAAGAATGGGGTCCAGCAGGGGACAATCCGCCCAGGCATAATAGGTAAGGTCAAAACCTTGGGAAATATCGGCCAGGGTATCCAGGAGGAGCTTTTTGGTCCATACCGGCCGGGTAATACCCTCAAAATACCTTTGGCCGGGGATCGCGGAAACCTTTCCGGTTTCCAAGTCCTCCCCTGCCAGCAGGACAATTTTATTCACCCCCGGAAAAGATCCGGCCCTTTCCAGAGCGCACTCCAGGGCATTTTTACCGGAAAAAACATTTTCCAAGGCCGCCTCCGAAAGGCTGCCTCCATATAAGACGGCAAGGGCATTCATACGATAAGAATATCGGCATTTTTTATAAAGGGGGTTAGACATGATACCCAGGGCTGTTTCAAATCCAGGACCTGCTTACAAAAAATGTGAAGGCAAAAACAGGGGGAAACTGGGGTGTTTTGTCCCTTTCTAAAGAACTTAATCCCCCACGGTTTACTGGTAAGCCGGTTCGGTTTTGATCTGCGATCCGGTCTCGGGCCGAAGCCGTTCACAGATCGCCGCGGTTGTATCCAGGATCGCCTGCCATTGGGCATCCATGGATTTGATAAGGGCAATCTGGTTGCGGCAACGATCCAGGTTATGATCCTGCCGGGCAATATGATAGTAATGATCCCCCTCAAGATAGTCGGTCAAGAAACGAAGCCCCATAATCTGGGTAATGTTCCGTCCCGATTCAGGGATGAGGGCCTTTTCCTCCTCCAGGAGAAATCCCAGAGCCTCCGACAGATACCCCTCCAGCAGGGCCTCAAAAAAACAGAGGTCAAATTTAACTTTAGAGAGATCCCGTTCATCTTCCTCCGCCCGGGTAGTAACGGTACGGATCAGATCTCCGACATCGAAAAGGCTGGTTCCGGGCATAACCGTATCCAGGTCTCCCACACAGAGGGCCTGGGAGTGTTCATCGTCGATGAAAATATTGTTCATCTTGGTATCGTTGTGGCATATCCGTTCAGGGATTCGTCCTTCCCGGAGGGCCCGGATAAGGATGCCTCCCCGTTCTTCGTTTTCTTTCATAAAGGCGATTTCTTCCTGCACCTGCCCTACCCGGCCAAGGGTGTCCCCGGAAACCGCCCCATAAAAACGGCGGTACCGGCTTTCCATATTATGAAAGTCCGGAATCGTTTCGTAGAGCCGCTCCCCGCCAAGGTCCGCAAGCTGCTTCTGGAAATTGCCGATGCTCTTTCCCAAAAACCGGGCTTGGTCCGGGGAGGAGGCTAATTCCAGGGTATGGGTTCCTTCTATAAATAGATAGGTCCGCCACCAGCCGCCCTCGGCATCCCGGACCCAGGACTTGCCATCCCGGGAATGAACCACCGTTAAGGTCCGGCGGCTCCTCCCGGAAATACCGGCGGTGGCGAGCTTCTTCACAATATGACCGGTGACCCGCTCAATATTCTCCATTACCTCGTCGGGATGGACAAATACCCCTTCGTTAATCCGTTGATGCAGATATCGTATCCTGGTCCCCGCCTGGTTCCACTGGGACACAAAGGTATCGTTGATATGGCCGGACCCAAAGGGTGCGGCGGTTTCAAATTCCCCATATATAGAAAATTGATGTACCAGGTCTAACAATAGGGATAAACGAGGACTTCCTGCCATTACACCCCCGATTGGTTCTTCATAATTAAGCTTGTTTTATTATAGAATGAATAAGTACTCTATATCCATAGCGGGATAAGTAAAAATTATATAATTTATGGAGAAATCATGGAGAGACAGACCGATCAGGGAATAATTTTCGATATGGACGGGGTTCTTACCGATTCGGAGTGGTTTATTGCCGAAGCAGCGCGGCTGATGTTTCAGGAGATCCACCACCAGGTGGTTACCCACGGGGACTTCCTTCCCTTTGTGGGACTGGGGGAAAACCGCTTCCTCGGCGGAGTAGCGGAAAAATACGGCATAGAAGCCTTCGACATTGAGCGGGATAAGGCGAGGACCTACGCTATTTACGGTGATATTGTCAGGGGAAAACTCAAGGCCCTGCCGGGTTCGGTGGCCTTTGTCCGCCGCTGCCGCATCCTGGGATTCAAGACCGCCCTGGCCACCAGCACGGATTATACCAAGATGATGATAAACCTGACCGAAATAGGACTAGCCGGGGATAGTACCATCAAAGACGGAAGGACCAGGGAAGAGGGGGCCGCCGACTTTTTCGACACCTTAGTCAACGGCCTTGATGTGGAGCGGCGCAAGCCCTTTCCGGATATTTTCCTGGAAGCGGCCCAGCGCATCAAGGTCGATCCCCGCCAATGCTGGGTAGTGGAGGACTCTGTCGGAGGAATCGCCGCCGCAAAGGCTGCGGGGATGCGCTGCCTCGCCCTGCTTACCACCTTCCCGGAAAATGAGATCCGGGCCGCCGGGGCGGATAGGGTTGTACGGGATCTTTCCTTTATAAAGCCGGAGGAGCTGAGGTAAATACGGACAAAGAAAATCATTTTATATTGGGGGGGAGTTTCCTTGAGCGGGCATAAGGCTGCAAAGACAGTCATAAAAAGCGGCCGGTATGATTCACGTTTCCCCACCGGGTGGGTAGAATATTCCTTGCTGTCCCTAATAACTCGGGGATATTTATCAATAAAAGCCCCCTGCGTGATGAGACATTTCAAAATGCAACCGAAACCTTGGAGGTAGGACATTTAGGAAATGTAACTTTCGCCTTTACCGAGTCGGCTCTTTTTCTTTCTTACCCGCTTTTTGGTATGCTCCTCTGATTTCTCGTGTTACCGATTTTCGTTCATGAGCAACCCCATTTTGACCTCCGGCCTTCTCAGCTCTCGGAAAGTCTATAGATTTGGGTTGCATTTTCAAAATATTTCAACCCCTCTTTTCGGTCGCTTTTTCGATGTCTTACTGCGCCGTCTTGTCGATACCTATAATTTTCGATACACTAATCAACGTGGGAAGGGGGTGAAAGACCTGTCCATACCCTGCGAAAAACAGGAAAAAAGGCCAAAATTGGCGTATTATGAGGTGTTTTATGAGTTACATAGCTCTTGGAACATTGGTATTATTGGGTATTTACCTTATCCCTCATATCATCAATTGGGTTTATACCGTCCATTGGCCCAAGTGATGAAGAAAATACCCAAAATCAACGCTAATGTCGTTCTCTGCAAATGCCCTTCCTCAAAAGGCGTGTTTGGCATCCGTATAGAAGAAAGGGAGCATGATTGGGTTCGTACCTGGGCCTTCAAAATAAATGAAAGCAAAGCCAAACGGGAAGGTTTTGATAAAGTAAAAATTACCAGTTCAATGATCGCTGCTTCTGAATATCCTGGTTGCCCATACTGTGGGACAATGAATATAGCATTGTGTTCTTGTGGTAAATTATTTTGTTGGTCTGGTGAAAGTGGACAATTAACCTGTCCCTGGTGCGGACAGCGGGACGATTATCATACAGTAGACACTATCGAATTTGAAGGAAAGGGCTTATGATTGAATTCAAAAAAGGTGAAGAGGTAAATCTTCTGGGTGGGGCATCAGCCAAAATCGAAAACAAACTCGGTCAGGGAGGGCAAGGTATTGTCTATTCCATAAGAATTGATGGAAAGCCCTATGCCCTCAAATGGTATACCTGTAAATTCAAAGACAAAGACGCGTTCCGAAAAAACATGGAACGGAATATTACCGAAGGACCGCCGGATAATAAATTTCTCTGGCCGCTTTTTATGACCAACGAACAAAACGGAAGCTTTGGTTATGTAATGAATCTTCGTCCAAAAGAGTATTCCGAATTTTCCGACATCCTTAATAAAACTGTCGAATTTCCATCAACTGAAATGGTAATCAATTCGGCCCTAAATATTGTAAATGGTTTCCGTTCCCTGCACCGTAAAGGATTAAGTTACCAGGATTTGAATGATGGAAATTTTTTCATCAATGTAAAGAATGGCGACATTCTCATTTGCGACAATGACAATGTTACCCCCGATGGCAAGAAGAACAGTGGTAACATTGGCGGGAAACCCGGTTATATGGCACCGGAAATCGTGTGTGGAACTTCACATCCCAACTCTTTGACCGATTGCCATTCGTTAGCCGTCATATTATTTAAACTATTCTGCCGCCATGACCCGCTTATGGGGGAACAATATGTAAAGAGCGTCTGCATAACGGAACAATGTGAATTTGAACTTTATGGTAAAAACCCCATTTTTATTTTTGATCCAAACAATGCGATGAACCGCCCGGTAAAAGGCGTACATCCCAACCCCATAAAACTGTGGCCTCTGTATCCTGATTTTTTACAAAGTGCCTTTGTCAAGTCCTTTGCGGAAGGCATGAAAAACCCCAATGCCCGTTTGCCGGAAAATGAATGGCAGAAAATACTGGTTCGCCTTCGGGATGAACTACTTGAATGTCCGTCTTGCGGAGATGACCTGTTCCTTAACCATTTTCCGGCAGGTGAAACAATCAAGTGCGGCTGCGGACATTCCTACAGTTATCCGCTCCGCCTTGCCTTGGAGAAATACAACGTTCCCCTGTTCCCCGGCGTAAAATTCTATGCCTGCCATACCAGAGGCGGTAATGACGATTATACCACCGTGACAGGCGAAGTAATAATGAATAAAAACAATCCTTCCCTATGGGGAATAAAAAACCTTTCAGGTGATTCATGGTTTATGACCCCTGAGAATGGAGAAGGAAAAAACATAGAAAACGGTTCGATTGTTCCCATTGTGGCCAATCTGGAACTGCAATTCAAAGAAACAGCCGGAAAAATCATAAAGGTTAAAGGAGGACAAAGTGGGTATTTTTGACAAAGTTGAAGGCATTGTAAAACGTCAGATGGTTTTGTTTTTTATTGTTGACACATCAGGCAGCATGGAAGGAACTAAAATCGGCGCCGTGAATACGGCAATCCGTGAAGTGCTTCCTGAATTACAGGGAATTGGCGGCTCAGACGTTGACCTCAAAATAGCCTGCTTAAAATTTTCTTCCGGTTGTGAATGGATGCATCCTTCGCCCATTCCGGTTGAAAATTTTCAATGGAATACTCTTGCCGCAAACGGTGTTACGGATATGGGTGCGGCCTTTAAGGATTTGGCCTCAAAACTGTCAAAAGACAAATTTCTTAACGCTCCCTCGGCTTCGGTAGCTCCTGCAATTTTTCTTATGTCTGATGGTGAACCGACAGATGATTACAAAAGCGGACTTGTGGCTTTGCAGCAAAACAACTGGTATAAATATGCCATAAAAGTCGCTGTTGCTATTGGCGATGACGCAAACATTGACGTGCTTCGGGAATTTACCGGAAATATCGAAGCGGTGATAACTGTTCATACCCCGGAGGCGTTGCGGAAGATGATACGCTTTGTTTCGGTAACATCGTCTCAAATTGGCAGCAAGAGCCAGCCCATGCAAAACGGACAGGTAGAATCCAAGCAGGATGCGATGATTGACCAGTTAAAAGATTTACAACAAACAGAACCTGACTTGAGCAAAATTTCAACCAGTGCCGACGATTGGTAGAATACGGCAAATTTGGGACAAAAAGATGTTTATAAAATTCAGCGCAAAAGCCCAGGGTAAAAGCCATATCGAAAAAAATATCCCTTGCCAGGATGCTGCCGAGGCTATTTTGGGTTCTAACATTGGTATGGCTTTTGTTGCTGATGGACATGGCGGCGCAAAATACTTTCGTAGTGAAAGAGGCTCTGAACTTGCCGTTTCCGTTGCAAGGAAATCACTTTATGATTTTTATGGTAAAATCCTACGGCAAAAAACAGCTTTTTTTGACAAGAAGGCGGTAAGTATTGAACAAAAAAACAAGGAAATAACAGACTTTCTGAAACAGCTTGAAGGAAATATCATTTATCAATGGCGCAATTCGGTGATTGAACACCTGAATACAAATCCATTGACGGATGCCGAAAAAGAAATTTGCATTTCCAATAAAATAGATATGGACGATCCTTCAAACCTTATTCTTTTATATGGAACTACATTGCTTGCTGCATTTATGTCCGGCAGCTTCTGGTTTGTTCTTCAGATAGGCGATGGCCTTATTGTTGTGCTTGATAATGATGGTATCGCCAGTTTGCCAGTACCGGAAGATGAACGCCTGGCTTTCGGCAGAACAACATCCTTGTGCGATTCGGACGCAATAAAGAATTTTCGTGAAAATTTTGGTTTTGAATCAATAAAAGGCATAACCGTAGCCACAGACGGTGTTGCAGACTCTTTTGAACCCGAAAAATATCTCCGGTTTAACGAGGAATTGCTTGAAAAATTTACCCATATTCCCGTTAAAGCCGAAGCGGATTTACAGGAATTCCTACCGAGATTGTCAGAACGTGGCAGTGGTGATGATGTGGCCATCACAGGAATTTTTAGGCAGGAGGAATGTTGAATATATGGGTATGCCCCTTCCAGACGCATTAAAAATCATCCTCATTGATTATGGCGAGGATATACTCAATGATCCCAGGCTAACAAAAGCATATCTCAGCGATTATACCGGTGATGAAAGTCGCGTGGAAATCAAGATGCTGTTACAGCTATTTGAAAATAATATGCATTTTGAGATACTCAAATTAAAAGAGTTTGATGATCAAACACAAATGCAATTTGTCCGGCAGACTGCACTAAAATATTTTATGGGAAATTATAGTTTAGGCGTTTCAATTACTGAATTATTGTTTACCGTATTTTACGACCTCGGTTTTATTAAACGAAAAACATCGAAAAACACAAGCGTAAATATTATCGATCAAAAAATGGATTTGTGGAAAAAGAAACTTCTCGACTTGGGTAAACGAAACAGACTTCTTAATTATCGGGACACAAAACGGTCAAGTTTAAGAATTGAGACTCCAACCCTTGATGAAATATGGAATAAAGTAGTCGTTAAAGGAAGGACATTGGAATTTCCCTATATTGACGAGTTTGACGAAGAAAATGCTAACCCTGTCAATCTCAATACCAAGAAATTATTGGTAAATGTTATTACAACAAACCAGCCTCCCAGGGAACAGCAGAAAACTTTGAGAAACCTGAAATCAAAGAAAAAAAGTATCATTGAAGAACAAGGTGTAAATGTACTCCATCTGGCTTTTGGCTTTATAAACTGGACAGAGCAAACCAATTCAAATGATATTTTCTCATCTCCGATGATACTGGTTCCGGCATCCTTGACCCAAAAATCTATAACCTCGCCTTTTATGCTTACCATAGATGAAGATGACGTTGTAATGAATCCTACACTTGCTTACAAGATGGAACATGATTTTGGTATAGTCTTTCCTGATTTTGATTCAATGTCAACAAGTTAAGCCCCTCCGGTCAACAATTTGATTTATGATTATGATGAAACTTCACCTTCCGAGGGGTTTTCCGCGGTGTTGAC